>JBIQNJ010000013.1:5466-55696 GCA_044462445.1 Truepera radiovictrix | reverse complement strand
GCAGTTACGCGCTGACAGTCACGCTGGAACCGTCCTTGGCGGCCTACCTGCCCGACGTGACGGTGGCGCGTGACGCGCAGGCCGCGGTGACTATCACCCTGGAGCCCACCGCCACGCTCGAGGGGGCCGCCTACCTCTCGGACCGGCCCGCAGCGGGCGGCGTGCGGGTCGAGCTGCTGACCACCCCGCTGGTCACGCTGGCCGAGGCCGGCGGTGCTTACACCCTAGTGGGGGTGCCGCCGGGAACCTTCGACGTGCGCTTCTCTGCCCCCGGTTACGCGCCCGTCGTGGTCGAGGGCCGGCCGTTCGAGAGCGGCGCTACCTCGGTGCTGCCCGACGTGACACTGCAGCGCGTGGCGCCGTACGCGCGCTTCACCTTCACGGTCAACGGTAACGAGGTGAGCCTGGACGCCCGAGGTTCCTACGACGAGCACGGCGGCATCGTGCGCTACCGCTGGGACCTGGGTGACGGCAGCAAGGTAGAGGGCGGCGTCGACGCCGCCACAGTGCGGCACGTGTACAGCGCGAGCGGCCCCAAGCGCATCGCCCTGACGGTGACGAACGAGGCAGGCTACAGCGACACCGCGGCGGCCACCGTGCAGATCACGCTGCCCGTCCTGCAGGTCGGAGGGGGGCCCTACACGGTCCGCCTGCCCGCAGGAGCCGACGGTCACTTCGACGTCCGGGTGCCCGGCACGGCTCGTGGCGCCGTCGTGTACGTGGAGGTCGGCGGCGCCCCGTCCATCCAGGTGAGGCAGGGGGCGCAGGAGTACTACAGCGTGGACCCCAGTCGCTTCCGGCGCCTGCAGCCGGGCCAGGCCGCTCCGACCGGCGCCGAGGAGGGCGCCTCGCTCGACCCGCTGGCGATAAGCGTGGCCCGCGTGTGCGTGGGCCCGTGCGTCCTGCTGCCCGGCAGCGCCGGCGGCGCCACCCTCACCGTGCACAACCCCGGAGCGACCTCGCGCACCGTGACCGTTCACCTGACGGCGGAGCCGTTCGCTGACCTTAATGAACCCAACGAGGTGTGCGCCAACGCAGCTCCGCTGGGGCGCGGCACGGACAGCGGCGCCACCGAGCTGGTAGGCGACACGGACTGGTTCGAGCTCACGGCGTCGGGCCACCTGACGTTCGACGCCTCCCCAGCCATAGCCATGCGGGCCGAGCTGTTCGACGTGGGCTGCACGAACGCCAGGACGCTGCAGAGTGGCGTGCCCACCACCGTGGCGGCCGGCCAGCTCGTCAGGGTGCGGGCCTTGAGCGACGAGGCGGGGCCGGCCGGAGCCAGCGCCTACTACCTGACCCTCGACTAGCCCCTCTACTCCTCCCCTCACCCATCTCAGCCGGAGCGGCGGCTAGGGTGACCCCAGGCCTCGGCGCCGAACCTTTGCGGCCCCATGGCTTGGAGGCACCATGTACGAGACGCAGACAGCGAAAGCGCACGAGCGCGGCACACCCGCAGCGCGGCCGGCGGGAAGCGGACTGGTCGCCCGGCTCCGCCGCGCCCTCACAGCGGCCGGCGTCCTCACGGCGGCACTGCTCGGCGCCCTGCTCCCACCGGCCGCCGCGCAGCAGCCGCCGGAGCAGCGCAGCGCCGCCCCGCTGGTGTTCGAGAACATCCACTACTTCGACGGCAGCGCGCTTCAGGGCCCGGCGACCGTCGTGATAGAGGGCGGCCTCATCACAGCCGTCGGCGAGTCGGTGGACGTGCCCCAGGAGGCTGAACTGCTAGACGGCTCGGGCATGACGTTGCTGCCCGGCCTGATAGACGCTCACGTTCACGCCTTCACGCCCGAGATGCTCACGCAGGCGCTGATGTTCGGCGTTACCACCGTCTACGACATGTTCACGGCGGAGGAGTTCGCTGCGCAGATGCGGGCGGAGCAGGAGGCGGGCGGGGCCGCCTACCGGGCCGACATGCTGTCCGCCGGCACCCTGGCCACCGCGCCGGGCGGCCACGGCACGCAGTTCGGCATCACCATAGACACGCTCACCGACCCCGCACAGGCGGAGGCGTGGGTGGCCGACCGGGTGGCCGCGGGCGCGGACTACATCAAGGTCGTCCTCGAGACCGGCGAGGAGATGGGCTTCGAGACGCCCACACTGGACGAGCGCACGGTCAGCGCCGTCATCGCGGCCGCGCATGCCCAGGGGCTCCAGGTGGTAACCCACGTTCAGACGCTAGCGGCAGCGGAGATGGCCGTGCGTGCCGGCACGGACGGCCTGGCCCACATGTTCTCCGACGCACCGCCCACCGCCGAGCTGTTAGACGCCATGGTGGCCGGTGCCGTGTTCGTCGTCCCCACCCTCTCCGTGTTCCAGAGCGTGGGCGTGGACGACGAGGTCGACACGACCCTGGCAACGGACGAGCGCGTGGCACCCTACCTCACACCCGCCGACCTGCAGAGCCTGGCCAACCCGTACACGGGCTTCCCCGACCTGGCTTACGCCAACGCCCGGGCCGGCATAGAGCTGCTGCACCAGGCCGGCGTGCGCGTGCTGGCAGGTACCGACGCTCCCAACCCGGGGACCGCCTTCGGCGCCACCATGCACCGGGAGCTCGAGCTGCTGGTGGGCGCCGGCCTGACGCCCGCCGAGGCGCTGGCGGCCGCCACCTCCGTCAACGCAGACACCTTCGGGCTGCAAGACAGGGGCCGCATAGCGCCGGGCATGGTGGCCGACCTGCTGGTGGTGAAGGGCGACCCCACTACCGACATCACGGCGAGCCGCGACATCGTCACCGTCCTCAAGCGGGGCGTACCGGCAGACAGGGAGGCGTACCGCCAGGCGCTGGCTGACGCCGCAGCACAGGCACAGGCCGCAGCGGCGGCGCAGGCCGAGCAGCTTCAGGGTGAGGGGCCACTGCTGATCAGCGACTTCGAGACCGGCGAGGCGACCGCGCTGTTCGGCCAGCCGTGGGCAGCCACGACCGATGAGCAGGCCGGCGGCGACTCTACGGCCACCATCGAGGTCGTCGAGGGCGGAGCTGGAGACAGCGGTCACTCCCTGCAGGTCAGCGGCGTGGTGGGTGACCAGTTCGCCCTGCCGTGGGCCGGCGCCATGTACATGCCCGGTGTGCAGCCGTTCGCTCCTGCCGACCTCTCCAGCCGACCCGTGCTGAGCTTCGCCGTCCGGGGTCAGCCGGCCAGCTACCGCGTGCAGCTATTCTGCGCCAACACAGGCCAGGTGCCGCCGGAGCACGTGTTCGAGGTGACAGAGGAGTGGCAGGCCGTGTCTGTCGACCTGAGCACGGTCGGAGGCTGCGACGTGTCGGGCCTTATGGCGGTCATCTTCTCGGCCGGAGAGCACGGCGAGTTCGCGTTCCAGCTTGACGACGTGGCTTTCGTGGCGGCCGTGACCGACTAGCCGACCAGCCCGGCGAGCCCTACGCGTCTCTTCACCGAGGAACGCGACCCCTCCCACCCTCCTGGTGGGACGCCCGCACGACGGTGCAGCCGGCAGTCTCAACCCTTTGGCTGATGCGGTCCGGCTGCACCTGGTGCTCAACTGGTGCCAACACGGCGACGAACACACGCCGGGATTGGGTGCCATGAACGAGCAAGAGAACCACCGCCAGAGCGTCGGTACGGCCGGAAGCGACGCCAGCGGTTCCAGCGGCGGGTCGGCCGGAAGCCCGGCGGGCGGCAGGCCCGGGGCCGGAGCCGGACGCAGCGGCGGGCTCAACGCCTCCGGCCTCGCCTACATACTCATCGCCATCGGAGCGCTCATGCTCGCGGTCCAGTTCGGCTGGCTCGACTGGCGCTCGCTCGTGAGAGCCTCCGAGCTGTGGCCCATCGCCCTGGTGGCGGTCGGCGTCGACCTGGTCACGGGCGGCCGCCGTCGCCGGCTCGTCTACGGCGCCGCGCTCGTGGCCGTGATAGCCCTGCTGGTCGGTGGTGGCGGCATGCGCGCGGCAGTGATCGGAGGCGACAACCAGGTCGTGGTAGCGCAGGAGCTGGAGGGCGCCACGAGTGCCAGCGTCCACCTGGCACCGGGCGTGGCCGCGCTGCAGCTGACCGGCGCAGACCGGCAGACCTCTCTTGCGGAGGGCACGCTGGGCCAGCGCGCCAGCACCCAGGTGCGTGTGGACTACGACCGCCGGGGCGACCGGGGCACTCTCACAGCTACCACCCGCAGGACGGGCATAAGGTTCCCCACCATGGGTGGCGAGGTGCCGTGGGACGTGTCGCTCACGGGCCGAGTACCCATCAGCCTCTCCGTAGACGCCGGCGTCGGCACGGCGCTACTGGACCTGCGGCAGCTGCAGATAGAGGCGCTCGACATCGACGCGGGCGTGGGCCAGGTGACGGTGATACTGCCCGCTACGGGCGCGTTCAGGGGCTCCATCGACGGCGGCGTCGGCACCACGGTCGTGCGCGTGCCTAAGGCCCTACCCGTCAGGATCAGCGTGAAGACGGGGCTGGGCCGCGTCAACGCCTCCAGCTACTTCCTGCGTGAGAACGACAGCTACCTCTCACCCAGCTACGACGCCGCTTCCATGCGGGTAGACCTTGCCATCAGCGCGGGCGTGGGCGAGGTAGTGATAGAGACCGTCGACTGAACCGCGCGCCTAGCCATGCCACGCGGCGCCAGGTCGCCTCAGGCCAGGGTCCAGCTGGCCGCCACCTGCCGCTGCTTCCAGTAATCGGCGAACCTGCCGTCGGCGTCCAGCAGCTCACCCAGCGTGCCGGCTTCACGAACCGAGCCGCCCTCGATGAACAGGATCTTGTCGGCGCCGGCGATGGTGTTGAGCCTGTGCGCCACGATCACGCGCGTCTGCGCGCCGCGGCTGGCCTCAAGCGCCGCCATGAAGCCCGCCTCGGTCAGCGTGTCGAGCGAGCTGGTAGCCTCGTCCAGCAACAGTAGCGGCGCGTTCTTGAGAAGCGCCCGCGCCAGGGTGACGCGCTGGCGCTCGCCGCCCGACAGCTGCCCGCCGCCCTCGCCCACGGGCGTGAGCCAGCCGCGCGGCAGGCGCGCGATGAGTTCGTCGAGCTGCGCTGCGCGCGCCACCTCCTCTAGCTGCTGCTGGGTGGCGTGCGGGTCGCCGGCGGCCACGTTCTCGAGGATCGTCTCACCCACCAGAGCCACCGACTGGAACACGGCGGAGGTGCGCTCGGCAACACCGTCAGCCCCGAGAACCTCACGCGGCACGCCGCTGTAGCTGATAGCCCCGGCGCCGGGTTCAACCAGCCCGGCGATGAGCGCGAGCAGCGTGCTCTTCCCCGACCCGGACGGGCCGACTATGGCCAGGGTGGAGCCGCTGGGCACGTCGAAGCTCACGTCGGCCACCACCTGGGTGGGTCTGCCGGGGTAGGTGAAGCTCACGCTGTCGAACCGGATCGCGGGGGCGGCCGCCGGGCCCGGGCGCGCCGCCAAGGTGACGTCAGACGCCCGACCCGCTGCCGTGCCGGGGGCGGCCGCGGCCGCCCTAGCGGCGCCGGCAGCCCCTGCCGCTACGGCTGCCGCCGGAGGCACGAACGCGCTGTCGAGCCGGCTCAGGACGGCTATCAGGCTGGTGAGGGTGGCCCCGAGCCTGTCGAGCTGCAGGAACGGGTCCAGGAAGCGGGCCGCCACGACCACGAGGGCTGCCGCCTCGACCGCGGTCAGGGCCCCGGCCGCCAGTGAGGTCACGATCTGGAGCGGTATCAGGAGGAGGGCGGCGACGCGCACCAAGGTGATGGCCTGGTGGCCGGCCACGCCGCTCACGGCCAGCCGCAGTGAGGCCGCTCTCTGCCCCTCCACCGCCTCAGCCACCCGTGTGCCGGCGTCTTGAGCCGCCATGCGTAGCAGGGGTTGCAGCCGCGAGAACTCGCCTAGAGCCCGGCTGAAGCGCTCCGCCGCCTCGAACCAGTGGCGCTCGCTGCTGCGAGAGAGCGCCACCTGAACGGCGAACGCGGCGAGGTGCAGCGCCACCAGCAGCGCCAGCACCCATGCCAGCCCGGGTGCTACCAGGAAGACCAGCAGGGCGATGAAGGTAGTGGTCAGCAGGGCGTCGAAGAGCGGCCCGAGCAGGTGCGCGAAGCCTTGCGCCAGCTCCGTGCCGCCGCTCGAGAACATCTGCTCGAGCCGCTGGCGCTGCTCGGGCGTGAACCAGGAGGCGGGGGCAGCGCGAACGTGCTTCAGCAGCACGGTGTCGTGGTTGGCCGCCACGCCCAGGCCTACGTCGAACGCGCGTAGCGAGGCGCGCAGGTCGAACGCGGCCCCCACGCCGAGGGTGGCCGTGAAGGCCAGCAGGTACCACCACGTCGCCGGGTCCCTGGCCGCCAGACCCACGAGCAGCGGCACCGCGAGTATCACGGTTATGGCACGGGCCAACGACCCGGCCGTCAGCCAACCAAGGGCCCACAGCGCCTGCCTGCCGACGCGGGCGGCAGCCAGCAGCGCTCGCAAGCTCCTCACGCCGCCACCGCCGGCTCGCGCCACATGCGGGCGTATATGCCACCGAGGCCGAGCAGGTGGGCGTGCGTACCGCTCTCGGCCACCCGGCCGTCCTCTATCACCACGATCTGGTGAGCGTTGGCGATCGTCTGGAGCCGGTGCGCGATCACCAGCACCGTCCTGCCCGCTACCAGCTTCGTGACGGCGCTCTGCATGAGCGCCTCCGATTCGGGGTCGGCGTAGGCCGTCGCCTCGTCCAGCACGATCACCTGGGGGTCGCTGAGCAGCAGTCGCGCTAGCGCCAGCCTCTGCGACTCTCCCCCAGAGAGCCTGAACGCGCCGCCCAGACGCGTGTCCAGCCCGTCCGGCAGTGCCGCTATCACGCCGGCCAGCTGCGCCTCGGCCAGCGCCTGGTGCAGCTCGTCGTCGGTGGCGTCGGGCCTGGCCAGGCGCAGGTTGGCCGCCACCGTGTCGTCCAGCAGTTGCGGCTGCTGGAACACGAAGGCCAGACGCCTGCTCAGCTCGTGCGGCGGGTAGTCGGCCAGTGGGCGCCCGTCCAGCGAGATGCTGCCGCTCTGCGGGTCATGCAGCCTGGCCGCCAGGGCCGCCACGGTCGATTTGCCCGCACCCGAACGACCGACGAGGGCCGTGACGGTGCCGGGCCGCAGCTCCAGGCTCAGCTCGCGCACGACGGGCCTCCGCGGGTGATACCCGAAGGTGACCGAGTCGAACAGCAGGCGACCCTGGCCGGCTGGGAGCGGAGCGTCGGACGTCGGCGGCG
Organism: Truepera radiovictrix; assembly: GCA_044462445.1. Taxonomy (GTDB): domain Bacteria; phylum Deinococcota; class Deinococci; order Deinococcales; family Trueperaceae; genus JAAYYF01. The sequence goes on along the minus strand of JBIQNJ010000013.1, from coordinate 48,540 downwards.
CCAGCGTGGGCTCCTCCAGCAGGAGCCCTACGCGCTGGGCCGCCGCGTTGGCCTCCCTGAGCGCCGCGAAGGTGTACAGGAGCCCCAGGATGCTGGTGCCGAAGCTGGGCGCCAGGACGAGGAACGGCACCAGCCTGCCGAGGCCCAGCACACCGGCCAGCACGAGGGGGGTGCCCACCAGCACGTAGAGCCCGAACACAGTGGCAGGCCTGACGGTCACGTCTGTCACCGCCCGCAGCCTGGCCGTGGGCCGCTGCATGCGCTGGAAGAAGTCCTGGCGCTCCTCGAGCAGCCGGGCGAACGACGGGGTCGGGAAGAAACGGTCGACCTGGATGGCCGACAGGAAGGCGGCCGCCCTAGACTTCACTCGCTCCAGCCACTTGACGTTCTTCTTGAGGTCCTCGATGCCCGTGTAGTACATGCGGGCGAAGGACACGTAGGCGATGACCACGGGCACCAGCAACAGGAGCGTCAGGCCCGGATGCGTGAAGAGGAGCGCGAGCAGGATGACGACCGGCGGCACGCTGGCAGCCACGATGTCTGGCACGGCGTGCGTGGTGAGCACGTGGAGCCTGTTGCTGTCGCCCTCCACCGCCTGCTGAACGCGGCCGGAGCTGCCCCGGTCGAACCAGCCCAGCGGCAAGGCGCGCAGGTGGGCTACCAGGCGCTTCCTCAAGGTGGCACTGAAACCGGCGTCTACCACGTGGCCGGCGCCGAGGCTGAGGCTGGTGAGCAGGGCTCCGACCCCGCCCAGCGCCGCAAGCGTGACGATGAGCCGGGTGACGTTCGCGGGCACCTCTCCCCCGACCAGCCTCGTGGCGAGGTAGCTGAGGCCCAACAGCGGCAGGAACTCCAGCAGGCTGGCCACCAGCTGGGCTACCGCCACACCCGTCAGGAACGGCCTCAGCGGCGCCAGCAGGCGGGCGCCGGCGGCGCTGCGCCACACGCCTGGCCCCTCCCCGCGGGCCTTAGGTTCCGGCCGTTCGCGGGCAGCCTTGGCCTTGGCCGGCTCGGCCTGCCCCTCCGCCCGACTCGTGCCCATCTCCTTGCCCCTGACCCAGTAGGCCTGGAAGTAGGTAGATGCGGCCGGGAAGCCCATGTCTTTGAGGAAGCCGCGCAGGTGCTTCGTGTCGGCAGCCTCGATCACCACCCAGGCGTACCAGTCGGCGCGGTCCGAGGCGGCTATGGCCGCCTCCAGCGCCGCCAGGCCGCGCGCGGTCGGAACACGCGTCACCTGCAGCTGCGGGTGGTCCACCACCGGCAGCATGGAGAAGTGCCCCTCGTCGCAGTAGAGGATCAGGTCGATGGGCAGGTGGTCCGGCAGAGTCTTGATGATCTCGTTGACGGCCGGCAGCGAGGCCTCGTCGGCCACGAGCAGCCAGCCTTCAGGCTCCAGGTCTGGGTGGCGGAACCCCTCACCGCCGTAGTACTGAACGGCGATCCGGTCGCCCACCTGTGCCTGGCGTGCCCAGGCGGAGCCCGGTCCGTCCGTGTCGTGCAGCAGGAAGTCTATGGCGAAGCGCCCCGTCTCGGGCTCGACGTCCACCATCGTGTAGCCGCGCTGGAACTCGCGCCCGCTACCGTCCACGGCCGGCAGCCAGCACCTCAGCCAGGCTGCGGGACCGTACTCGCGCTCCGCGACGAGCTGCGGGCTGGAGAACGTGATGCGGCGGAACACCGGAGACACGTCGGCGACGGCGGTGACCTCCAGGACCCGGTCCTCCGCGCCGAAGGCCTTCATGAACCAACCGTTCCAGCCGCGCTTAGCCATCGGCACAACCTACATAAATCCGAGTTATCTAGTCAAGATTACCGTGGCTGGCGACGAGCTCACGGCAGACAGCGCCTGGGCCCGTGAGGAAGTAGAGTCACCCCCATGACAGATCAACCCGCCGCGCCACACGAACCGTCGCTCGAGTACCTGGACCTGAACCTGGGCGCAGCGAAGCCCGAGCGCTACGAGGAGCTGCGCGCCCGCGTGAGGGCCTTGGTGCAACATGAGACCGACTGGCTCGCCAACCTGGGCAACGCGGCCGCCGAGGTGTACGCCTGGCTGCCGAACCTCAACTGGGCGGGCTTCTACCTCATGAAGGGCGGAGAGCTGGTGCTGGGACCGTTCCAGGGCCGCCCGGCGTGCGTGCGCATCGCCGTGGGCCGCGGCGTGTGCGGCACGGCGGTAAGTACCAGGACCACGCAGGTCGTGGCGGACGTTCAGGCGTTCCCCGGCCACATAGCCTGCGACGTGCGCTCCCGCTCCGAGATAGTGGTGCCCGTCGTGGTGGGCGGTGAAGTGGTGGCCGTGCTCGACCTCGACTCCGCCGCCACCGCCAACTTCGACGAGGAGGACCGCCAAGGGCTCGAGGCGCTGGTGGCCGACCTGCTACCGCACGTGGATTGGGCCAGGGCTACCTCCATCTGACAGAGACTGACCGCCGGCACGATCGGCGGCCCACTCGAGCCAGGCCGCAGGACCGACGGCTCAGTCAGCCGCGAGTAGGAAGTGAGTCACATCGGCGCCTGCAGCCGCGCCGATTGCGGTACTCTCGTGCCAACTGAAAACCACGTCCCTGGCCCGCTCGGCAAGCGAGGCGCACCGGGGAGCAAACGTAGGAGGTAGCAGATGACCCTGGCAGCCACCACCCGCTCCACCAAACATGTGCTCACGCCCTGGAGCAAGCAGTCCGCCGTGGGCGGCCCCACCTTCGTACGGGGCGAGGGCTCGTTCCTGTACGACGACGAGGGCAAGCGCTACCTGGACCTGAGCGCCGGCCTCGTCTCCACCAACCTGGGCCACGGCCACCCCGCGGTGGTGCGCGCCATCCAGGAGCAGGCCGCCAAGGTGTGCTACGTGCCGCCCTCCCTCATCAACGACGTGCGCAGCGAGTTCGCCGCGCTGCTGTCAGACATAAGTCCCTGGAGTGAAGGCGCCCGCACCTTCTTCACCACGGCCGGCGGCGAGGCCAACGAGGACGCCATCAAGATGGCGCGCATGATCACGGGCCGCAACAAGGTGCTGGCCGCCTACCGCTCGTTCCACGGCTCCGCCCCGGGCGCCGGCAGCCTCACCGGTGAGGACCGCCGCTGGGCCAACGAGCCCGGCATGCCCGGCATCGTCCACTTCTTCGCGCCCTACCCCTACCGCAGCCCGTTCCACACGGACGACCCCGCCGTCGAGGTGCAGCGCGCGCTCGATCACCTCGAGCAGGTCATCACCTTCGAGGGCGGCAAGAACATCGCCGCGCTCATCGTCGAGCCGGTGGTGGGCAGCAACGGCGTCATCGTGTACCCCGAGGGCTACCTGGCCGGCGTGCGGCGCCTGACCGAGGAGCACGGCATCGTGCTCATCTTCGACGAGGTCATGACGGGCTTCGGCCGCGTCGGCGACCGCTTCGCCGCCACGCGCTTCGGCGTCACTCCCGACATGATCACCTTCGCCAAGGGCTCCTCCTCCGCCTACCTGCCCCTGGGCGGTGTCATGGTGCGCGAGAGCCTGGCCAACTACTTCGACGACAACGCGCTCATGTGCGGCCACACCTACGCCGGCCACCCCATGACCATGGCCGCCGGCCTGGCCACGGTCACGACCCTGAAGAAGGAGGGCCTGTTCGAGCGCGGCCGCCAACTCGACCCCATCATCAAGGCGGGCCTGAGCAAGCTCAAGGACAAGCACGAGGTCATCGGCGACGTGCGCGGCATCGGCGCCTTCTACACCATCGAACTAGTCAAGAACCGCAGCACCAAGGAGCCCCTGGTGCCCTGGTACCGCGGCGACAACTCCCCCATCGCCAAGCTGGTGGGCGCCCTGCGCGCCAACGGCGTGTACGCCTTCGGGCGCTACAACGTGCTGCTCATCACGCCCCCGCTGAACATCAGCGAGAGCGAGCTGGAACTCGGCTTCGCCGGGCTCGACAAGGCGCTTGAGGTGCTGGCCTGAGGCTCTGAACCTGGTCACGGCAGCGAGCGGGGTCCTGACCATGTCAGGACCCCGCTCTCGCGCGTGGCCTCAACGAAGTGCAGGCCGCCTAAGCGACCTGGCGCCTGCTCAGTCTCCCAGCCAGCCTTGCACCAGCTCGGGGTTCTCGCTCAGCCACTCGCGGGCGGCGTCGAACGGTTCCATGCCGTCCAGGATCTTGAGCATCACGGCGCCCATGTCCTCGCCCGTCCAGCGGAAGTTGCTGAGGAAGGCCAGGGCGTCCTCGGGACCGTTGTCGGCGAACTGCTGGCTGACGATGGTGTGTATCTGCTCGGCAGCACCGAATACGCCCTCGGGGTCCTCCAGGTACTTGAGGTCGTAGGCAGCCCACATCCAGTGGGGGCGCCAGCTGGTCACCACGATGGGCTCGCCGCGCGTGATGGCGCGGTCGAGAGCGGCTGCCATGGCGGCGTCAGAGCCGTCCAGCAGCACGAAGTCGGTGAGACCGTAGACGGTCATGGCCTCGTCGCTGGCGCGCATGAGGCCGGCGCCAGGGTCGATGCCGATTATCTGGCCGCCGAACAGGCCGGCGACATCGTTGAGTTCGGCGATGCTGTCTACCTCGACGTAGGCGGGCACCGCCCAGCCGATGTCGGCGCCTTCCAGGTTCACGCCCAGGTCCACCAGGCTGCTACCGTACTGGTTCCAGTAGTCGGCGTGGGTGGCCGGCAGCCACGCGGCGACTATGGCGTCGAAGTCGCCCTGAGCGATGCCGGTCCACATGGGGCCCGCGTCTACCGAGGTGAGGTTCACATCGTAGCCGAGCTCGTCTATCAGCACAGCCGCGACGACGTGGGTCGAGGCTATCTCGGAGTCCCACAGCACGTAACCGAGTTCGATGGTGTTACTTTGGGCGCTAGCCAGGCCGATGGCCAGCACCGCACTTAGCGCGAATATCAAGCGCTTCATAGAGGTTCCTCCAAACTGGAGTAGGGGCGAAGAATTGTAGGACAACACACACTAGCCAGGTTGCCCTGAGGCGTAACCACGTACGCCATACGTACAGAAGGACCACAGCGCGGCCGCTTCCGACCGTAGCATTTATGACGGGTGGGCGCAAACCGCTCTTATGGTCCAGGCCTGCGGCGCGGCTGGTGAGAGTCGGGAGGCGTGCGGGGTCTAGCTATCCGTAGGCGCTAGCCCGAACAGCTCCTCCACTGCGCTAACCGTCTGCCGCACGTCGACGCACTGCACGGTGGTGAGCCCTACGCCGGCCGCCGCCGCCACGTTCTCCGGCATGTCGTCCACGAACACGGCGCCCTCAGCCGGTACGCCCTCAGACTCCAGGATCATCTGCCAGAACCTCACGTCGGGCTTGGCTACGCCCAGCAGCTGTGAGGCGTACACCTTCTCGAACACGTCGTAGTCGCCGGCGTCCAGGTGGATGCGGTAGTGAGAATCCATGGTGTTGGTGCCGGCCACCACGCGTACGCCGGCTGCCTGCAGGCGCTCCACCAGCCCGTACAGCGCCGGCCTGCGCGTGGGTGCGAAGGTGAGGCCCCACAGGTCCTCACTCACCGACCGACCGGTCAGGTCGAGCATGCGCCGCCAGAACTCCTCCGCCGTCATGCGGCCTACCGCCAGTTCGTCAGAGCCGGCGGTCACCAGCAACGGCAAGAGCTCAGCCAGCTCGATGCCCAGCAGTTCGGCCATGCGGGGTCGCACGTCGTGGCCGTCGACCATCACACCGCCCACGTCGAAGATCGCGAGGGTTCTCGCCATTCAGAACTCAACTTTCGGGGTCAGGCCGGCGCTCACTCCTTGCCGGCCGAGAAGACGTTCGCTCCCCTGAGGAAGAACCGGGACAGGCTGAAGAAGATGACCAGCATGGGGATGCTGGCGAGCGCAGCCACGGCGATCATGGCACCCTCGTTGGTGCTCTTCTCGTCCATGAACTGCACGACGTAGAGCGGCATGGTCTTGAGCTCGGGGCTCTGGATGACGAGGAGGGGCCAGATGAGGTTGTCCCACTGCTGCTCGAACGTCAGGATGGCCAGCACGGCCATGACCGGCAGCATGTTGGGGAGCACGATGCGGAAGAAGATGCCGAGTTCGGAGGCGCCGTCTATGCGGGAGGCGTCGAGCAGTTCGTCGGGGAACGACAGCAGCGACTGCCGCATGAGGAACACGCCGAAGGCGCTCACCAGGAACGGCACGATCAGGCCCAGGTAGCTGTCCTGCAGGTTCATGCCGGTGACCACCACGTACAAAGGGATCATCACGGCCTCGAACGGGATCATCAGGGTGCTCAGGATGAGGATGAACACGATGTTGCTGCCGCGGAACGACAGCTTGGTCAGACCGTAGCCCGCCAGGCAGGCCAGCAGCACGGTGGTCACAGCCACGGAGCCGGACACGATGACCGAGTTGAGGATGGCGCGCGGGAATATGAACTTGCCGTCGTTACCCCTGATGGCCTGCCAGAAGTTGTCGAGGTAGAAGCTGTCGGGCCACCACGAGAAGGGCATGCGCATGATGTCACGCGCGGGCATGAACGAGGCGATGAACATGAACGCCAGCGGCGTGAGCACGAGCAGCACGGCCCCCACCAGCACCACCCAGCCGACGACATGACCAACCTGCTCCACCGGCGTGCGTCGCACCGCCGAGTTGGTGCCGCGGCGCTCGCGTTTACGTGCAGCGTCCACCATCAGCCTCCCTGCCTTCCGGAGAGCCTGAACTGTATGACGGCCAGGATCAGCATCACTACCAGCAGCACGATGCTCATGGCGCTAGCCAGGCCTATCTGGTAGTCGCGGATGCCGGTGGTGTAGATGCCTAAGGTGATGACGTTGATGGGCTCGCGCGGCGCCCCCGCCTGCGTGAACAGGTACTGGGTGCTGAACGTGCGCATGCAGAAGATCATGGCCATGACCGACACGAGCAGCGTGGTGGGCTTGAGGAGCGGCAGCGTGATGTAACGGTAGAGCTGCCAGCCGGCAGCGCCGTCCACCCGGGCGGCCTCCTTGACGCTCTGCGGGATGGCGCCCAGCCCGGCGATGAAGATGATGGTGAAGAAGCCCAGCTTGCCCCACAGGTACACGAGGACGGTGGACAGCCGCACCATCTCGGGGTTGGCCAGCCATTGGCGGTCTACCCCGCTTACGCCCAGCACGAAGTTCACCCACTGGTTGGCGATGCCGCGCGGGTCGAGCAGCAGCAGCCAGATGGCGGCGGCGACGACCCCGGGCACCACAGCCGGCGAGTAGAGGGCCAGCTGGAACACCCGCTGGAAGTTGATGCGCGAGACGATAAGTGTGGCCAGCAACAGGCTGAGAACGACCAGGGGCACCGCCGTGCTTAAGGTGAACAGGCCCGTGGCCTTCCAGGAGTTCAGGAACTGACTGGAGCTGGCCAGATCAAGATAGTTGCGCCAGCCAATGAAGGTAGGCGGGCGCAATGAGAGCACGTTCTTGTGATGAAGGCTCAGCCAGAACGCGTTGAAGATCGGGTAGAAGCTGAAGATGGCGAAGTAGGCGAGGGCTGGGAGCGCGAACGCCCAGCCCCATAACGCCCTTCTGGTGCCCACCGGCAGCCTGGAGCGGACCTTGTGGGCCATCTTCGGCTAACCCCTTAGTACTGTCCGGCCAGGGCGCGCTCGACACCTTCACGCATGGTCACGAGCACGTCTTCGGGGCTGCGGCCCTGCAGCATCACGGCTTCGATGGCGTCCTTCAGCACCTGCTGGATGCGGGGGGCGTCCTCGGCGTAGTAGATGACCTTGGCCTTGGCGAGGTCGCTCATGAACACTTCGGAGTATGGGTGGCTGGTGAACAGCTCCGAGTTCACGAGCTCATGCGTGGGCTGCAGGATGGCGACGCGTTCGAAGAACTCGTCGGCGTGCCTGGAGAAGAAGCCTAGAAGCGTCCAGGCGCCCTCCTGCTTGGCGGCGCTGGCCTGGGCGTTGACCATCCAGTAGTGGCCGTAGAAGGTCTCGGCTACGTCGTTGACCGCGTTCTCCCACTGCGGGAAGGGTATGACCATCCAGCCCTCGCCGGGCTTGAAGTCGGGGTTGTCGTTGAGGATGCGGGCCACCTGGTACTGGCCGGACTCCATCATGCCGATGTCGTTGTTGTCGTGGTTGAAGAGGGAGCGGGCGTTGGTGTAGGTGGGCGCACCCAGGTTGCGGCCGTTCGGGCCCCACTCCTGGAAGTAGCGCAGCACCTGCAGCCACGCTTCGTCGTTCACTATGGCGCTCTTGCCGTCGTCGCCGATCAGTTGGCCGCCCAGCTGCTCGGCCATGGGAACGAGGAAGTTGAGGTACCAGGGGTAGCGCCAGTCGAAGCCGCGGCGCGTGATTATGTCGCCGTCGCGGATGGTGAGCTGGTCGGCGACCTCGATCATCTCTTCCCAGGTCTTGGGGTAGTCGGTCAGCGGGTCGAGGCCGGCATCGCGGAACACGTTCATGTTCAGGAATATGGCCCAGTTGGTCAGCTCGAGCGGCAGGCCGTAGAGCTCGCCCTCGAAGGTGACCGGGTCGAGCAGGCCGTCGAGGTAGCCGTCGTAGATGGCCTGGCTGCTGGCGTAGCCGGCGGCGGCGGCGTTGACGGGAGCGACGCGACCGTTGACGATGTACGGGTACTGGTTGCTGATGTCCATGTTGAAGATGTCGGGCCCACGGTTGGCAGCGAAGGCCGTTAGGACCAGCTGCGCCATCTGGTCGGACGGGTTGGTGACCCTGACGACCTTGTACTGCGGGTACTCGGCTTCGAACTTGGCGATCAGTTCCTCTTCGAGCGCCGTGCGGTTCGGGTCCTCATGGGTCCAGTAGAGGATCTCCGTCTGGGCGAGCGAGGCTGCGGCCAGCATCATGGCCGTAAGCCCTACGAGCAGTCTGCGAAACATGCGCATACGTTTCCCTTCGTGGCGTGCAACCCGAGGTGGTCAGCGTAGCCACCGCCTAGAAGGGATGGTCGCTAGCCCGGGGGAAGCCGCGTTTGGTTGTGGCATGGAGCATATGTTTCTGACGCCGCGAGGGTCAACCAACGGTCACGTTGCTAGGGTGCTCTACCTTCGTACCCTCCGCTCGGTGCGCCTGCCCACCGCCGCCGTCATACGGTCGAGGATGATGGCGAGTATCACCACGGCGAGGCCGGCCTCGAACCCCTGGCCCACCTGGATGCGCTGGATGCCCCGGAGCACCTCGGTGCCCAGACCGCGCGCGCCGATCATGCTGGCGATGACGACCATAGACAGGTTGAGCATGATCGACTGGTTGAGACCCGCCAGCACTGTCGGCATGGCCACGGGGAACTGGACCTTCATGAGCTTCTGCCACCTCGTGGAGCCGAAGGCGTCGGCCGCCTCTATCAGGTCGCCCGGCACCTGCCGTATGCCCAGGTTCACGAGTCGCACGAGCGGCGGCAGCGCGAACACGAACGTGGCCACCACCCCCGGCACGAGGCCTATACCGAAGAACATGACGGCCGGTATGAGGTAAACGAACGCCGGCATCGTCTGCATGAAGTCCAGCACCGGTCGCATGATGCGTTCGGCCACTTCGCTGCTGGCCGCGAGTATGCCGAGCGGCAGGCCCACCACCACTATCAGCAGCTGGGCCGTGACCACCAGCGCCAACGTGTTGAGGAACGGTGTCCATAACCCGATGTTCTCGATGAGGAGCAGCCCGGCGGCCGTGAACAGGGCCAGGCGCCAGCCGGCCAGCGCCAACACCAGCAGCACCAGTGCGGCCATGAGCACGAGCGTGGGGGCGGCCTGGAAGAGGTTGAGCAGCGCCTTGATGAGCATGTCTACGGTGTCGCTGAAGCCGTCGAACACCCCTTGGTACGTGGTCTGCAGGTAGCGAACGGCCGTCTCTATCCAGTCGCGCAGAGGGACCCGGAAGTCAAACATGGCTCGCCCCCACCTGCTGAGCTTCCTCTCGCCCCGGCCTCACCAGCGCCGCCAGGATGGCGCCCTTCACCACCACGCCGCGCAGACGCCCGGAGCCGTCCACCACACCTATGGGACCGCTCACCTCGGAGGCGATGCCGATGATGTCCTGCAGGGGGGCGTCCAGGTTGACCGTCACGGCCGGCTCCAGGCGTTCAGGGTCGAGCCTGTCGCGCGCCGCGGCCGGGTCTTCGCGTTGCGCGCTGAGGCCGGCAGCGGTGACGTAGCCGTGAACCCTGCGCTCCGTGTCGGTGACGAGGATGCCAGACAGCCCGTGGCGCCTCATCTTCGTGAGCGCCGTGGTGGGACCGTCGCGCAGGAAGGCCGTCTCTTTGGCGGGCTGCATGATGTTGGCGGCGGTGAGCACGCTGGCACGGTCCACCCCCTCCACGAACGCCTCCACGTAAGCGTCCACGGGGTTGGTGAGGATCTCCTCCGCCGTGCCGATCTGCACCACGCGGGCGTCCTTCATGATGGCTATGCGGTCGCCCAGCTTCAGCGCCTCGTCCAGGTCGTGGGTCACGAAGACGATGGTCTTGTTGACCCGCGCCTGCAGCTCTATCAGCTCGTCCTGCATCTCGCGTCGGATGAGCGGGTCGAGGGCGCTGAACGCCTCGTCCATCAGCAGGATGTCTGCGTCCACCGCCAGCGCCCGCGCCAGGCCCACGCGCTGCTGCATGCCCCCAGACAGCTCGGACGGGTAGTACTCCTCCCAGCCCGCCAGCCCCACGAGCGCCGTGGCCTCCCGCGCCAGGCGCCTGCGCTGGCTCACGGGAACACCCTGCACCTCCAGGCCGTACCCCACGTTGTCTACGACGGTCCGGTGCGGGAGGATGGCGAACTGCTGGAACACCATGCCGCTGAACTTGCGGCGCCGTACCTGGAGAAGCTCGCTGCGGCGCAGGCGGGTTATGTCGGCGCCGTCCACCAGCACCTGCCCGGCCGTGGGCTCGTGCAGGCGGTTGAACATGCGCAGCAGCGTCGACTTACCGCTGCCGGACAAGCCCATGAGTACGAACGTCTCACCCTCTCGTATCTCGATGTTGGCGTCGTACACGCCCACGGCTGCGCCGAGCTTCTGGGCGTCGGCTTTCGTGCCTCCCCGGCGCAGCACCTCCAGCGCGCGCTCCGGTCTGGGGCCGAACACCTTCGAGAGGTTGCGGGCAGCCAGCTTCACGGGGCGCGCCGATATGGCGCCGGTGGGCGGCTTCGATGTCGTGGAGGGGTTGGAGGAACTACCTTCGGACCGGCCTAGCTCGGCCTGCTCTGCACTGCTCATCTGTGAAACTCCGTAACGGTCGTAGAGAACGGTCAAGTAACGTAACGGGCAAGCTGACCCGGTAAGGGTAACAGACCGTCCCTGGTTGTCACGTTCCGGCTCTAACGGGGTGTTCCGAAGACCAGCGTCCAGAAGTCGTCTACCCTAGCTGTTCCTAGCTCCTTGAACTCGCCGCTCATGATGGCCTCGCAGTGGCCCGTCTTGCTGTCCATCCAGGCGGCGACGACCTGACCCACGCTCTTCTGGCCCCAGGCGATGTTCTCGCCCACCGTGCTCCACACGTACCCTTCGGCGCTGACCCTCTGGCCGACGGTAGAGCCGTTGCGGCCACGGTGGCTCATGGTGTTGGTGTCACGCATGAACTGCGAGTGCTTCTCCGCTGCGCGCACGAGGCGAGACTCGAGCTTGAGGGGCGCAACGGCCGGGTAGGCACGGCCGTTGCATACGGCTCCGCTGGCGCGTTCCCGGTTGATGGCGTTGGCCAGGCTCGTGGTGGTCTCGCCGTAGCTGGGCCTTCGGTCCGGCCCGTCACCCCTGCTGGCAGGAGCGCAGGCGGCGGCGAACAGCGCTAGGGCTAGTAGCAGGAAGAGGGCGCGCTTAGGCATTGCAGCAACGTACTACCGGTCACGGGCGCCGCGTTATGCACCACGTCACTCCGCGTCACTCGGCGCGTGACCCCGGGTGCGGGGGCCGCCCTCGATGGCACTGATGGCGTTGCGGCCGCGTGCCCGCGTGACGCCAGGTGCGGGGCGTGTTGCTGCAGCTCGGAAGGGCGTGCCAGTCGCGTGCCCGCGTGACGCCAGGGGCGGGGGCGCCCGGCTATTATTGAAGCGTGGCACTCTCGACCAGCCCCGGTCTTCTCAGGGGCAGCGCACCGTGACCTCCTCCGTCGTCCGACCGGCCGAGGCGGACGCCGACTGCAACGCCGACGTCAGGTTCGAACCGGGCATCTCCGAGGAGGTCCTCGACGAGTCGGTGGCGCTGCTCAAGGGCTTCGCCGACCCGACGCGCCTGCGCATCCTGCTGATGCTGCGGGGTGGCGAGGTGTGCGTGCACCAGATAGTAGACGCGCTCGCCATGACGCAGTCGGCCGTCAGCCATCAGCTACGCGCCCTGCGCACGGCCCGCCTGGTGGAGTTCCGTAAGCGCGGGCGGCACGTGTACTACCGGCTGGCAGACGACCACGTCCGGTCCATGCTGGACGGCGTGCTGCAGCACGCCGCCGAGCTCTGGTGAGGTGGCGGGTCCGGTAGAACAGCCCGTTACGTGGGCGTTACTCCCCGCTAGCACCGGTCCTCGCAGTACCAGCGCAGTGGTCACGTGGTGGTCACGGGTCACTCCCTGGTAGCACCGATCCTCGACCCGCTCCGTGCAGGATGAGCGCCGGTCGCCTACCTGCTGGACCACCAGCCAATACATGAGCAGATATTCATATATAATGAGTCGTCGGGCCCAGGAGGCCCACGCATATGGCAACCGCGTCGATAGAACTCGGGCGCCTACTGCCCGGGCACCAGCAGGATCAGTGCCACTGCACTGACCTCGTATCCAAGTCCCTCGCGTCTGTGCGCGGCGTGCTGGCCGCGCGCTTCGTAGGCGGAGCCGCAGCCAGGTTCGAGGTGGACTACGATCCCAGGCTCCTGAACCCGGAGCAGCTGGACACCCATGCCAGGCGGGCGGGCGAGGCGGCCCGCGAGCGCTACGCCCACGACCAGATACGCCTGGCGGGGCTGCACTGCGCCGACTGCGCCAACAAGATCACGGCCGTCACGGGTCGGCTCGACGGCGTCACTTCCAGTTCCACCAGCTTCACCACCGAGGTGCTGCACGTGGGTTACGACAGGACCCGCGTGAGCAGGGAGCAGATAGCCCGCGAGGTGGTGGGGCTCGGTTACAAGCTGGCGCCCGAGGACAGAGCCGGCGCTGCTGGAGCCGCTACGACGGACCCCGCCGACGCCCCGGCACCTCGCACCTCGCTGACGGCACGCTTGGGCGTACCCGCCGACCTGTTCCTGAGCCTCATAGCAGGCCTCGGGTTGCTCACGGGTTTCATCCTCGAGCGGCTGGGCGCCCCCACCGCCGCCTGGCTCGCGCTTTACCTCGTGGCGTACGTCGCCGGCGGCTGGCACGCCACCGACCACGCCGTCAGGGCAGCCCGGCACCGGCAGTTCGACATCGACATACTTATGGTCACCGCCGCCTTGGGCGCGGCCACCCTTGGCGCCTGGGCCGAAGGGGCGCTCCTGCTCTTCCTCTTCAGCCTGGGGCATGGACTCGAGCGTCTGGCCATGGACCGCGCACGCAACGCCATAAGGGCCCTGGCCGATCTCACGCCTAAAGTGGCTCGCGTCAGTCGGCACGGCCACGAGCACGAGATACCCGTGACCGAGCTGGTGGTAGGCGACCACGTGATCGTGCGACCGGGCGAGCGCATACCCGCCGACGGGCGGGTGGTGGCCGGCTCCAGCATGGTCGACCAGGCGCCCATAACGGGTGAGAGCGTACCGGTGCTCAAGGAGCCGGGTGTGGAGGCGTTCGCGGGCACCATCAACGGCGCCGGCGTGCTGGAGTTGGAGGCGACCAAGGGTCCCGAAGACACCACCTTGGCGCGTGTCGTGAAGGCGGTTGAAGGAGCCCAGAGCGCCAAAGCCCCCAGCCACCGCTTCACCGACAGGTTCCAGCGCGTCTTCACACCGGTCATCCTCCTCGTCACGCTCCTCCTCATCGTCGTCCCTCCCCTGTTCGGCGTAGAGTTCTCCGCCAGCTTCATGCGCGCCATGACGCTGCTAGTGGCGGCCAGCCCATGTGCGTTGGCACTGGCCACGCCGTCCGCGGTGCTGTCCGGCATCGCCCGCGCCGCCCGCAGCGGGGTGCTCATCAAGGGCGGAGCACACCTCGAGAACGCCGGCACGGCCAAGGTGGTCGTGTTCGACAAGACGGGCACGCTCACAGAGGGCTCTCCCAGCGTCACGGATGTAGTGGCGGCGCGCGGGCTGGAGGCCGAGACGGTGCTCAGCCTGGCCGCGGCGGTCGAGAACCGCAGCAGCCACCCCCTGGCTGCCGCTGTGGTGCGGGAGTTCAGCGGCCGGGCGCCCTCGCCCGCCGCGGCACCGGAACACGTCACCCACTTCGAAGAGGTGGTAGGGCACGGGGCCAGGGGCACGGTCGGCGGCCGGCTCGTTCTCGTGGGCAACCGCAGGTTCCTGACCGGCAGCGGCGCGCTCCTGCCCGCCGACCTGGACGCCAGCGCACAGGCGCTGGAACAGGACGGCAAGACCGTCATGTTCGTAGGCGCAGACCTCGACGCGGTGACAGATCCCGGCGCGACGGCCTCGGTGGCAGCGCGGCCGCAGGGCCAAGTAGCGCGCCTGTCGGCCCTGGGCCTCATCGCCGTACGCGACCAGCCGCGCCCGGAAGCCAGGGCCACGGTGGCCGCCCTCAAGCAGCTCGGCATACGCAAGGTCGTCATGCTGTCGGGCGACAACCGGCGCGTGGCCGAGGCGCTGGGCCGGGAGCTCGGGCTCGACGAGGTGCGGGCCGAGCTGCTGCCCGAGGAGAAGGCGAGCGTCATCGAGACGCTGAAGAACGAGTACGGCAGCGTGGTCATGGTCGGCGACGGCATAAACGACGCGCCTGCGCTGGCCACCGCCGACGTCGGCGTGGCGATGGGCGGCGCGGGCAGCGACGTGGCCCTCGAGACGGCCGACATAGCCCTCATGGCGGACGACCTCTCCCGCCTGCCCTACGCCATCGCCCTGTCGCGGGCCAGCCGCCGCATGATCGTTCAGAACCTGGTCATAGCCCTGGCCGTCATCGCCCTGCTCGTGCCCGGCTCTATCACGGGCGTCGCGACCATCGGCTTGGCCGTGGTGCTGCACGAGTCGAGCACCCTCGTCGTGGTCCTGAACGCGCTGAGGCTGCTCGGTTACAAGTGGAGCCCGGGACGAACGACCCTCCGTGAACCGGCCGCGGGGGTCTAGCATGTAGGTGGTTCAGGGAGCGCAGCTCGGAAGGCGCATTCCCTGCAACGAAGCCCCCAGGACGCGAGCCTCTAAGCCGCGCTAGACCAGGGGGCTTTATTCTGGACCCCAAGCAACGAGGGGGTAGGCGGCCGGCCGCCTACCCCCGTGACACCCGACGCCCTTCACACGCTCTGAGCCAGCTTCGCCAGCCGCGCGCCCCGTGACGCCTCACCAAGTGCGTAGGCCAAGTTCGGTCAGGGCCCGCCGCAAGTGCTCCTCCACCCGGCCCCGCACGACCTCGCGGCGCAGGTGCGGCAGGCCGAACTCGTACCAGGGGGTGTGGGCGCCCGAACCGTCGGCCGCCACATCGAACACGGCCTCCAGGTCCCAACCCGGGTCGTAATCGAACCCGCCCCGCCTCTCTCTGTAATCCTGCAAGAAGCGCTCCGCGGCCGCCACGCCCTTCATCTTCACCAGGTCTATGCGGCAGTGCGACACGTCGGATGCCGCCGGTCCCACACATGCGTTCACCCAATCGACCACGCCGACCACCCGCAGCGACCTGCCGCGACCGGCAAACAGCGCGTTCAAGGCGTGGTAGTCGCGGTGGAGGAAGGTGCGGTCCACGGCGGCACTGCGCCAGGCTGCGTAGGCGGCTACTGCGGCCTCCCATAGGCGGGTGTCGAGCGCGTCGACCGGTACCGCCACGTTGAGTGGCTGTACCCAGCTTCGGTAGCTCCACGCGAAACCGGGCGCGGCGTGCTCGTGCACCGAGCAGAGCATGTGCGCCAGGCCCGTCAGCCAGGCGCGCTCGTCCTCGGGCAGCAGCTCCACGCGGCCCGGCAGGTGCGTCATGAGTACGGCCGGGGCACCGAAACCGACGGGGTCCGCCGGGCTCTCGGCGGAAGGGCCGGGCAGCCAGGCCAGCAGGTGAGGCGCGGGTAGGCCGGCCCTGCGCGCCTCCTGCAGGGCTGCGGCCTCATGCCGCGCCAGGTCAGGCTCCTCAGCCAGCCACGAGGCCAGCGTGAAGAGCCGCAGGACGAAGGTGGCGCCGCTAGAACCGCCGTCACCTACCCTGTACACGGAGGCCGACGACGCACCCTTCATGGCTGTGAGCCGCACGGAGGCCGCGCTGAGCCCGGTGGCGTCCGCCAACCACTCGCGCGCTTCCCGCGTCAACACTCGCTCGCCTGGAGAGCCCACCCGCTTACGTTACAGTCTGCCCATGTACCAGCCGCCCCACAACGTCGAAGAGCGCGAGCAGGTGATGCACGACCTGATCAGGAAGTACCCTCTGGGCCTGCTGATCAGCAGCGGTCGCGAGGGGCTGCTGGCTAACTCCGTGCCCTTCGTGCTGCATGGCGGCTACGGCCAGCCCGCCGTGCTCGAGTGCCACCTGGCGATAGCCAACCCGCAGTGGCGCGAGTTCGAGGGCGGCGCCCCCTGCCTGGTGGTGTTCCAGGGGCCGCAGGCCTACGTGACGCCCAACTGGTACCCGGCCAAGCGCGAGCACGGCAAGGTCGTGCCCACATGGAACTACGTGATAGTTCAGGTACGGGGCACCGCTCACACGGTGGACGACCGCGACTGGTACATGCGCCACCTGAACGAGCTCACCGACGAGAGCGAGCTGTCGGTAGGCCAGCACTGGCAAGTCTCTGACGCCCCAAGCAGCTACGTCGAGTCGCTGCTGAAGGGCATCAAGGGTCTCCGCATCGAGGTAAGCGGCATGGCGGGCAAGTGGAAGACGAGTCAGAACCGCAGCCGCGCAGACCGGCACGGGGTGGTAGATGGCCTAACGGCGCTCGGCGGCGAGGCACTCGAGGTGGCACGGACCATGCAGACCCAGCTGGACGAATCCGACCGGTAGGTGCGCTCAGGTGCCCAGGATGCTCTTCATCTGCTTGTAGATGAGGGTGGCCGCCCGCTTGGGCACCAACCGGCTGATCATGTCCATGAAGCGGGCGTCGCCACCCACCAGCACACGGAAGTGATCGGCCTCCATGCCGTCCACTATGATGCGCGCGGCCTCGGGCGCGGGCGTCATGGGTGGGGTCTTGGAGGAGCCCCCGTCCATCTCCTTCTGCTTGCTCTCCTGGTAACCGCCTAGCCCAGAGTTCGTGGCGATGTTCGTCTGTATGGCGCCCGGGAACACGACCGTCACGCGCACGGCGGTGTCGGCAAGCTCGCTCCACAGCCCTTCGGTGAACAGCTTCACCGCGGCCTTGGAGGCGCCGTACACGGTCTGGCCGGGGACGGGCAGGAAGCCGCCCATGCTGGACACGTTGACGATGTGGGCCTCGGGCCGGGCCTTCAGATGCGGTAGGAACGCCTTGGTCAGGTACAGAACGCCGTAGAAGTTTACGTTCATGACCTTGTCTATGAGGTGGAAGTCGAGGTCCTCCACTGGCACCATGGGCTGGATGATGCCGGCGTTGTTGATGAGGCCGTCGACGGCGCCGAAGCGGTCGATGACCTTCTGCGGCAGCGCCTCGTCGGCGGCCTTGTCGGCCACGTCCAGCTGGAACAGCTCGAGCTGTGCGCCGGCTCCAGCCAGCTTGGCCGTCTCTTCCAGGGCGCCCAGGTTGAGGTCGGCCGCAGCGACCTTGGCGCCCTTCGAGAGGAGAAGGAGAGTTATCTCGCGGCCCATGCCGCTGCCTGCGCCGGTGACTACGATGGTCTTTCCGTTCACTCTCATGTGCTCATGATGCACGGCCACGCCGCGTCCCGCCAGACCACATTGTCCCGACGCCAGCGGGGACCGCGGGGCACAGGTACGCGTGCGAGCCGCGCCGGGTTCCGCCTCGGCAGATAGTTGATACCTATAATGATGCCTGACCCTCATGGCCAAGCCTCGGCACCCTACCCGTCACCGCTGCACGCCCTGGGCCACATGATCCTCGACCCTCGCACGATGTTCGTGATGGGCGCCGGCTTCATGGTGGTCACCTCCTTGACCCTCAGACTGCTCATGGGAACGCTGCCGCAAGACGTACGTCGCAGCGCCAGCACCGGAGCCGCCGCCACGGCCTTCCTGGCGCTGTCGTGGATGCTTTACGCGCTCGAGGGCTACGTGCCTCAGGCCGTCGGCGTGGTGGTCGCCAACGGCTTCTACCTGCTGGCCATCGCGCTCGTGTACCAGAGCGTCAGGCAACTGGACGGGCTCCGGGCCGAACCTCTTCTCTACCTCTATACCGTCGTGCCGGCACTAGCTGCCGTGGTGGCTGCCAGGTACATGGTCGACTGGTACCCGCTGCGCGTCGTGGTGATGTCGCTCACCATCGCCCTGCTGCTGGGTCTCAGCGCCAGGAGGCTGTTCGTTCCGACCGGCACCAGGTCCGTGGGCCGGCGGCCGGCCGCGTACTGGATGGCGCTCGGATCTGCGCTGCTCTTGCTGCGAGGTGTCATGGCGGCAGCGGCCGGCTGGGCACCGCCGCTGATGTCGGGCGACACCACGGCCAGCCTGGCCGTCGCCATGAGCGTCATCCTCGCACTGGGCGCCGCCTTCGCGTACTTCCTGATATTCAACGGGCGCCTTACGGCGGAGCTGGCGCTCCAGGCGCACCTGGACCCGCTGACCGAGCTTCTGAACCGTCGGGGTTTCGAGGAGAGGGCACAGCAGGAGCTCCAGCGCGCCGCGCGCACGAGCGCTCCGATAAGCCTGCTCATGATCGACGCGAACGGCTTCAAGGCCATCAACGACAGGTGGGGGCATCAGGCCGGCGACCGCGCGCTCTGCGCCATAGCGGACGGCCTGCGCGCCAGGGTGCGCCCGTACGACGTCGTGGCGCGCCTGGGAGGTGACGAGTTCGTGGTGCTGCTCCCGGGCGTCGACGCCATCGGAGCGCGCGCCATGGTGCCCCGGCTCAAGGAGGTTATCGCCGCGCAGCCTACGGGACTGCCGACGCAGCTGGACGTGGGCATCGGCCGGGCGACCCTGCCCGCAGGCACGCTGAAGCAGGCGCCCAAGGGCAGGCCCAGCGTCGACATCGAGCGCCACGTGAACAGGCTCATAGCCGAGGCAGACAAAGACATGTACAGCGTCAAGAACAGCCGCTTCTGACCGACGCGGTGTGCCAAGCTTTAGGCAACAGGCGCAGCGCCGCGCAGGTTAACGGCACTAGGAAGGGAGCCTCATGCAACTAGGATTCGCGTCCGCCATCCTGCCCGACCTCTCGCTCGAAGAGGTGCTCGCCTTCGCGGCGGCAGAGGGCTTCGACTGCGTCGAGGTCATGTGCTGGCCCACCGACGCCACGGACCAGCGCCGCTACGCCGGCGTGACCCACATCGACGTGGCCGAGCTGGACTCCGAAGGCGTCCAGGAGGTGCTGGCCCTGACCCGCGAGTACGGCGTCGGCATCAGCGCCCTCGGTTACTATCCCAACCCGCTGGCTGCCGACGAGGTCGAGAGCGACACCTACGTCCGGCATATCGGGCGGGTCATCGACGCCGCCGGGCTGCTGGGCGTGGACGTGGTCAACACCTTCATCGGTCGTGACCCCGCGCTGCCCATCGAGAGGCAGTGGGCGCGGGTGGAGCAGGTCTGGCGGCCGCTGCTCGGGCGCGCCGAGGAGGCGGGGGTCAAGATCGGCATAGAGAACTGCCCCATGCTCTTCTCGCTCGACGAGTGGCCCGGCGGCAAGAACCTCGCCGTCTCCCCCGCCGTGTGGAGCGAGCTGTTCGAGCGTGTGCCCAGCGGCAACCTCGGCCTCAACTTCGACCCCTCGCACCTCATCTGGCAGGGCATCGACATAGACCGCGCCCTGCGCGACTTCGCCCCGCGTCTCGTGCACATGCACCTGAAGGACGAGCGGGTAGACGAGGAGAAGCTCTACCAGCGCGGCATCCTTGGCCTGGGCTGGCACGTTCCGAAGATCCCTGGGTTGGGCGACATCGACTGGGTGGCGTTCTTCGCCACGCTCCGCAGCATCGGCTGGACCAGGCCCGTGGTCATCGAGGTCGAGGACCGCGCCTTCGAGGACAGCCTGGACGGACGCAAGGAGGCGCTGCGGCAGTCCGGCCGCTACATCCGTGCTGTCATGAACCACGGCTGAGCGCCTTGCGGGCGCTCGCTGCCAGCCGCCGCGTGGCGGAGCCGCGTCACCATCCTCGCAAGCGCTGAAAGCCATGTAGAGCGAACGTTAATCGGAACCGGTCCGAGGCCGAATAACGATTATCATCAGTGGAAAACCATTTAGGAGGATGAGATGAAGAGAGTTTCCACCTTCCTGGGCGCTCTGGCTATCGCCGTCTTCGGCCTGGCTTCTGCGCAGACCTACACCATCGGTGTGTCTAACGGCTTCGTGGCCAGCGAGTGGCGCACCCTCATGGTCCAGGACCTCGAGGCTACCGCCCAGGCCATCCAGGACGAGCTTGGCATCACCGTCAACCTGGTGTTCGAGAACGCCGACGTGGACGTTCAGGGCCAGATCCAGCAGATCCAGAACCTCCTCAACCGCGGCGTTGACGCCATCATCATCAACCCCAACGACCAGTCGGCGCTTAACCTGGCGCTGGAAGAGGCCGTAGATGAAGGCGTGGTAGTTATCGCTACCGACCAGGAGATAGGCGCCGAAGGCGTGTACAACGTCGTCATCGACCAGAAGGAGTGGGGTCGACGCAACGCCCTCTGGCTGGCCGAAGCACTCAACGGTCAGGGCAACGTGGTCATCATCGAGGGCTTCGTGGGCCACCCCGCCAACGAGGACCGCATGGCCGGCGTGGCCGAGGTGCTGGCCGCCTACCCCGGCATCAACGTCGTGGCCCGTGAATCGGGCCAGTGGGACCAGGCCACCGGCCAGCGCGTAGCGTCCGACATGCTGGCGTCTATCCCCGGCATCGACGGCATCATCACGCAGGACGGCATGGCCCAGGGCATCCTCACGGCCCTCAACGCCGCCAACCCCAACCCCTTCCCGATCATGACGGGCGAAGCTTACGCCGGCTACCTCCGCCTGTGGGAAGAGACCCTCGCCGCTCACCCCGGCTTCGACTCCGTGGCCGTGGTTAACCCTCCGGGCATCGCCTCCAGCGCGCTGCGCGTGGCCATAGAGATCCTTCAGGGCGGCCAGATCGATGAAGCCCAGCTCGGCGGCCCGTTCGGCAACAGCATCTACATCGACATCCCCTTCGTCATCACCTCCACCGACCTGGTCGACCGCCTCGCCGAGTACGCCGATCGTCCCGACAGCTACGCCATGGACGGCATCATCAGCCAGGAAGAAGCCGCTTCCTTCATGAAGTAAGGGCGTTGGGCGCCGAGCCCGACGCGAACGGCCGGGGCGGCACCTTCACGGGCCGCCCCGCGCCCATATCTGATCCGCGGTATTTTTGGCTGTACCAGCACGCCTATGCCTGAGTCCACGCCCTCATCCCACCGCTCGTCGCCCGGTCCGGCCATACCGGCCCGCGGCATGGCCGCCCGCGGCGACCTGCCCGTGGTGAGCGTGCGCGACGTCGCCAAGCGCTACGGCGCGGTACGTGCGCTGGAGTCGGCCGACCTCGACGTTCGTGCCGGCGAGGTGCTGGCCCTGCTGGGTGCCAACGGCAGCGGCAAGAGCACGCTGGGCCGGGTCATCACGGGCCTGACGCGGCCCGACGCCGGCACCATCACGCTCGACGGTCAGCCCGCCAGCCTTACCTCTCCCGCTCAGGCACGCCGCCTGGGCATAACGGCCGTGTACCAGGAGCTCTCCCTGGTGCCAGACATGAGCGTGGCCGAGAACGTGTGGCTGGGCCACGAGCCAAGGCGCCTCGGCGGTATCGACCGCAGGGCCATGCGCGAGCGCACGGCCGAACTGCTACAGCGCTTCTCCGACGTGTTCGCCGTTCCGGTCACGCCCGACACGGTGGTAGACGACCTGCCCTCGAGCGAGAGGCAGCTGGTGGAAGTGGTGAAGGCGCTGGCCTGGCAGCCGCGCGTGCTCATCCTGGACGAAGCCACCGCCTCGCTCGATAGCCGGCAGGTAGACAGACTGTTCCAGCTGGTGCGCCAGTGGCGCGATGAAGGCATGGCGCTGGTGTTCGTGTCTCACCGCATGGAGGAGATCTTCAGGGTGGCAGACCGCGCCGCCGTGCTGCGCAACGGCAGAAGCGTGGGTGAGCGCCTCATCGGTAACGCCTCCGAGGCCGAGCTGGTGGAGCTGATGACGGGCGGCGGCGAGGTGGCACGGATCGCCTTGAGCGAGGGCCACGGAGCCATGGACGACACCTCTGCCCCGGTGCTGCTGGAGCTGCAGGAGTTCGCCGGCGACGGCGTTCATCCGGTAGACCTGCAGGTGCGTCAGGGCGAGCTCGTGGGGCTCGGCGGGCTGCAGGGCCAGGGGCAGCGGCGGCTGCTACTTGCGCTGTTCGGCGCCTCGCCTCACAAGGGCACCATGCTTCTAGGCGGTCAGGCCGTCTCCTTCCGCAACCCGCGCCACGCGCAGAACGCCGGCGTGGCGTACGTTCCCGGCGACCGCAACCGCGAGGGGCTTATAGCCATAAGGCCCATCCTCGAGAACATGCAGCTGCCCAGCTGGCGCGAGTACGGCACGCCGCTGAAGCTCGGGCGTGCCCGCGCGCACGCCTCCGGGGTCGTCACCGACCTGGCCATCAAGCTAGACACCCTCGATGAGCCCGTCTCCAACCTGTCGGGCGGCAACGCCCAGAAGGTGGTCATCGCCAAGTGGCTGCTGCGCCAGCCGCGGCTACTGCTGCTCGACGACCCCACCAAGGGCATAGACGTGAACGCCAAGGCGGAGTTCTACCGCCTGCTGCAAAGGTTGCAGCAGCAGGGCACCACCATCCTCTTCTACAGCTCTGATGACGCAGAACTGCTCGGCCTGTGCCACCGCGTGCTGGTCATGCAGGACGGCCACGTCAGAGCCGAGCTGACCGGACCCACGCTCGACCGGCAGCACCTGGTGGCGGCAGCCATGGGTGCCAAGGCGCCCTCCAGCCCGGCGGCCGAACGATGACCCGCGCCTTCCTGCGCAGCCACACCTACCTGGTGCCGCTACTGCTGCTGGCGCTGGCCATCGGCATCAACTACTACCTGCAGCCTAACTTCTTCCAGGCGCGCGTGCTGAACGGCAACCTGCGCGTGATGCTGCCCCTGATGGTGCTGGCCGCCGGCCATGCGCTCGTCATCATCGCCGGCGGCATCGACCTGTCGGTGGGCGCCATGGTGTCGCTCGTCAACGTCACGCTGGTGACGCTCATAACGCGCGACAGCGGACCGCCCGAGATACTGCTCGGCGTAGCCGCCGCCCTCCTGTTGGGCATGGCCGCCGGCGCGCTCAACGGCCTGTGCGTGGCCTACCTGCGGCTCCAGCCCATAGTCACCACGTACGCCACATCGTTCCTCTTCTCGGGGCTGGCGCTCCTCATACTGCCCAGACCGGGCGGCGCGCTGCCGCGTGAGCTGACCACCTTCTACCGCTCAGCCCCGCTGGGCGTCCCCGCCGCCGCCTACGGCATCGTCATACTGCTGCTCGCCTGGATGCTGCTGCGGCGCACGCGCTTCGTCCAGTACCTGTACGCCGTAGGGGGCAACGCCGCGGCCGCGCGGGCCAGCGGCGTCAGGGTGCAGCTCACCAGCTTCCTCAGCTACGTCATGATGGGCGCCGTCGCAGCGCTGTCGGCCATGATGCTCACCCTCAGCACTGGCTCGGGCAACTCGCGCCTGGGCGACGCCATGACCCTGCCCTCCATCGTGGCGGTCGTGCTCGGCGGCACCCGGCTGGCCGGCGGTCGCGGCGGCGTGGTGGGCGCGGTGGTGGGCGTGGCCACGCTGACCATCATCCGCAACCTCATCACGTTCGCCAACGTACCCACGTGGTACCAGACCCTGTTCGACGCCATCATCATCCTGCTGGCCCTGGCGGGGCCGGGCATCGTCAGGCTCATCAGGGAGAGACGCGCATGAAGGCGTTGACGTTCCTTGGGCGAGTGCCCCCGGCGGCCATCGCGCTCGTGCTGTCCGTGCTGCTCTTCCTGCTGGGCGGGCTCATACAGCCCAACTTCGTGAACGCCGATCAGGCCATCAACATCGTGCGCCTGGCGGCGTTCCTCGGCATCATCGCCGCCGGTCAGACCCTCGTCATCATCTCCGGGGGCGAGGGCATCGACCTCTCGGTCGGCTCTGTCGTGACCCTCGGCGCCATCCTCACGTTCATGGTCAGCGGCGGCGCCAACGGCGGCCTGTGGCTGGCCGTAGTGGTGGTGCTGGCCGCCGGCGCCGTCATCGGCCTGGTTAACGGGCTGGGCATCGTGTACATCCGCATACCTCCCCTGGTCATGACGCTGGGCATGGCGGGCGTGGTGCAGGGCACCATCCTGGCCGTCACCCGCGGCAACATCCCTGGGGGTGTGCCGCGCGCGCTGGCCGGCTTCGTCACGGGCCGGTTCCTGGGCGTGCCCGGCGCCATCTACATCTGGGCCGCGTTCGGCCTGATCATGTGGTTCGTGCTGCAGCGCACGCGCTACGGGCGCGAGCTCTTCGCGGTGGGCGTCAACCGGCACACTGCCGCGCTCTCGGGCGTCAACGTGCCGGGCGTCGTCATCCTTACGTACACCCTCAGCGGCATGCTCGCCGCCCTGGGCGGGCTGCTGCTCCTCGGCTTCACCCAGCGCGTGTTCCTCAGCCTGGGCGAGTCGTACCTCTTCCCCTCCATCGCCGCGGTGGTGGTGGGCGGCACGGTGCTGGCCGGCGGTCGCGGCAGCTACTTCGGCACCATGGCGGGCGCTCTCGTGCTCACCATGACGGAGAGCCTGCTGCGCGCCATGCGCATGGGCGAGGCGTATCAGCTCATCGTGTTCGGCGCCATACTGGTGGTGCTCCTCAGCGTCTACGGGCGGCAGCGCGGCAGCTGACGCTCAGCAGACACCGACGGCGCTAGACTGCCTGTGCTCAAGGCGTTCGGACGCGTGGATAGCGCGCGTCCAGCGACCGCTCATCTTCGCGTGTTCAACGGTCCGCCGGTGGCGGACCCCTCGGAGGCACAGAATGCCACGCCTGCTCAGAATTGTCGCCGTACTCGCCGTACTCGGACTCGTGCCCCCCGCGACCGTCCTCGCGCAGGGCAGCCAGGAGGAGGTGCGCGTGTACGCCGTCATAAACGAGGACGATGTACGCCTGCTGGCCGACATGTTCGAGGCCGAAACGGGCATACGCGTCAACTACCTGCGAGCCTCGACCGGCGAGCTCGTAAGTCGCGTCATCGCCGAGGCGGGCTCGCCCCAGGCAGACGTGCTGCTGGGCGGCCCCAGCGCTCAGCACATCGCCATAGCCGAGACGGGGGCGCTGGCCTCGTACTTCCCGGAGGCAGCCGCCGAGCTGCCCGCGTACGCCGTCAGCGACGGAGGCTACTGGACGGGCTTCTACCTGACGGCTCTGGGGATCGGCGTCAACGTGGAACGCTTCGAGAGGCTCTTCCCCGACCTCCCCATCCCCTCGACGTGGGATGAGCTGGCCAACCCCGCCTTCGCCGGCGAGATTGTGATGACCGACCCCGTGTCCTCCTCGACGGCTTACCTGTTCGTGCAGGCTCAGCTGCAGAGGCTGGGCTGGGACGCCGGCTGGGAGTACCTCAAGGCGCTCGCCCCGCTGGTCGGGCAGTTCCCGTCTAGCGGCGGCGCCCCGCCGCAGCTCGTAGGCACCGGCGAGTACGCCATCGGCGTGGCCTACGTGCACGCGCTGGCACGCTACCGGCACGACGGCTTCCCAGTCAGCACCGTGGTGCCGCCGGCCACCGCCGGCGAAGTTGGGGCCATCTCTGTCATCGCCGGCGGCCCCAACCCCGACAACGCGCGCCGCTTCGTAGAGTTCGTGCTCTCGGCGCGCGCGCAGGAGGCCTTCTCGGCACAGTCGTTCACCACGCCCCTCAACCCGGAGGCCGC
This sequence comes from Truepera radiovictrix, assembly GCA_044462445.1. Lineage (GTDB taxonomy): Bacteria > Deinococcota > Deinococci > Deinococcales > Trueperaceae > JAAYYF01. The sequence continues at coordinate 22,553 of JBIQNJ010000013.1, read as the reverse complement.
CCTGCCGGTGGGGGCCAACACCTTCGAAGAGTTCGACCTCATCGACTACGACGCCGAGCTGGCCGGCGAGCAGCGCGACGAGGTGCTGCGCATGTGGCAGCAGGTGGTTGATTGACGACCAGCCTTCGGTCGTTCGGCCGGCTCTGGCGCTACGATCGGTCACTCCTGCTGGCTTACGCTCTGGCCGGCCTGTTCCTCCTCGCCTTCGTGGTGGGGCCCCTCGTCCGGGTGGCCCTGGAGCCCACGGCGGCCGATTGGCGCCAGGTGCTCACCACGCCCCGCTGGCAACGGGCAGCCGGAAACACGCTGCTGACACTGGTGCTGTCCACCACGTCGTCTCTGCTGCTGGGCACGCTCTACGCCTTCGCGGTCACGCGGGCGGGCGTGTGGGGTTCTAGGTTCTTCAGCATCGTGCCGCTGTTCCTGCTGTTAACGCCACCGTTCGTGTCGGGGCTGGCGTTCATCCTTCTGCTCGGCCGGCGCGGCCTGCTCACCTACCACCTGCTGGGGCTCGAGACCAGCATCTACGGCCTTCACGGTCTATGGCTGGCTCAGACGCTGTCGTTCTTCCCCGTTGCCTACCTGGTGCTGCGGGGAGCGTTCATGGCGGTGGACACCTCGCTCGAACAGGCAGCCCGCGGTCTTGGCGCGGGGCGCAACCGGGTGCTTCTGACCGTCACGTTGCCGCTCGTCACCCCAGCGCTGTTGGCCGCTGCCCTGTTCATCTCCATAGGCGTGCTGGGCGACTTCGGCAACCCCATGCTGGTGGGCGGGCGCTTCCAGGTGCTGGCCACGGCCGTCTACACCCAGCTGACCGGCTGGGCCAGCTTCGGCACCAGCGCGGTGTTGGGGCTGTTGCTGCTCGTGCCGGCCGTCATCCTGTTCGCCTCCCAGCAATGGGTGCAGTCGGCCACGCAGGGAAGGTTCGCCACGGTGGGCGGTCGCAGCTCGTCCCTTACGCCTCCTCCCGTTGCGTCTTGGTTACGCATCACGCTCCTCGTGCTCTGTGCGGTCGTCACGCTGTTCGTGGCGGCCAACATGGGCGTCATCCTGCTGGGCGCTCTGACCAGGCTGTGGGGCGTGGACTTCAGCTTCACCCTCGACCACGTACGCCACGTGCTGACGAACATGGACGGACTCGGCAACAGCCTAAAGTTCGCCGCACTGGCTTCCCTGCTGTGCACGGCGCTCTCGGCGCTGGCTGCCTACCTGGTGAGGCGGGTAAGGGTGCCGCTCAGGCAAGGTCTGGACCTGGCCACGCTGTTGCCTGCGGCCATACCCGGCACGCTCATGGGCGTGGCGTTCGTGCTGGCCTTCAACGCGCCGCCGCTCAAGCTCACCGGAACCGCCGCCATCATCGTCGTAGGCATGGCCATCTCCTACCTGCCCGTGGGCTACCGCATATGTGCTGCCGCCATGGACCAGCTGAGAGCCTCGCTAGACGAGAGCGCGGCCAACCTCGGAGCGTCGAAGCTGCGCACGCTGACGACCGTAGTCGGTCCCCTGACGAGGCAGGCCCTGCTGGCCGCGTTCGTGTTCTGCTTCGTGCAGTCGGTGGGCACGTTGAGCACCGTAATCTTCCTCGTGTCGTTCGACACGCCGCTGGCGTCGGTCAGTATCCTCAACCTGGCCGACCAGGGCAGCTGGGGCCGCGCCGCGGCGCTGGCCTCGGCCCTCATAATCGTGACCATGGTGTCTCTGGGTCTCGTCATGCTTCTCGCCGGCCGCTCGTTCAGGCCTTTCAGGGAGTTCACCCGTGCCGGCGGCTGACCCCGAGGTCCGCCTCGGCCAGGAGCGGCAGCCCACGGGCGCGGCCCACACCAGCAAGGCCCACGTCCGACTCGCGGGTCTGAGCAAGCTGTACGGCGGCGTGGCTGCGGTCTCCGGCTTCTCACTCACCGTCCCTCGCGGCAGCTTCACCACCCTGCTCGGACCGAGCGGCTGCGGCAAGACCACCGTGCTGCGCATGATCGCGGGCTTCGTAGACCCGGACGCAGGCGCCGTCACCATAGCCGGCGTGCACCAAGCGGGCCGGCCGCCCAACCTGCGCGGCGTCGGGATGGTCTTCCAGGACTACGCCCTGTTCCCACACATGAGCGTGCTGGCCAACGTGGAGTACGGTCTGCGCATGCAGAGCCTCCCCAGGCCAGAGCGCCAGCGGCGCGTGCAGCGCGTGCTAAAGCTCCTCGACCTCACGGCCTTAGCCGGTCGTTACCCGCACGAACTGTCAGGCGGTCAGCAGCAGCGGGTGGCGCTGGGCCGCGTGATGGCGCTGGAGCCCGAGGTGCTGCTGATGGATGAGCCGCTCTCGAACCTCGACGCCAAGCTGAGGTTGCGACTGCGGGCAGAGTTGAAGACGCTGCAGCGCCAGCTGGGCATAACCACCTTGTACGTGACCCACGACCAGGAAGAGGCGCTGTCGTTGAGCGACCAACTGGTGGTCATGAACGCGGGCGAACTGCAGCAGGTGGGCACGCCGCAAGACGTGTACCGCAGCCCCGCCAACCGCTTCGTGGCGGAGTTCGTGGGTCAGGCCAACCTGGTCGCGGTCGAGGCTGGTCACGCGAGCGGGGGCCGGCTGGCCGGCATCGCCGGCGGCAAAGCCATAGAGATGCGCCTGCCGGATGAGCGCACGCCCACACCAGGTTCCAGGGGTCTAGCGATGGTGCGGCCGGAGCAGGTGGTGCTCAACCCGGCGCCAGGTACGGGCGTATGGGCGGCTCCGGCGACCGTGCTGTCACATGGCTTCTTCGGAGCCTTCGAGCGCTACTGGCTCCAAGTGGAGGGTCAGGGCGAGCCGTGGCTGGTCGACGTCGGGCAGGCCGCCGAGGAGGGCGTCGTCAACGCTATGGACGTCGGCGCCGTGGTGACCGTGGGGTTGAAAGCCGGAGCGGCCTGCTGGCTCTGGTGAGCGTGCGCGCCAGGGCTCTCGACCCCCTTCGACGTCCCGCGCGTCCGTGCCACTGCCCTGATGAACAACCTGACAGTGGTGGCCAGGAACACCGCCGACTTCCAGAAGAGCGCCGTGCGCCTGGTGAACCGCGGGGATGACCGCTCAGCGTAGAGCGCCGCTGCCCACCTGACTCCCTGGCTGCAGACCTTCAGTGTCACAAGAACCCTACTCACGGCTTGCCCACCCCCCAGGCGTGAACTACCATCGAACGTGTACCTGAGAACCCTGGGAGCGCTGGCGTTGGAGGGCGAGACCTTCAAACGGCAGAAACCCCTGCTGCTACTCGCTTACCTGGTAGCCGAAGGCAGTACGTTGCGGCGCTGGCTGGCCGACGTGTTCTGGCCCTCGGCCACCGATGCCCGTGACAGCCTGAGCACGACCGTGCGCCGGCTCGCGGCCCTCGGACCCGGCGTAATAGAACTGGGCAACGACCTCATAGGCACGCGGCTGCGGTCCGATGTTGCCGACCTGAACGCGGCACTGGCCGAGAACGACCCGCACGCCGTGCTCTCCCTGTACCAAGGGCCGTTCCTCGCCAACCTAGACTTGCCGCTTGGCATAGAGCTCGAGGAGTGGCTCCACTCCACCAGGGAGAACTTGGCAGACCATGTGCGCAACTGCTTCGCTCAGGCTGCGCATGACTCTCTGGCGCAGAACGATATACAGGCGGCGCGCGCCTGGAGCGAGCTGGCCCTTGACGTAGCCGCGGCGCCCGCCTGGAGCGCTCATGCGTACTACGGTCTCGCACGCGTCATGCGGGCGTCGCACAGCCCGCGTATAGGTGAGCTGGAACGCCAGGCCGGCGAGTCGGATCTGGCCCACGACATGAGGGGCGCGGAGGCCGCGCTGCGCTCGCCAGTGGTAGGCGCGCAGCGGCCAGGTAACGCGTTCATCGGCAGACAGCGCGAACTCGCCGCCATAGACGATGCCCTAGGCTGGGGCACCACCCGGCTGCTGACGTTGCACGGGCCGCCCGGTTCGGGCAAGTCGCGGCTGGCGCTGGAGGCGGCCCACCGGTTGGCGGAGAACAGCGCCTTCGCGGACGGTGCATACTTCGTGCCGCTCGAGTCCATCGCTGACGTAGACGAAACCGGCAGCGCCATCGCCTCGTGCCTAGGTATGGCACCGGCGCCCGCCGGCCCGCCGGCCCAACATCTAGCCAGAGCCATCGGGGGCAGGCGGCTGCTTCTCGTGCTCGACAACTTCGAGCACCTGCTAAACGCCACCCCGCTGGTGGCTGCGCTCGTTCGCTCCTGCCCGGAGCTGCGCGTCATGGTCACCTCGCGCCACGCCCTGAACCTGAGCGAAGAGCACCTGTTACCGGTCGAGGGGCTGCCGCTCGAGGTCGGTAACAGCAGAGGCGACGCCACGGAGCTTCTGTTCGAGCGCATGCGGCGCCACGGCACGCTCGACCGGGTGGGCATGGAGGATGAGCTGACCGCCGCCAAGGTGTGCAGGCAGTTGGACGGCAGCCCTTTGGCCATCGAGCTGGCCGCGTCACTTAGCCGCGTCCTGCCCCTGGGCGAACTCGCCAAAGAGCTTAAGCGCACCGACATCCTTGCCAGCAGAGACCCGACGGCCGCTCCTCGGCACCGCAGCCTGAGGACGGCACTGGACGTCTCCTGGAACCTGTTGGACGAGCAGCAGAGGCGCGGCCTCGCCAGGCTCTCGGTGTTCAGGGGCGGCGCCAGTAGAGACGCGGTACTGGTAGTGACGGCAGTAGGGCTCCCTGTCCTCTCACAGCTGATCGACGCCTCGTTGGTGCAGTTGTCAGAGGGCGGCCGTTACGGTTGCCATCCGTTCATCTCCGAGTACGCGGCGTCGCGGTTAGCTGAGTGGCCCGACGACCTGTCTGCCATGCGTCACGCCCACTCGTCTTACTACCTGGGGTATGTCGCCCGTCACGACTCCGAGCTCCTTGGCGGAGAGAACGGCATGCGGCTGGCAGCCTGGCTAGACGGGGAGTTCGCCAACATCCAGGCGGCCTGGAGCTGGGCGGTGGCGCAGGGTAGGCATTCGGCCTACGGCGACACGGCTCTGGCCTTAGGGTTCTACGCAGAGATGCGGGGCAGGTACGCAGACGTGGTGGCCCTGTTCGAGGACGCCCTTGCGGCCAACGATGAGACGCTGAGCCGCGGCGGGGACCCTGGTGCACCGCCCCGCGGCGGTGCGTCCGTCGACAGCGCCACCGTCCTCGCACTAGGGAACGTTCTCGGTGCCATGTCGTTCGTGCTGTTCAGGCTGGGTAGGTTCGACGAGTCACTCGAGGCCGGTCTGCGCTGCCGGCTCCTGCTGACCGGCTTCGACAAGAAGGGCTCGGACTGGGCCGTGTGGGCTGCCGGGCAGGGGTTGGCGCTGTCCTCGCTCTCACAGGGCATGAACGAGGCTGCCGCCGACTACGCCCTGAGCAACGTCCGCGACCGCTTCAGAACGGCGCCGAGAGAGGTAGACCATGAGCGGTTCAGGCGCATCCACGACGTCACAACGGGCACGTCTATGCAGACCCTCGCTTTCATCGAGAGGCAGCAGGGCAACTTCGAGGCCGCGCTCCACTGGCTAAGGCTGGCCAGCGAACACATGGAGAGGCATCAGGCCTCGTTCGCCGGTTACCTGTACTGGACGCTCGGCATGATCCACCGCGAGCTGGGGCAACTGACCGAGGCAGAGGGCTGGCTTGAGCGTGGGCGGCAACTGGTGCAGGAGCTGGGCTTCGAGCACTTGAGGGGTTACATCGAGGGTGAGCTGGCCAGGGTGTTCCTGCAGTCCGGCCGGGCGGTCAAGGCCGTCGACGCGAGCGCCAGGGCGCTGCAGGCGGCGTTGCGAAGCTGGGACCCCTGGCTCGAGACGAGCATGAGGACCGTCCACGGCCTCGCCCTTCTTAAGGAAGGCGACCTGCGCCAGGCGGAGGACAGCCTCTCAGCAGCGCTCGAATCTGCACTGGCGTCCGGGGGGTTCAGCTTCGGAATCGAAGCGCTGATCGGCACCGCAGACACCTTGGTGCATAAGGGGCGCCCGCTGGAAGCCGTATCGCTGCTCGCCTTCGTCTCGCAGTCGCCACACGCCTCGGGAACCGACCGGGCGGAGGCGCGGCAGAGACTGGCAGACCTCGCGCGCGAGGTGCCGGAGGCGACCTTCAGGGATCTCCTCCGCGAGGGAGCGCTGTTGTCTCCAGAAGACGCGTTCCGCGCGGCCATGAACGTCAGGCCGCTCGGCCCGAGGCGTCCACGAAGACGCGCCGTTCGTGCCACAGTTGAGTCGTGAACACTGAGACACAAGGCACTGGCGCACCCGAACGACTGAGCGATACAGCCCTCGAACGGCGCGTGAAGAGGTGGTGGCTCAACGGTCCCTACGAGACCTACGTCCAGGTGACCCCGGGCCTCGAGCACATAGCTCTAGCCGAGATGCTGCGGCTGGGGTTGGTAGAGACCGACGCCGACGCCCGGCTAGACAAGGGCGGCGTCACCGTCGCCGCGGGTCCTGACGGTGTCATGCGCGCCAACCTGAGCCTGCGCACGGCCAGCCGCGTGCTGCTGCGTCTGGGCACCTTCCCGGCCGCCACGCCCGAGATGCTCTACGACCGGGCCCGCAAGCTGCCCTGGGAGGTGCATATAGGGTTCAACACCAGCTACTCGCTGCATGTGACCGCTCGGGCTTCTAAGCTGCAGGCCGGTGACGACGTTGTCGGAACGGTGGCCAGCGCTATCTCTAGGCACATGCGGGAGCTGGGTCTCTACCCGAGACCCGCGGACGACTCTCCACTGGAACTGCATGTGCGCCTGCTCAACGACTACTGCACGGTGAGCCTCAACACCTCGGGCGACCTGCTGCACCGCCGCGGCGTACGCACCCACGTGCATGCGGCACCGGTGCGCGAGACGTTGGCCGCCGCCATGGTGTTGAAGGGTCTCGAGGGCGAGGGCGCGCCAGAGATCATCCTCGACCCGTTCTGTGGCAGCGGAACCCTGCTGCTGGAGGCCGCCGACCAGCTGACGGGTCTGCAACCAGGCCGTGACCGCAGTTACGCCTTCGAGCATGCGGGGTGGTTCCGACCGGGCAGGTGGCGTGAGGTGCAGCGTGAGGCCCGAAGACACGCCGCCACGCAGGCAGCTACCACCGCCACTATGCCGAAGCTCCGGGGTTTCGACAACGATCCCCGGGCACTGGCGGCCGCGCGCCTCAACCTGGTCACCGCCGCAGCAGGCTCCGACGGCCGCTATCCGGGTATAGAGCTAGAAGAGGCCGACAGCACCCGCCTAGACCTGGACTCGTTCGGTACGACGCACGGCCTCATCCTCTCCAACCTCCCCTACGGCGTGCGGCTGGCCGACGAACGCACCGCGGTCGACACGGCGCGGAGGTTCCTCGTTCAGGTGGCGGCGAGCAGCACCCGCTGGCGGCTCGTACTGCTGGCGACCCCTGCGTTGGCTGACTCGATCCAGCAACTGATAGACGTGACGGAGGTCGTGCGAACCAAGAACGGCGGCCTGGACGTCGTGATGCTGATGGCGGAGGCCGGCGGCGCCTGACCATGACCCAACGAGAGGGCGGCCGGGGCTATCCTAGGAGCGCTGTGACAGACGCGCGTACTCCACCCGACCCCAAGAACACCCCGAAGGCGCTCACCCTCCAGCAACTCGAAAGCAACCTGGCGTCTGTCAGGGCCCGCATAGAGGCGGCCGCCGAGCGCTGCGGGCGCAGCCCCGACGAGATAACCCTGCTGCCGGTCAGCAAGACGGTTCCGGCAGAGAGGCTGAGGCTGGCCTACCAGGCAGGCTGCCGCTACCTAGGCGAGAACAAGGTGCAAGAGGCGCTGGAGAAGTCCGAGGCGCTTCGCGACCTGACCGACCTCAGGTGGGCGGTCATCGGCCACCTTCAGCGCAACAAGGCGCGCTACGTGGCCCGCTTCGCCGCGGAGTTCCAGGCGCTGCACACGGTGCGGCTGGCGGAGGCCCTGGAGAGGCGCCTGGAGATCGAGGACCGCACCCTGGACGTGTACGTACAGGTGAACAGCTCGGGTGAGGAGAGCAAGTTCGGTCTGCCCCCCGAAGAGGTCCTCGCGTTCGTCAAGGAGTTGCCGAACTTCCCGCGTTTACGCGTGAAGGGCCTCATGACGCTGGCGCTGTTCTCCTCCGACATGGACCGCGTGCGGCCCTGCTTCGTGCGTATGCGCGAGCTACAGGAGCGCCTGCGGCAGGAGGCGCCGCACGGGCTGAGTTTCGACCAGCTCTCGATGGGCATGTCTGGCGACTTCGAGCTGGCCATCGAGGAGGGCGCCACCCTGGTGAGGGTGGGGCAGGCCATCTTCGGGGCTAGAGACCTGCCAGACAGTCACTACTGGCCCGCGGGCGGGTCGGAGGGCGAGTGACCGCCCCAGCGGACGAAGACCTGCCGGGCGAAGCGCCGGCACGCCGCCGGCCCGGCACGCCCGGCACACCCGGCGCACCTGCCGGTCAGGCCACCGAGCCGCTGCCGGTAGACGTCATCTCCATACAGTCGCAGGTGGTGTACGGCAGCGTAGGCAACAGCGTCGCCGTGCCTACGCTGCAGGCCGACGGCCTCAACGTCGTAGCGGTGCCCACGGTGCTGCTCAGCAACACTCCCCACTACGACTCGCTGCACGGTGGGGCGGTGCCGCTCGAGTGGTTCGAGGGCTTCCTGACAGACCTGCAGCGCCGCGAGGCGTCACGCAGCGCCAGGGCGGTCCTCATCGGTTACCTGGGCTCGGCCGGGCAGGCGGAGGCGCTGGCCACTTGGCTTGAGCACGTGACGGCCGAGAGACCCGAGCTGATGGTCGTGCTGGACCCCGTGATGGGAGATCACGACAGCGGCGTCTACGTGAACCCGCAGTTGCCGCCGGTGCTGCGCGAGCGACTGCTGCCGCTGGCCACCGGCCTGACGCCCAACTCCTTCGAGTTCGAGCGCCTCGTAGGAACTGATGTGTCGTCCGTAAAGACCACGGTGCAGGCTGCGCGCAGCCTGCTGGGCGGAAGAACGAAGTGGGTGGTGGTCACGAGCGCCGCGCCCGGGCTCGACTCCACCCAGGAGTCACGCATCGTCGTCGTAACCCCCGAGCGACACGAGGTCGTGAGCTGGCGGCCCCTGGAGTCCGCCGCCAAGGGCACGGGCGACCTCTTCTCTGCTGCGCTCACGAGCAACCTCCTCAGGAGCATGTCTCTGGAGAGGGCGGTCGAGTCCGCCCACAGCCGGGTGGCAGCCGTGCTGGCGCGCACCGCCGCCTTGAACTGCAAAGAGCTGGTCATCAACACGCCTGATCCCGCCTGACGTCACCCGCACCCGCCGTCGCGCTCGGAGACCGTGTGCTCCGAGTTCTGTATAGAGTTACAAGCCTCGGAAAGTGTAGCCAAAACTGCACCGTGGCGGGCTGGTGGCCATGCACTGCTGGCTGCACTTGGAATAACCATCGGTTGCGTCGGCTTTGTAGTACTGAACTATCCACCGATACACAAGCACGACGGATGTGGGGCGGTTGTGGGGCGAGGCACTACGAACCCTTTGTACCGTTACCGCTGCGAGGGTTTGACACTTGGCCTTCAAAGTGTACGATTATGCAAATCTCACATCCCGCAGCTTTGCGACCGGGAGTGGGCTTTGTAGGCGCCAAGCCCATCGACCCCTCTGAGGAAGCCATCCCCCGAGCGTCGACCTTGCGTGCCACCGTTCCTTTAGGAGGAAAGATGAACTTCCGCCGCATGACCTTTGCCGTGCTTACCGCGGTGCTCGCGTTCGGCCTGATCTTCAGTGCCAGCGCTCAGGAGCCGCGTTACGGTGGCACCATCACCGTCGCAGTGACCGACGATCCCCCCAACCTCGACCCCCACATCACGAACGCGGCCTCCGCCCGCAACGTGCTGCACAACATCTTCGCCACCATCGTCGAGATGAACCTCGACTTCGTGCCCGCACCGGGCCTGGCCGAGTCTTGGGACATCTCCGAAGACGGCCTCACCTACACCTTCCACCTCGTGCAGAACGCCCGCTTCCACGACGGCACCCCCGTCAACGCCGCAGCGTTCGTGTACAACTTCGACCGCATCAAGAACCCCGACACGGGCTCACCGCGCGCCTCGGAACTGAGCTTCGTGGAGTCTTACGAAGCGGCCGACGAGTACACCTTCGTCGCCCGCCTCAGCCAGCCCTACGCCGCCTTCCTGCCGGCGCTCGCCTCGTGGAGCGGCATGATCGTCTCGCCCACAGCGGTCGAGACCTACGGCGAAGAGTTCACCCAGCATCTGATCGGCGCCGGTCCGTTCAAGTTCGTGGACCACATCCGCGACGACCGCGTGCGCCTCGTGCGTAACGACGACTACTTCCGCGAGGGCCTCCCCTACCTCGACGAGATCATCGTGCGCCCGTTCGTGGACGGCGAGTCGCGCGTCATCAACCTCAAGTCGGGCGCGCTCGACATGATCTACACCATCCCCGGCAAGGACCTCGCCGACCTCCAGACCTACCCTGGCGTGGTCGTGGCCTCGGTTCCCGGTCTCGGCTACTCGAGCATGTACATGAACGCTCAGTCCGAAGCGTTGGGCAACAAGTACAAGCGTCAGGCGCTCAACTACTGTGTCGATCGCAACATCATCATCAACACGGTCTTCGCCAACGGTGGCGCTGTCGCCGCCTACAGCCCGTTCTCCCCGGCCACCTTCGTGACCGACATGAACGACGAGAAGATCCCGCAACGCGACCCCGAGAAGGTGCGCGAGCTGCTCGAGCTCGCCGGTACGCCCGACGGCTTCTCCTTCGACGTCCTGTACGCCGCCGACGAGCAGAACACCCGTATCGTGACGCTGGTCCAGGCCATGTGCGCCGAGTTCGGCATCCAGATCAACGCGGTTCCCACGGAGTTCGGTCAGATCCTCGCCCGCGCCGGCGAAGGCAACTACCAGGCCGCCTGGATCTCGCTCACGCCGCGTAACGACCCCGACCTGAGCGCCTACCCGTGGTTCACCTCCAACAGCACCAACTTCGCGCACATCAACAACCCGGTCATCGACGACCTGCTCACCCGCGCCCGCGCCGTGAGCGATATCGCCGAGCGCCGCGAGCTGTACCGCGCAGCCGCCGACGAGATGCTGCTGGAGATGCCTTACCTCTTCCTCTACCACTCGGCAGAGATCAAGGCCTACCGCGACCGCCTGCAGAACTTCCCGCACATCCCCGACGGCATGATGCGCTTCGAGTCCGTGTGGGTTAACGACTGAGTTCGGCTGATTAGCAGCCCGGGGGTGGGCGGATCGGTCCTGACCGCCCACCCCTTTCTCATATCTGGGAGTTGAATGCTCAGTTTCCTCGCCAACCGCCTGGTAACCACTATCCCGATCATCATCTTCATCACGGTGGCGGTGTTCTCGGTCATGCAGCTGCTGCCGGGAGACCCGACGCTGGCTATCCTTGGCGACGAGGCCACACCGCAATCACGCGCCGTGCTGCGTGAGCGCATGGGCCTCAACCGGCCGGTGCACGTTCAGTATCTAAGTTGGCTCGGCGGCATCTTCACCGGCGACCTGGGCCGCTCGCTTGTGGACAACACCCCCGTTACCCGGGCGGTGGGCTTCGCGTTCCCGGTCACACTGCAGATCGCGCTCGTCTCTCTCTTCATCTCGATCTCTATCGGAGTGCCGCTGGGCATCCTATCAGCGGTCAAGCGGGGCGGCTTCGTCGACGCCCTCAGCTCTGTCTTCGCCCTGTCCGCCATCTCCATACCGGCGTTCTGGGCAGGCATCCTACTTATGTACTTCGCCGCACTGCAGCTCGGCTGGTTCCCCTCGTCCGGCTTCGTGCGGTGGGCCGAGGACCCTATCCGCAGCCTCCACCACTCCATCCTCCCGGCCACGGCGCTGGCGCTAAGGCCTATCGGCATCTTCATGCGCATGACACGTGGCAGCATGCTCGAGGTCATCAACAGCGACTTCGTGCGCACGGCCAGAGCCAAGGGCGCGTCGGAGATCAGCGTCAACCTGCGCCACGCTCTGCGCAACGCGCTCATACCGCTGTTCACGCTCATCGGCCTCGAGTTCTCCGGCCTCATGGGCGGCGTGGTGGTGATAGACACACTGTTCGCCATCCCCGGCTTCGGGCGACTCATCTACAGCGCTTTCCTGCGCTCCGACTTCGTGATGATGCAGAGCCTCATGGTGCTGTTCTCGCTCGTAGTCATAGTCGTGAACCTTCTGACAGACATCTCGTACAGCCTCATCGACCCGAGGATCAGGTACTCATGATCTGGCAGAAAGCTGTTCGTCAGTTCATGAAGCGGCCCCTGGCTGTGGCCGGGCTCGTCATCGTCGTCCTGGTGGTCATCGTCGCCATCTTCGCGCCGCAGCTGGCGCCTTACGACCCCACCAAGCCCGACTTCATGTCCATCCTCTCGGCACCAAGTGAGAAGTACCCGCTGGGCACCGACGAGGTGGGACGAGACCTGCTCTCACGCCTCATATACGGCGCCCGCGCGTCGCTCCAGGCGGGCCTGATCGCCGTTCTCATCGCTGTCGGCATCGGTGTGCCCATCGGCCTGCTGTCGGGGTACGTGCGCGGTTGGGTAGACCAGGTCATCATCATGCGCCTGGCCGACGCCATGATCGCGTTCCCCACGATAGTCCTGGCCCTCGCGCTCGCCGCGGCCCTGGGGGGCGGCCTGACCACGGCCATGCTGGCCATCGGCATCGGCAGTGCGCCGGCGTTCATCAGGCTGGCCAGGGCGCAGGCTCTCAGCTTGCGCGAGCAGGAGTTCGTGGAGGCGGCACGCGCACTCGGCAACTCGTCCGTCAAGGTCATGGTCCGGCACGTGTTCCCGAACATGGTGGGGCCGCTGCTGGTGCAGACCTCCATCGCCATCGCCGCCGCCATCCTGGCCGAGACCGCGCTGTCCTTCCTGGGCCTGGGCGTGCAGCCGCCCACGCCGTCGTGGGGCTCCACCCTGCGCATCGGCACCGGCTACATGCAGTCGGCGCCCTGGCTGTCGCTGTACCCCGGCCTGTCGATCTTCGTGACCGTGCTCGGCATCAACCTGCTGGGCGACGGCCTTAGGGACGTGCTGGACCCGCGCGATAAGCGCTGAACCCTAAGTCGTAGCGCCGGTGTCTATGCTTAAGGGATGAAAGCGAGCACCGATACCGGCGTTCCTGACCCTTGGAAGAGGCGCAGGATGCCTATCACCAGCGTCGTGCCGGTAGGGGGCAGTTCGTGCAGGTTGGTGAGGTTCTCCAGAACGATCCCGTTGCCGGCCAGCACCTGAGTGTTAGTGGCGTACGAGTCGTCTTGTCCCGGGTCTACCCCGTGGGTGTCTATGCCAACGCCGGCTATACCCCTCTCGGCGAGCAGGAACGCGGTGGTCTCACCGGCGAACCCAGGGAAATGCATGCCGCCCTCGTCGTCCTCGTTGAAGAACGCCGCCGGGTCGCTCCACTTCTCCTGCCAGCCCGTGTAGGCGATGACGACAGAACCGGCCGGCACGGGGCCGTGCTCAGCCTCCCAGCTCGTTACGTCGTCGATGCTGACAGTGTAGTCGGGGTCTGCTGCGGCCTGTTGGCGCACGTCTATAACTATGGCCGGCACCACGAGTGACTCTGGCGCGTAGCCATCGATGCCTATACCACCCTCATGGAAGCTGTTCGGGGCGTTCATGTGCGTGGCGCTATGCTCGCCGATGGAGAAGCGCCTCAGGTAGTAACCATCGGTATCGAACTGGGCCACGGGCTCCAGTTCCACCGGCGGGTCGCCCGGCCATAGCGGGATCTCCGTGGTGATGACGTGGCTCAGATCGACTATATGGGTGAACTCGATGGTGCGGGGCGCCTGGGCGGCCGCGAGCGGCAGCATGCTGATAGCTAGTATTGCCAAGGGTAGTCTCATCTAGGTCCTCCCGAACACGTTCTACCGGACTTTACCTCTGGCATCACACGACCTGCCCCAGCTCGGCACCTGGAGTCCGTGTATTACCTCCGCTTGACACACCATCCCCCTCCACCTATTCTTATTTACCCTTAGTATTTAAGGGTTAGAATCTAAGGGTAAGGAGCTGACCGTGCCACGCCTGCCTCAACGCCAACTTCAGATCCTCGAGGCCCTACAAGACGCCTACGAGCGCACCGGCAAGCTGCCCGACCTGACGGCGCTGGCGCGCAGCTTCGAGATCACCTACCCCACCCTTCGCGAGCACCTGCGGGCGCTCGAGGCCAAGGGCCGGCTCACCGTTCAAACGCGCGGGCCGGGTCGCAGTCCGGTCATAACCCTGCTGGGCGGCATCTATGGTGTGCCGCTGTTCGGTGAGATCGCCGCCGGTCTCCCCGTAGGCGCCTACCCCGCCCCAGAGGGCCACCTGGCGCTGCGCGGCCGCCCAGATCAGTTCGCGCTGCGCGTCCGTGGCGACTCCATGGCCGACCGCATAGAAGATGGTGACGTGGTGCTCCTGCACCGCTCCGAACCGCAACGCTCCGGCGAGATCTGCGCCGTGCGCGTAGGCGAGGACGAGTCCACCCTCAAGTACCTAGACTGGCTGTCGGCCAGCACGCGCCCGCGCGAGTACCGTCTGCGGCCCCATAACGAAGCCTTCCCCACCCTCGTCGTTCCCGCCGAGGAGCTACATGTAGACGGCGTCTTCCGCGGCCTCCTCCGCGGCGACGTGGTTCAGGAACTGTTACTGGAAGGGGGTGAGTAGCCCGGGGAACGAGGCGCTTTTGGCCCTGTCTCACTCACGTTGACCACGCCAAAAAACGAGAAGAACACACCCATCGCCGCCAAGCAGAGGAATGTGTCCTTCTCTCGCCCCGAAAGTGGTCCGCTAACGCGGCCCTACCCAGGTACACGGCATGCTACCACCGCATCGCAAGCTTATCGAACCGTCCCTCAAGCCGGCCAACCCCAACGCTTATGCGCGCCACTCGGGTCCGGCGCCACGCCGCCCCGCACGCCCCGGCCGTCCACCCATGATGCGCCCGCCACTGCCCTACCGAGTCCTCTCCCTGGCCAGTTGGTACGCACTGCTGGCCAACAAGGCGGCCGCCTCATGATCGCCGCCTTCAACTTCTCCCCCTTCGCCCTCTACCTAGCGGAGCGTTCCGAGCCTCACCGCAAGAACGTTCCGCTGGTAGTGGTGGAGGAGCAGCGCGTTCTGCATGCCAACGCGCACGCCCGGCGCCACGGCGTGGTGCCCGACATGCGCCTAGTAGGGGCGCGCATGCGCGTGAGCAGCCTGGAGGACGTTGAGTACACGGAGCCCGACCTGCAGCACGCCTGGAGCACCGTCTTGCAGCAGCTCAGCGACCACACCCCTTGGCTCGAGGCCGGCGGCCGCGGCCGCGCGTTCGCCCAGCTGGGCGCGGGCAACACGCACGAACTTGCCCAGCAGGTGCAGGCACTGGCCGCGCAGTACGACGTTCCTGTGGGCCTAGCCGACGACCTTGAAACGGCCGAGCTGGCCGCCGTTACAGCACGCCCCGGCGAGGTGCGCCTGGTCTCGTCGCTGGAAACTAACGCGTTCATAGACCGCCTGCCCCTCCACTTCCTCAAGGGGGTGGGGCTGTCAGACGCCAACTACACCCGCCTGCAGTGGCTAGGCGTGGCCAGCGCCGGCGACCTTGCACGCTGGGGCGCTCCGCAGATCCGCTCTTACCTAGGCGAGCAAGGCGTAGCACTCCTCCCGTACCTGCACGGTCCCCGCCGCACAGACGTGCGGCCTTACCAGCAGCCCGAGGTCGTGCGCCGCTCGCTAACCTTCACCGAGCCGGTGCTCGAGCCGCACCAGCTGCATAACGCCCTCGACCGTCTGTCGGTCGAGCTGGAGAAGGCACTAGCCGGCCGCGTGGCACAGCGCCTGACCCTCACCGCCACCACCCCGGGCGGCAAGCGGCGCGCCAGCCGCCTGGCCAAGCGCCCCCTTCACCAAGCGCGATACATCAGGCAGCAAGCGCTCTTCGCCCTGCAAGACAGCCGCGCCGAAGGCCGCCCTGTGGAACGCCTGACACTCGAGCTGGCCTCCCCAGTGCGCATAGGCCAGCAAGAGGGCCTCTGGCCTCAGCGCCAACGCCGGCAGCGCGCGCTGCGCGCCACTCTTGAGCGCTTCCCCGCATCTCAGCAGCGCATAGTGTGGCGCGACCCTTACGCCCAGGCCGCCGATCTGGCGTGGGAGTGGCAGGGCTACACAGAGCAGGACGCCACCGACGACGCGGCGCCACGCCCTTCGGCTGGCCGCAAGAGCGCCAGGCAGGCCCAGCCGCCAGCTGATCAGCTACCCGCAGTTACTGCGGCGGTAGTGCCTCTCTTCGCCCCACCTGTTCCGGATCAGCCAGACCAACCGCAGTCCGCGCCCCAACACAACCATCCCGAACCCCGGCAGCGGCCGCAGTACGAGGGTGCTCAGGCAGCGCTGTTCGGCAGCCTGCTGCGAAACGTGGCAACAGAAGCCGCAGCTTAGCTAGCTGCCTTCCGCAATGCAGAGGTCTTGGTCATCAACCTCAGGTTGCCGGTCTAGCTCCAGGCTGGAAGCGTCCGCCATCGTCCTGAATCGGATATTGAGCTTGTGAGAGTCGGCAGGAACCCAGCCCTCACCTGCTCTGGCGATCCCAACGCAACAAGCCGGCCCTCATTCAGGATCCCTATCCGGTCACACAGCATGTTCGCTTCCTCAAGATAGTGAGTCGTAAGAAGCACAGAAGTTCCGGTCGATATCCAGGTGAGGTCGTGAACCGCGTCTATCTCTCCGAACCTCTTGGATAATGAAGAGATTGAGACTACCGAGTCACTCATGGAACACACCCATTTGCGCCATAGTCACTCCAGCCAAGCTTCAAGCGCCAGGGGCAAAAGCGCCCCTCACGTATCCAATAACCACCCGTATACAGGTTTCATGCTGACCTCGGGCCTCGAAACACCCAATATGCTGTCCCTACTCAACACAAGCATTGTCTGCTTTGCCCTCGGATAGTTAGCCGAAGCAGCCTCGAAGGCACGAAACTCACGCTCAAGCGTTGCAGGGCCAGAAACATCCGCACACACCTGAAGGAACTCATCGTTAACGTCCCTAAACAGCACTGAGTCTACATAGCCTTGAAGCAGCGCTACCCGAGCATCGCATGCCGACACCGTGGCAAATGTGGCCTTCTCACAAGGCCAC
>JBIQNJ010000013.1:3951-5366 GCA_044462445.1 Truepera radiovictrix | reverse complement strand
TACTGCGTAACCCTGGAGCCGGGAAGCTGCGGAACCTCGCCAGACGCAACCGCCTCGGCCAGCAACACCATGTCGCTGCCGCTCGGCTCCTGGAACAGCATCAGGTCGAACTCGGACATGATGGCTATCAGGTGGTCGAACACATCGGCCTGCACGCCCTCGTACACGGCCCAACGCGTGTCGTTGACGAACACGTAGATCTCCAGCGGCAGGCCCCTGGAAGTCGGTTGCAGCTGGCGTACCAGGAACGTCATGTCTTGAGCGATGCTCGGGTGAGCCCTCAGATACTTGGTCACGTAAGCGCGGAAGGTGCCAAGGTTGGTAAGCCTCCGCGAGTTCACCACGTCTTCCTTAGCCGCCGGGTTCTGCTCTATCCACTCGCCTATATCCTCGCGCTTCTCGTTCAGGTAATCCCTGATAAGCGCGAATCGCCTCAGGTCCTCAACCTCAGCCTCTGTCAAGAACCGCACGGTAGACATATCGATGACAATGCTGCGCTTTATGCGCCGCCCGCCGGCCACCTGCATGCCGCGCCAGTTCTTGAACGATTTACCCAAGAAGTTGTGCGTGGGGATGATCGTGAGCGTCTTATCCCAGTTCTGTACCGTGACCGTGTTGAGCGCTATCTCAACCACGTCACCGTCAGCGTTCATGTCAGGCATCTCGATCCAGTCGCCGATCCGGATGAGGTCGTTGTTGGTCAGCTGAACACCCGCCACCAGGCTTAGGATCGTGTTCTGGAAGATGAGCATGATCACGGCAGAGAGCGCACCGATACCCGCGAGTAGTGTGAACGGGTCGCGGTTGAGTAGCATGCCGATGACGAGGAAACCAGAAACGATGTAGGCGACGATTATAAGGACCTGCAGGTAGCCCTTTATCGGTCGCTCTATGGCTCTGGATGTCGTAGCGTACACGTCTCCGAAGGCGTTTATCAGCGAGACCAAGGCCCTGGTGAAAGTGATGACGACGACGGCTGCCAGCCCCCGCTGTAAGCCCAAGGCGAACGCGTCCGGTAGTGCCGGCATGTACGGCAACCCGGCCCGGATGATCAGCAGCGGGACGAAATGCGATAGCCGCGCGAAGAAACGTCGGTTCTTAAGGGCGTCGTCCCACTTGTTCTTAGAGCGCAGCACGGCCTTGTTGATGGCGACTATGAAAAGCCGCCTGGTTACCTCGTACGAGACGTAAGACAACACCGCCAGAACGACCGCGACCACGATGGTGGCTAACAGTGGTTGAGCTGTGGCCCACTCCTGTAGGGCGGTACCCAGGAACCCAGGCAAGGGGGTGGGGGTCAGGAACTCGTCCATATGTCAGTGACGATAACGCGCTCAGCCAGCCGCCGGTGGGCGCGGCCCGGCACGCCTGCAGCGCCGAGTGCACTTAGAGCCCCAGCGGCACGTAGACGGAGG
>JBIQNJ010000013.1:0-3851 GCA_044462445.1 Truepera radiovictrix | reverse complement strand
GCGCCACGGCAACGTTCTCAAGCAACGACATGCTGCAGCCGATCTTAGGCGCCGGCGCCGAAGCCGGTTGGCGTGGCGACGCCGCTGACCAGCATCTCTACGTGACACCAACGCTGATCGTCGGCCTGCGGGTGCCTCTCAACCCCACATGGTCGGTGCGGATAGATGCCGTTGTTGCGCCGCTAGCCCGCCGCGTATATGTCGGACTCGGCGTAGATATAGCGCTGCGCTGATTGCCTGAGCACATGCCTCGTAGGTAGTAAGAGAAGTGCTATGTACTACAATCCGAACATCTGACCATCAAAAGGGGAGTGAACCTATGATTGCCACCTTCGGAGTGTTCCCGTTCCGCCACGACGACCAGAGAACGATTCTTAAAGGAGCTTCCCGAATTGAGTTACACCATCAGACCGTTGCGCCCGGAGGACTACCCCGCAACAACTGAGATCTACAACGCGCAGAACGAGCCACATCACCAACTGACCACCGACGAGTTGCGGCAAGCAGACCGGCGCGCACTCGCACGGGGTTCCTATCATCTGCTGACCGGCACCTCGGACGGCAAGGTCATCGCCAGGGGGCAGGTCGGTGTGCGCGCCGATGACGACGCGCCGGGCAAGTTCTGGGCCTGGTTCTTCGTCCATAACGACCACGTCGGCAGAGGCGCAGACACGGCCATGTACGACGCCGCGCTAGAGCTGCTGGCAGACCCCGAGCCTAAGAGCCTATGGACCTGCATCCGTGAGGACTTCGTACCTAGAGCCGCATACTTAGCCGACAGAGATTACGAGGAGCAGTTCCGGTCTTGGGGTGCGCACCTCGAACTCGGTAGCTTCGATGCCGGGCCGTTCAGACACTACGCCGATGCATTGATACCGCTCGGCATAGAACTGGTGAGCTATGCGCAGCTAGCCGAGGACCCTGACCGCAACCGGAAACTCTCAGACCTCCAAGCGGAGCTCGAGAATGATGCGCCACATAACGAGCCGATAATCCCGAAGAACCATCCAACGCCTCAAGATCCTGCAACTGACCTAGATAGTTTCGTCGTCGCCGTGCACGGGGCGGAGTACGTCGGCATGGCGAGCCTCACCCGTCAGCAGCACTTCCCCGATGTTCCCGGTAGCGGGCTGGTGGGGGTGCGCCGGGCTTACCGGAACCAAGGGATAGGCACCGCCCTAGTAGCGCACACGTCTGCCTGGGCCAAGACCCAAGGTTTCGAAGAGGTGAACATGGGCGGCGCGGGAGCCAACGCCCCGATGCTCAAGGTCATCCGCCGTCTAGGGTTCGACGTAGAACCCGCCTGGGTCACCTTCGCCAAGTTCCTCTAAAGATGGCCCGCGTGCTGGGTGTGTCGGTGGCACACCCAGCACGCTAGCGGGCCGGCTCCCCCTAGCTCATCTCGCGGAGCTGCAAGCCTCCCCTACCCACAGGTCTCGAATCTCCCACTCTGTCAGCCGCAACCGGTTACTGTTTGCAGATGCAAGCGATAGTCCGCAAGGCGCTCACGGCTCGCGTTTACGACCTGGTACACGTTTCGCCGCTAGACCTGATGCCGCGGCTGAGCGAGCGCCTCGGGCGAACAGTGCGCCTCAAGCGCGAGGACCTGCAGTCGGTCTTCTCGTTCAAGCTTCGGGGCGCCTACAACAAGATCGCCAACCTGGATTCCGCTGCGCGCCGGGCCGGCGTTATCTGCGCGTCGGCCGGCAACCACGCTCAGGGCGTGGCGTTGGCGGCCGCCAAGTACGGCGTCAGGGCAACGGTCGTCGTTCCGGTGACCACCCCCGACATCAAGGTGCAGTCCATCCGCAGGCGTGGCGCTCACGTCATCGAGTTCGGCGAGGGCTACGACGACGCCTACGCGCACGCACGCGAGCTCGAGAAGCAGAGCGGCGCCACTTTCGTGCATCCGTTCGACGACGAGGACGTGATAGCCGGGCAGGGCACCATCGGCGTGGAGATACTCCAGCAACACCCGACCGAGCTCGAGGCCCTGTTCCTGCCCGTGGGCGGCGGCGGCCTGGCGGCTGGCGTGGCCAGCATCGTTCGGTACCTGCGGCCCGAGGTGAAGCTGATCGGCGTAGAGCCGGCCGACGCGGCGTCCATGAAGGCAGCGTTCGACAACGGCGGCCCGGTCACCCTCCCCGAGGTCGGCCTGTTCGCCGACGGCGTGGCGGTCAAGCGCGTGGGCGACCTCACCTACCGCCTGTGCCGCGAGACCCTCGACGACATCATCACGGTAGACACCGACGCCATCTGCGCGGCCGTCAAGGATGCGTACGAGAACTGTCGGGCCATCCCTGAACCTGCCGGCGCAGTGGCGCTGGCCGGTCTGAAGGCCTACGGTGCGCGGCTAGGCGACGGTGACGGCGGGCTGGTAGCCATACTCTCGGGCGCTAACCTGAACTTCGACCGCCTGCGACACGTGGCCGAGCGCGCCGAGCTGGGCGAGGGCCTTGAGGCCCTCCTGGCGGTGGGCATGCCCGAACGGCCCGGCAGCTACCGGCATTTCATAAACATGCTCAACGGCCGCACCATCACAGCGTTCAGTTACCGGTTCGCCGACCCGCAGCGCGCCCAGATCTTCGTCGGTGTATCGCTGAGGCAGGGGGCTCAGGAGAAGCTCTCTCTGATCAGCAAGCTCGAAGAGAACGGTTTCTCCGTCACGGACCTGAGCGACAGTGAGACGACCAAGACACACACCCGCTACCTGGTGGGCGGCAGAGCTTCACGGGTTCAAGACGAGCTGATCTTCAGGTTCGAGTTCCCCGAGCGGCCAGGAGCGCTGCTGCGGTTCCTAGACAACCTGCGCCCGGAGTGGAACATCACCCTGTTCCACTACCGCTACCACGGCGCGGATTACGGCCGCGTGCTGGCCGGCATCGAGGCGCCACCCTCTGAAAGGGACGCGCTGCACGACGCCCTCAACCAGCTAGGCTACCCGTACCAGGACGTCAGTGATGACGCCTCGGTAAGGCTGTTCCTGAAGCCTTAGGTCGGGGAACGCCAACCGCGGGGGCGGGCCTTTCTGCAGCCCATACCCCTGGGGCCTGAACTGTTCAGATGCCGTGCCCACCCACGGGCTCGGTCTCGTACCTCTCACCGAAACCGGCTATCAGTGGGCGCGCCTTCGAGATCGTCTCCTGCACGTTGGGCAATTGCAGAGATGCCTGGTGGAACTCCTGGCTGTCCCACACCTCGGTTATCCACAGGGCGTCGGGGTCGGTAGGGTCCCGAGCGATGACGTAGCTAAGGCAGCCTGGCATGCTACCCATTCCACTCAGCATTATGTCGAGCAGTTGCTCTCTGGAACCCTCTGTAGCCAGCATCTTGCCTATCAGTCCGTACATCCTCTCCTCCGGATCCTTACGTCAATCATCTAAGAACTGGCGAACCTCGTTGCGTCGGTTGCAGGCCTTGGAGGCCTCCGCCGCCAGGCGTAACGCCGTCTGCCGGTCGGGGGCATCGATGATCCAGAAGCCGCCCATGTACTCGTCGGACTTGAGGAAGGACCCACCGGTAAACATGGGCCGCTCGCCCCTTCCATCGACCACTGTGGCATCAGCAGGCGCCGCAAGGCCAGCGGCCATGACCCAATGGCCGTTCGCCCTGAGCATGTCGTTGAAGACGTCAACCGCGGCGCGCTCGGCGGCGGTTGAGGAGGTTGTTGAGGTATCTAGGACTGCTATGAAGAACTTGGGCATGCCACTCCTCGCTTCTTCAAGGCTCTCAGTTCATGTGCAGGCCTAAGTGTACTCAAGCGAGCATGGTGGGAGCGTTCGCCGTAGCCAGGATGAGCAGTCGGCGTGCAGCCAGCCTCATGGTTGCCTGCACACATCTATCACTCCGGC
>JBIQNJ010000012.1:0-56029 GCA_044462445.1 Truepera radiovictrix | reverse complement strand
ACCGTCGACCTCACGATTATGAGTCGTGCGCTCTCACCAGCTGAGCTACATCGCCTTGCCTTCTCGCGCTAGTACCTAGACTGCGTAAGGCCAAGGCGCACGCGCGCGCCTCGCCCTAGGCCTGAAGAGTATAACGGGTCTGGCGGGTATTTCCAGTACCTGGCGCTAGAAGTCGCCGAGCAGCTCTGCTACCGAGCCGTGCCACCCACAGGCGTTGCAGACGGCCGGGCTGTCCTCGTTCCACTCGCCGTCACCGAACTGTTCCTCTATCACCTCGAGGTCGCGGGCCGTGACCGCGTAGTGGACGTGGTACTTCACCTCGACCGAGGCCTCTATGCGAACAACTGGGCTGCCGCACGCCGGGCACAGCGGTCGAGCGGGGTCATCTGCTTGGGACGTGGGATCGGCGACTACCACCGAGAGGAATTGTGGCACCGCGCCTCTTACGGTGCTCTTACGGTGTGGTGACTCCAAAGCATGCCCACGTTGTGCGGTGTGAAGAAGCGTTGGTGCCGGGAGCGGGACTCGAACCCGCATGCCCAAGGGGCGGCAGATTTTAAGTCTGCGGCGTCTACCGTTCCGCCATCCCGGCGCGCAGGGCAACAGTCTATCGCTTTCGCTGCGAGCGCGCTTGACTCTATCGACCACCCGTGCTACCTTTCTGAAAAGGTTTTCAGATAACGTTTTCAGACGGTCCGCCGCTGCGTAGGCTGACGCCTTCTTGGCCGACCGTCAGGAAGGCTCCGATGGCGACCATCAAAGAGGTCTCACGCCTCGCAGGTGTGTCTAACGCGACGGTCTCACGCGTCCTCAACGGCACTGTGCCCGTGTCGCCCGAGATCACCGAGCGCGTTCTTGCCGCCGTCAGGCAGCTCGACTACAGACCGAACGCGTTCGCCAGAGGGCTCGTCACCAACCGCTCCGGCGGCCTGGGCGTGGCAGTCAACGACGTGGCCTCGCCCTACTTCGGGAAGATCATCCGCGGCGTGGAGGCGGAGGCGGAAGAGGCGGGCATGCACCTCCTCATCTCCAGCGGGCACGCGGAGGCGAAGAAGGAGCGGGCCGCGCTCGGCTTCCTCGCCGACCGCCGCTCCGACGCGCTCGTCGCGCACGTAGAGGGGTTGAGCGACGAGGAACTCGCTCCATACCTGAGGAGCGAGCCACCGCTGGTGGTGGTAGGCCGGTGCGTCCCCGGTTACGAGCAGCGCTCCGTGTACCTCGACAACTACGCCGGGGGCCTGATGGCCACCCGTCACCTCCTCGAGCAGGGCCACCGCCGCATCGTCCATGTCACGGGTCCCAGCAGGTACCCAGACAGTCGCACCCGCAGGCGCGGCTTCGAGGACGCCATGCGAGGGGCGGGGCTCGAGCCAGACCCTGCACTGATCATCGAGGCCGACTTCGAGGAGCAGGGCGGCTACCTGGCCATGCGGGAGATTCTGCGCCGCGCTCCCGACATGACCGCTGCGTTCATGGGTAACGACCAGATGGCCGCCGGCGCCTACAGCGCGCTGCGCGAAGCCGGTTACTCGATACCGGAGGACGTTTCCGTGGTGGGCTACGACGACGTCGACCTCAGTCGCTACCTCTTCCCCACCCTCACCACGATCAGGCAACCGCTCGAAGAGATGGGCCGGGCAGCGGCGCGCACGGCGTTGGCTCTGCTCGGCAGCCAGGGGGAGGTGAGGAACAGGTTCGACCCGGAACTGATCAGTCGGCACTCCGTTGCACCACCCCGCAGATGACCGACCCAGCTGTTCTACCCGGCGCCGGGCAGGAGCCCGGCCTAGCGGAGGAAAGGATTCGAATGCGCAAGAAGGTCTTGATCTTACTGGCAGTGCTACTCCTGGCCGCACCCGCGGCGCTCGCTCAGACGGCCATCTCCATCGGCCTCTTCCCCGATCTCGACTCGCATCTGAACGCGGTGCTGGAGCGCTTCCACGCCGAGAACCCCGATATCGTCGTCGAGGTACGTGTGCTCCAGCACGGCGACCACCACACTGCCCTCGTCACTAACCTGGCCACCGGGTCGGGCGCTGCCGACGTGGTGGCCATCGACGTCGGCTTCATCGCGCGCTTCGTGGCCGATGGTGGCCTCGTGAACCTCAATGCCGAGCCCTACAATGCCTCGCAGTACCAGGGGCTGTTCGCCGAGTACGCCTGGTTGCAGTCGAGCACCACCGACGGCCGCCTTGTGGCCATGCCGGCCGACCTCGGCCCCGGCGTCATGTACTACAGGCGCGACCGCTTCGAACAGGTGGGCGCCAGCATCGACGACGTGATAGCCGATTGGGACTCGTTCGTGGAGTTCGGCCGCCAGGTCACGCGTGACACCGATGGCGACGGTCAGGTGGACGTGTTCCTCATCGCCGACGCCGGCGACGTGGCGCGCGCCATGATCCGCTCCAACATCGCTGCCGGCGACGGCGTGTTCTTCGACGCGCAGGGCAACGCCATCGTAAACACCGACCGCTTCCGCGACGCCTTCCGGGTGGCCAAGGCCATCCGCGACGACGGCCTCGACGCCCGCATCGGCGCCTGGAGCAACGAGTGGTACGAGGCGTTCAAGCGCGGCACTGTCGCCGTTCAGCTCTCCGGTGCGTGGCTCCTCGGCCACCTGCAGAACTGGATGGCGCCTGAGACCGCCGGCCTGTGGGGCGCTGCGAACCTCCCGAACGGCATCTACGGCTCCTGGGGCGGCTCGTTCTGGGGCATCCCCGAGCAGTCCGCCAACAAGGACGCCGCCTGGCGCCTGATCCAGTTCCTCAGTACCAACCCCGAGATCCAACTGGCGGCGTTCGAGCGCATCGGGGCCTTCCCCGCTGTCACTTCCACCTACGGCGACGCACTGTTCGACGAGCCCATCGCGTTCCTGGGCGGGCAGCAGGCCCGCCTGCTGTTCGCAGAAGTGGCGCAGAACATCGAGGGGCGCGCCACGCACCCCGGCGACCAGGTGGCCGAGGAGATCGTCAACTCCGCCCTCTCACAGGTGCTCGACGAGGGCCGCGACATCGACGAGGCGCTGGCCGAGGCGCAGCAACTCATCAGCCGCCGCATCCGGTAGCTGCCACTCATACGCAGAGCGGTGTGCCGTCAGCCACGGGCCGGCGGCACACCGGCGACCACCAGCGCCGCCTGCATGCAGGTGCTCTAGCGATCGGCGTAACGAGTCACCTGCAAGCGCCTTACCAGTTGCGCGCCGCCTAAGTGAGCCAGCCCCTACGAAACAACCCCGCCAGGGAGAGCGATGACGACCAGCAACCCGAACAGCGCCAAGCCTGATCCGAAGGCGCCGCCCGCCAGACGGTTCAACTGGCACCGGTGGCAGAGGCGCTACGCCCCCTATATCTTCGTCAGCCCGTTCTTCATCCTCTTCGCCGTGTTCGGGCTCTTCCCCACCCTCTTCTCCATCTATCTTTCGTTCCAGGCGTGGAACCCGGTGCAGGGCCTCGGCTCGATGCGCTGGGTGGGTATAGAGAACTACCAGTTCCTGCTCACCGACCCATGGTTCTGGAAATCTCTACGCAACACCCTGTGGCTGGCCGTCGTCTCCGGCGTACCGCAGCACCTGCTGGCCGTACCACTGGCTTTCGTGCTCGTGAGCGTCGTGCACCAGCGGCTGCGCCACCCGCTCACGGCCGCCTATTTCCTGCCCTACATAACCTCCACCGTGGCGGTGGCCATAGTCTTCAACACCATCTTCGGCACGCAGTTCGGGCTGCTCAACTGGGTCCTGAACGGCCTCGCCAACTTCCCGCTCACTTCCTGGCTGTTCTCCGGCGTGGCCGACCAGTTACCCATCAACTGGCTCGGGCGCGCACCCTACATCAAGCCCGCCATCGCCATCCTCGTGGCCTGGAAGTACTTCGGCTTCAACGTGGTGCTTTACAGCGCCGGCCTGGCCACCATCCCGCGCGAGTACTACGAGGCGGCCATGGTGGACGGCGCCAACGCGGTGCAGCGCTTCATGCACGTGACGCTGCCGCTGCTCAGACCGATGATGTTCTTCGCCGTCACGCTCACCATCATCGGCAACCTGCAGCTGTTCGACGAGCCCTTCATCCTCACCAACCGCACGGGCGGCCCCAGCGAGTCGGGTCTGACGCTGGCCATGTACCTCTACCGCACAGGGTTCGAGTGGCTGGACATGGGCACCGCGGCGGCCATGTCTTGGGTGCTGTTCCTCGTCATCGGCACCTCGACCATCCTGCACTTCTTCCTCGCGGGTCGACGCGGGCTGGAACGGAGGGACTGAGACGATGAACGGCGCTTCAACCGCGGCCGAGAAGGCGCGCCCACGCATCGGTCGCTGGCTCAGCATGCTGCTTCTCGTGCTGCTGGCTATCGTCACCGTGTTCCCGCTGTACTGGATGTTCGTGCTGGCCACGCATACGCGTGACACCATCTTCACCGCGCCCCCTCCCCTGCTGTTCGGCGAGGCGCTGGCGCGTAACTACGAGGGCCTGCTGGCCACCCTGCCGTTCTGGCGCAACGTGTGGAACAGCGTCTACGTGGCCTCGGTGGCCACGCTCACGACACTGTTCTTCTGCTCGCTGGCCGGCTTCGCCTTCGCGCTCTACGAGTTCAGGGGGCGCAACGTGCTGTTCGGCTTCCTCATCGCCTCGCTCACGTTCCCGCAGCTCCTCAACATCATCCCCTACTACCTGATCATCGACTTCCTGGGCTGGCTCGACACCCCCAGAGCCCTCTGGTTCCCGGGCATGGCCAGCGCCTTCGGTATCTTCCTCATGCGCCAGTACATCGCGTCTACCATCAGCCGCGACCTCGTTGACGCTGCGCGCATGGACGGCGCCGGCGAGTTCCGCATCTACTGGAACATCGCCATCCCCCTCATCCGACCCGCCCTGGCAACGCTGGCGCTGCTCACGTTCATCGGGCAGTGGAACAACTTCCTGGGGCCGCTGGTCATCCTCCGTAG
This sequence comes from Truepera radiovictrix, assembly GCA_044462445.1. Classification (GTDB taxonomy): domain Bacteria; phylum Deinococcota; class Deinococci; order Deinococcales; family Trueperaceae; genus JAAYYF01. The sequence continues at coordinate 51,090 of JBIQNJ010000012.1, read as the reverse complement.
CCGCGCCACCTTCACCCTGCCGCTCGCGCTGCGGTCGCTGCAGGGACTCATCAACACCGACTGGGGTGTGGTCATCCTAGGCACGGCGCTGGCGGTCGTACCGCTCCTGATCCTCTTCGTGTTCGCGTCTCGGCAAGTGATCGAGGGGCTCACCGCCGGTGCGGTCAAGGGATGAGGCACGCGCGCCTGACCCTTGCGCTGCTACTGGCAGCGGTCGCAACGGGTCAAACGCCCTCCTCCCCCGCCGTAGTTGCTCTGGGAGCGCCTACCGGTGCCGTCGTGGCGCCACATGGCATCAGCGGTTTCAACTACGGCAACTCCATGCTGGTGGTGCGCTGGCAGGAGCGCTTCGACGCCCTCAACGTCGGCACCATCCGCTTCCCGCCCGGTAACGTGGCCGACGAGAACGCCCTCAACCAGGCGGCTGTGGACGCCCTCGTGCAGAACTGGCGGCTGCTGGGCGAGCCCGAGATCACCTTCGTGGTCAACCTGTTCACGGGCTCGCCCGAGGAGACGGCGGAGGCTGTGCGCCTGCTCATGGCGGCACGGCTGCCTGTGACGCTATGGGAGCTCGGCAACGAACCCGACCTCTTCGCCACCAACCGCGGCGACCCCAGCTGGACCCCCGCCAAGTACTGCGAGGCGTTCCGACTCCACGGCGAGGCCGTGCGGAGCGTGCTGCCCGGTGCCCGGCTGGCCGGACCCGGCGTGTCTGGCGGGCGCCCCAGCGCGCTCGACTACCTGCGCGAGGTTCTCACCCTGTGCGGCGACGTGATCGACGTACTCACCTTCCACGTCTACCCGACCGACGGCACCTGGCCCGACGCCCCCGCGCTGGCCACCTCCGACCTCGTGACGACCGAGATGGCCATGCTGCGGGGCTGGCTTGCAGACGAGCGCATCAACCCGCTCGGCGCCGGTCGCGACGTGCCCCTAGGCGTGACCGAGTTCGGGCTCTCGTGGCGCACCCAGAACTTCCGGCACCTGGAGGACATGAGCGCCACCCTGTGGCTGGCCGACACGCTCGGACGCCTGGCTACCTCCGGCGTGGAGGTGTCGCACTACTTCGCTCTGCAGGGGATGGGCGGGCACGGGCTCATCGACAGTTCAGGCTGGGTGAGACCCACCTGGCATCTCTACTCCCTGCTGGCAGGCTTCGTGGGCCAGGTGACGCCGGCAGCGGTCGAGGGTAGTGCGGCGCTGACGGCCTACGCAGCGGTCGATGGCGGCGTCCTGAAGCTTCTGTTGGTCAACCGAGGTGAGGAGCTCTGGGTCGACCTGCGCGTCCCCGGGGGCTTCGAAGCGCTTTCCGTCAGCACCATGTCGGAAGCGCAGTACCAGGACCTGGACGGCGAAGCGGTAGTCGAGGGAGTCCTGGAGCCGGGTCAGCTGCTCTACGTTCCTGCGCTCTCCATCACTGTGCTCGAAGGGAGATAAGGAGACTCTCATGCCCAAGCGGTCCGACTTTCCACCTAGCTTCGTGTGGGGCGTGGCCACGTCCTCCTATCAGATAGAGGGCGGGGCGACCGAGGACGGCCGCAAGCCGTCGATATGGGACACGTTCAGCGCCACGCCGGGCAAGGTGATAGACGGCTCGGACGGCAGTGTGGCGTGCGATCACTACCATCTATGGCCGCAAGACCTGGACCTCGTCCAGTCGCTCGGCGTCAACGCCTACCGCTTCTCGATCTCCTGGCCGCGGATCCTGCCCGACGGCCGGGGGCGGGTGGAACAGCGGGGCCTCGACTTCTACGAGCGCCTGGTAGATGGACTACTGGAGCGGGGGCTGCAGCCGTGGGCCACGCTTTATCACTGGGACCTGCCGCAGGCGCTGCAGGACGAGGGCGGCTGGCCGCAGCGCTCCACGGCGCACGCGTTCGTGGAACTGGCGGAGGCGGTGACGGCGCGCCTCGGTGACCGTGTGCGGGGCTGGGCCACGCTCAACGAGCCCTGGTGCAGCGCCTTCCTCGGCTACGAGAACGGCGAGCACGCCCCGGGCCTCAACGACAGGCGGCAACACCTCCAGGCGTCGCACAACCTGCTGCTCGCTCACGGTCTGGCGCTACCCGTGATGCGGCGCAACGCCCCGGCGTCGGCGCACGGCATCGTGCTCAACCTCAACCCGGCCTACCCGGCTACGGACTCCCCCGCGGACAGAGCGGCGGCCGGCCGCTTCGACGGCTTCTTCAACCGCTGGTACCTCGAGCCGATCTTCAAGGGGCGCTACCCCGCTGACGTGTGGAGCGGTTACGCCGAGCACGTGCCGCTGGTCGAGCCGGGCGACCTCGAGGTCATAAGCGCGCCCATCGACTTCCTGGGCATCAACTTCTACAGCCGTGCGGTGGTGCAGGACGTGCCAGGAGCGCCGTGGCCCGCCACGCGTTCGCCGGAGTACGAGGCCGAGCGCACGGGTATGGGATGGGAGGTGTGCCCGAGCGCCCTGACCGACCTCCTCGTGCGCCTGAAACGCGAGTACACCGACGTGCCGCTGCTGATAACCGAGAACGGCGCCGCGTACGACGACGAGCTGGTGGACGGCAAGGTGAACGACGAGCAGCGCACGGCGTACCTGCGGTCTCACATAGCGGCGCTGGCTGCCGCCGCAGCGGAGGGCGCGCCGGCCGCGGGTTACTTCGCCTGGAGCCTGCTCGACAACTTCGAGTGGGCACTCGGTTACACCAAGCGCTTCGGGCTGGTGCATGTGGACTTCGACACCCAGGTACGCACCCTGAAGAGGAGTGCCGAGTGGCTGCGGGGGTTCGTCACTGGTCGGTAGGCCGGTGTCAACCGCCCGGGCTGAAAGTGGCTTCTCCTACGTGTAAGCCTAGGAAGGTGCTGCTACAGTGGTGGCCATGCTCGAGCCCTCGCTTGACCTGTACGGGTCAACTTTCGATAGCGTCGACGGCATATTGCGAGAGCTCCTCGCCAAGAGCCGTGGCCGCTACGCCCTGATCATCGACCGCAAGGGTTTCGTGCTCATGCACGCTCGCGCACTTTGGGCACCCCGACCGCCCTCTCTGGACTCCTTCGCCACGCTCGTCGCCTCCAACTACGCCGCCAACCGCGCCATCGCCAACCTGTTCGGCGAGGAAGGCTTCAAGGAGACGGTGCAGCAGGGCGACTCCGTGGGCACGTACCTGGAGGAGCTGGGCTCAGAGGCTCTGCTGGTGACCGTGTTCGACTCCAGCGCCCAGCTAGGCCGGGTTAAGCTTGCCACCAAGCAGGCAGCAGAGGCCATACGGTTGCAGCTCGAGAACTCGACCGAGGCCGCGCCGACGCTCGACTTCGACTCCGATTTCCAAGACGGCGCCACGGCTCTGCTAGACGGTCTGTTCGGGGCGGGTAACAAATGAGCACCATCAACTTCTCGGCGCGCGAGATCAACTTCAAGATCGTGTACTACGGCCCCGGTCTGTCGGGCAAGACGACCAACCTCAAGCAGATCTACGAGCAGGTACCGGCAGAGTCGAAAGGCGACATGGTGTCGCTGGCCACCGAGGACGAGCGCACGCTCTTCTTCGACTTCCTGCCCCTGGACCTGGGCAAGGTCAACGGCTTCAAGACGCGCTTCCACCTCTACACGGTTCCCGGCCAGGTGTTCTACAACTCCTCGCGCAAGCTCATCTTGCGGGGTGTAGACGGCGTGGTCTTCGTGGCCGACTCCTCCATCGCCCGCCTGCGCGCCAACGCCGAGAGCCTGCGCAACCTGCGCGAGAACCTGCTGGAGTACAACCTGCGCCTCGGAGACGTCCCCTTCGTAGTGCAGGCCAACAAGCGTGACCTGCCCGACGCCATAGACATGGGGATGCTCAAGCGGGTGCTCGACCCGGAGCAGAAGGTGCAGTTCTTCGAGGCCGTTGCCGCCAACTTCGACGGTGTGTTCGAGCCGCTGCGTGCGGTGGCCACGCTGGTACTCGAGAAGCTCGCCCAGAAGGCCTGACCCTGAACCGACGACCTCTGTGACGACCCCTCATGGGGTGTCCTCTTGGCGGCGCCTGCGGGTCAGGTTGCCGTTTTCGGGCGTGATATCGTCAGCCCGATGAGGCGAACGCCGCTATACGACACCCACCTCGAGCTTCAGGCCCGCATGGTCGACTTTGCGGGCTTCGACATGCCGCTCCACTACAAGGGTGGCATCAACCAGGAGCACCTGGTCGTCAGGCAGGATGTCGGACTGTTCGACGTCAGCCACATGGGCCAGATCCGCGTGCTCGGGCCGCAGGCCACGGAGTTCCTCCAGTTCACCACGCTCAACGACCCCGGCAAGCTGCGCCTGAACCGCGGGCAGTACAGCATGCTGCCCAACGACCAGGGCGGCCTGATAGACGACCTGTTCGTGTACCGCGAGAAGGAGAGCGAGTACATGGTGGTGGCCAACGCCTCGAACACGGAGACCGTGTACCAGCACCTGAAGCGCCTCGCCTCGCAGTTCGATGTTCACGTGATCGACGAGTCCGAGAACTGGGCGCTGGTGGCCCTCCAGGGTCCGGGAGCGCCGCTTCTACTGAGCCGCCTGGTCGAGGAAGACCTGAGCGTTATCAAGCGTAACGCCACCTTGGACGTGAGCATCTCCGGGCTCCCGGTGCGCCTGAGCCGGACCGGCTACACGGGCGAAGACGGCTTCGAGATCTTCTGCCACCCCAACGACGCTGCGGCCCTCTGGCAGGCCCTGATGGCCGAGGGCGCCGTTCCTTGCGGGCTCGGGGCGCGCGACACTCTCAGGCTCGAGGCCGGCTTCCCCCTCTACGGTCACGAGTTGGATGAGAACAGCAACCCACTGTGCACGCCCTTCGCCTGGGTCGTGAAGGACAAGCCGTTCTATGGGCGTGAAGCCATGTGGAACCCGGATTGCGACCGGCTCCTGGTAGGCATACGCCTGACGGACAGGGGCATCCCGAGGGCCGGCTACAAGGTCCTCCATGACGGCGAAGAGGTGGGCACCATCACCTCCGGCGCCCTCTCCCCCCTCACGCGCGACGCCATCGCGTTCGCCTGGGTCGCCAGCCATCTGGCCCAGCCGGGTCAGCAGCTGGCAGTAGAGATACGGGGCCAGGCCGTGGCGGCACAGGTAGTAGACCTCCCGTTCAACAAGGGCTGAAGTTCTAGCAGGGTTTGACTTTAAGGAGCTTTGTATGAGCATTCCGAACGACGTTCTCTACGACGAGACTCACGAGTGGATCAGGCGTGAGGCGGGCGACATCGTGGCCGTGGGTATCAGTGACTACGCCCAGGACCAGCTTGGCGACGTGGTGTTCGTCGAACTGCCCACCGTCGGCAGCGACGTGGCCAGGGGTGACCAGGTGGCGGTGGTGGAGTCCGTGAAGACCGCTTCCGATATCTACACTCCCGTCAGCGGCACCATAGTCGAGGTGAACGGGTCGCTCGAGCAGTCGCCCGAACAGATCAACGAAGCCCCTTACGAGGGCGGCTGGATCTTCAAGGTACGTCTCAGCGACGCTTCCGAGCTCGACTCGCTTCTTAGCGGCGAAGCCTACGCCGCGCTGACCGAAGGAGCGTAAGTGCACTACCTGCCGCATACGCCTGAGGATGTGGCTCGGGCACTAGAGCTCATCGGCGCCCCTTCTATCGACGCGCTGTTCGCGGACGTACCGGCCGGCCTGCGCGACCCGCAGATGAACGTGGCCGCCGGCATGAACGAGGCCGAGCTGCTGGCGCACCTGCGCCAGCTGGCCGCACGCAACACGGCGGGCGGTCCCGACTTCCTGGGCGGGGGCGCGCGGCGCCACTTCACGCCCAGCGTCACGGCCCACCTGGCCATGCAGAGCGAGTTCGTGACGGCCTACACGCCCTACCAGCCCGAGGTGGCTCAGGGCATCCTGCAGGCCACCTTCGAGTACCAGACGATGATGTCCGAGCTCACGGGCCTACCCGTCAGCAACGCCTCCATGTACGACGGCGCCACCGCGGTGGCCGAGGCCGCACTGTTGGCTGTGCGGCAGACGGGGCGGGAGCAGGTGGTGGTCAGCCGCGGCGTTCACCCGGAGACGCGCGAGGTCCTCAAGACCTACCTGGACCCGCTAGGCATAGCCCTCGTGACGCTCGACCTGGACCCACTCACGACGCCGGCTCCCGGCGGCCTCGCTCAGGCCGCGTGCCTCATCGCCCAGCAGCCCAACTACCTGGGCTACCTCGAGCCCATGGCGCAGCTCTCCGAGGCGGCCCATGCCTCTGGCGCGCTGTTCGTGGCCGCCGTCGACCCTCTCAGCCTCGCCGTTCTCGCCTCTCCTGGCGAGTACGACGCCGACGTGGCCGCCGGCGATGGGCAGACCGTGGGCAACCCGGTCAACTTCGGCGGACCGGCATTCGGCTTCATGGTCGTGAAGGACGCGCTGGTGCGCCAGTTCCCCGGCCGCCTGGTGGGGCAGACCACCGACGTAGACGGGCGCCGCGCCTTCGTTCTCACGCTTCAGGCCCGCGAGCAGCACATCCGCCGCTCCAAGGCCAAGTCGAACATCTGCTCCAACCACCAGCTGACCGCACTGATGGCGGCCATAAACCTGGCTGCCCTCGGCCCTCAGGGGCTGCGCGACCTGGCCGTGGGCTCCGTGCAGCGCGCCCACCAGCTGGCCGAGGCGCTGGCGGAGGCCGGTCTGCACCCCCGCACCGACAGCCGCTTCTTCAACGAGTTCGTTCTGCCCGTGAGCAAGGACCCCGAGCTGGTGCGCAGCCAGTTGGCCCGCCTGGGCGTTCAGGCCGGCGTGCCTGCCGGCAGCGAGTACGGCATCGGCAACGCCATCATCCTAGCGGCCACGGAGAGTACCTCTGCGGCCGATATCGACCGGCTGGTGGCGGCGCTGCAGGAAGTGCTCGGCCGCTCCGGAACGCGTGAGGGGGCCGCGCATGTCTGACGCCGCTCGCAGCACTACCGACTTCCCCCTGATCTTCGAGCGCTCCAAGCCGGGTCGCCGCGCCGCGCACCCGCCCAAGGTCGACCCGGTGGATTTGGCAGAGGTGTTGGGCGAGGAGAACCTGCGCCGCAGCCCACCGCGCCTGCCGGAGGTGTCGGAGCTCGACCTGGTGCGTCACTACACGCAGCTGGCCCACAGGCAGATGAGCATAGACGCCAACTTCTACCCGCTCGGTAGCTGCACCATGAAGTACAACCCGAAGGTCAACGAAGAGGCCGCCAAGCTGTTCCAGAACCTGCACCCCTACCAGGCGCCGGAGTCCGTTCAGGGCGCCCTGGAGCTGCTCTACAACCTGCAGTCTGACCTGGCGGCCATCACGGGCATGGACGGCGTCAGCCTCCAGCCAGCCGCGGGTGCCCATGCCGAGCTGGCGGGCGTGCTCATGATCCGCGCTTACCACGAGTCGCGCGGGGAGGGTGGCCAGCGCCGCCTGGTCCTCGTCCCCGACGCCGCCCACGGCACCAACCCCGCCACCGCCGCCATGGCCGGCTACGACGTCAAGGAGGTACCCACCGGCCCGAACGGTGAGGTCGACCTGGCGGCGTTCAAGGCCGCCCTCTCCCCCGAGGTGGCCGCCGTGATGCTCACGAACCCGAACACGCTGGGGCTGTTCGAGCGGGGCATCGTGGAGATAGCCGACGCTGCGCACGCCGCCGGCGCGCAGCTGTACTACGACGGGGCCAACCTCAACGCCATCGTGGGCCGGGCTCGGCCTGGCGATATGGGCTTCGATGTGGTGCACCTGAACCTGCACAAGACCTTCACCACGCCGCACGGCGGCGGCGGCCCGGGCACCGGCCCGGTGGGCGTGAAGGAGCACCTGCGCCAGTTCCTGCCGAGGCCCGTGGTGGCCAGGCGGGAGGGGCAGAACGGTCCCGAGTTCTACCTGGAGTCCGACATGCCGCTCTCTATCGGCCGCATGCGCAGCTTCTACGGCAACTTCGGCAACCTCGTGCGCGCCTACACCTACATCCGGGCGCTAGGCAGAGAGGGCCTGCGCGACGTCAGCGGCCACGCCGTGCTGGCCGCCAACTACCTGCGCATGCGCTTCAAGCAGCTCGGTTTCACCGTGCCCTTCGACCGCACGAACATGCACGAGTTCGTGGCGCAGCCGCCCGAGGGGTTGCGCACCCTCGACATCGCCAAGGCTCAACTCGACTACGGCATGCACCCAGCCACCGTCTACTTCCCGCTGGTGATCAAGGAAGCCATGATGGTGGAGCCCACCGAGACGGAGTCTATCGAGACGTTAGAGGCGTACATGAGCGCTCTGGAGCAGATCCTTATGAAGGCCGAGTCCGACCCGGACTACCTCAAGAACGCGCCCTACACCACGCCGGTGCGGCGCCTCGACGAGGTCAAGGCGGCGCGGCAGCCGGTGTTGCGGTACGACTTCGGCTGAGGCCGGGTGGCCCATGCCCTACTTACCCTTGCCTACCTACCCTGCCCCGGCCTACCCACGCTACTCTTGCCTGCCCTGGTCTTCCTGTCCTGGTCTACCTGCCCCGATTTATGGGGGTCAGCTACAGCTGTCGTTGGGTCCGGTCGGGGCCGGCCGGCCATCGGTGCGGAACGAGTGGCCGCAGCCGCACTCGCTGCTGGCGTTCGGGTTCTGCACGCTGAAGCCGCCGCCCATCATGTTCTCGACGTAGTCGAGGGTGGAGCCGCGCAGGAACGGCCAACTGCGCTGGTCGACCACGAGGCGCACGCCTTGGTCTTCGAACAGCCGGTCGCCGTCCATGAAGCGGTCTTCTATGGCCATGCCGTACTGGTAGCCGCTGCACCCGCCGGACTTGACGAAGACCCTTATGGCGGCGTTCTCCTTGCCGCTGTTGGCGATCAGGCCGGCGGCCTTGGCCGCGCCTGTGACGGTGAAGCTCATCTTCTCGGAGGCGTCTTCAAGGCCAGGAACGGCCTGGGGTTCTAGGGTTGGCACATCGGCCTTCTGCATGGGTTTACCTTATAGCACTTGTGAGGTTGGGCCGGTAGTTCAGTTAGCCACGGCATGTAGGCCGCAGGCGCGGTTTCGCTATCGGTATTCGTTTGCAGCTTTCGCTGTGGCGTTGCTATACTCTGTCTTCGGTCGCGTCGCGGCCGGCGCCAACCCAGTAGCGGTTGGGGGTATAGCTCAGCTGGTAGAGCGGCGGTCTCCAAAACCGTAGGTCGAGGGTTCAAGTCCTTCTGCCCCCGCCAGTCAGTAACGGCACTTCGAGAAGACCGAGGTGTCGTTACTTCTTGCGGTGTAGCCGTGGACGCCTCCGGCCTCATGAAGCAGCCCCGGATCGGCCGCTGGTTCTGTTCCTTATGGTCAGCGCGCACAGCATCCCTTATAGGACTCTCACAGACACGGCGCATGAACATACGTGAAGCGATGCCCGACCACGAAGAAACACCACAGGTCGAGGAGAGCCGGCCCGGCCGGCACGAACTGGCGCGCGCCTGCGAGCGCTCGTATTGGCCTCCCACCACCGTCAACGACCAGCACGGCGGCGTGACATAAGTAAGGGAGCGCCCTTAGGCACGCAAGAGCGTAATGCTATCCTTTGGCCGTGAGGCGACTTACTCAGAACCCCGGTGCTGCGGGCACTGTTACCTGGTTCGCGGCCCTGGCGCTGGCCACTCTGCTGGCGTTCTTCGCTCTGTGGCTCGGCGGGCGGGCCTGGGCCCAGGCGTCGGCCCCTTCCAACCAGGTGTGGCTGCTGCCCATCGACACGGAGATAACGGCGGGCACCACGGCCTTCGTTAGGAGCCGCGTGCAGCAGGCTAACGAGGAGCAGCCGCTGGCGCTCGTGCTGTACCTGGACACCCCAGGCGGCTCGGTGGCGGCCATGCAGAACATCGTGGGCATCATCCTGCACGACGCCCGCGTGCCGACCATCGCTGTGGTGCAGAACGCGTTCAGCGCCGGCGCTCTCATCGCCATGAGCGCCGAGCACCTGGCCATGCTGCCGGGCTCGAGCATAGGCGCGGCACTGCCCATCGTGCAGACACCCACCGGCATCGCCCCGGTCGACGAGAAGTTCTCCTCGGCTCTACGCGGTGAGTTCCGCAGCGTGGCCGAAGCCCGCGGGCGCAACGCCCGCGTGGCCGAAGGCATGGTCGACGAGCGCATCGAGATCCCCGGACTGTCGACCGCCGCGGAACTGGTAACCCTCACCGCCAGGCAGGCGGTCGAGCACGGCATCGCCGACACCGAGGCCGCCAACCTCGAGGCGGCGTTGGCGGCGTTCGGTTACGCCGGTGCCAGGGTCACGCGGCTCGAGCCGGGCCTGGCTGAGAGGCTGGCCGGCCTGCTGTCGCAGCCGCTCGTGGCGGCGTTGCTGCTGGTGGTCGGCATCGGCGGTCTGGTCATCGAACTGTTCTCGCCCGGCTTCGGCATCCCTGGTGCCGTCGGGCTCGTAGCGCTCGGCATCTTCGCAGCAGCCACCTACTTCGCCAACCCGGCCGGCGTGCTCGACATCGCCATCCTGGTCGTAGGGGTCATACTGCTGGCGCTCGAGGCCTTCGTGCTGCCCGGCTTCGGCGTGGCGGGTGTGCTCGGGCTCGCCGCCATCGTCGTGGCGCTAATACGCATATTCGAAGAGGGCACCCTGGCCGTGCTCGGTTACAGCGTGCTGTTCGGTGGCGTGCTGCTCGGCCTGCTGCTCTGGATGTTCCCCCGCAGCCGCGTCGTGGCGGTGCTGCGGCTCGAGGACCGCCTGAGCTCCGGCGGCGGCACGGCGGGCACCGTGTCGCAGATAGACCGGGTTGACCTGCTCGGCAACACGGGCACCACCCTCACAGACCTGCGCCCCGCCGGCGTTGCCCGGTTCGGCACCGACCGGGTTGACGTCGTCAGCGAAGGCGACTTCGTGCCCGTAGGCAGCCTCGTGCGCGTGCTCAAGGTGGAGGGCAGCCGCGTGACGGTTCGCAAGATAGAAGACATCACCAGCACCGCCATACGGGCGGATAACCCCGACACTCAGGCCGACGCCGGCCCCAAGGAGGCATAAATGGATATCACCCTGCTGATAATGGCCGGAGCCGTACTCCTCTTCTTCATCATCCTGTTCAACTTCATCCCGGTGGGGTTATGGATCTCGGCTATCGCCGCAGGTGTGAGCGTCAGCCTCCCCTCGCTGGTGGCCATGCGTCTGCGGCGCGTGCCGCCTAACCAGATAATCCTGCCGCTCATCAAGGCGGTCAAGGCGGGCATCGACGTCAACCAGAACGAGCTCGAGGCCCACTACCTGGCCGGAGGTAACGTCGACCGCGTGGTAGACGCCCTCATCGCCGCCGACAAGGCGCGCATCGCGCTGCCGTTCGACCGCGCCGCCGCCATCGACCTGGCCGGCCGCGACGTTCTCGACGCCGTGAAGGTGTCCGTGAACCCGCGCGTCATCCAGACCCCCAACATCTCGGCCGTGGCCAAGGACGGCATCGAGCTCATCGCCACCGCCCGCGTCACCGTGCGTGCCAACCTCGAGCGCCTGGTGGGTGGTGCCGGTGAAGAGACCATCATCGCCCGTGTGGGTGAGGGCATCGTCTCCTCCATCGGCTCGACCATGAGCCATAAGGAGACGCTCGAGAACCCCGACATCATCTCCAAGACGGTGCTCGCCAAAGGTCTCGACTCGGGCACGGCGTTCGAGATCCTCTCGATCGACATCGCCGACGTGAACGTGGGCCGCAACATCGGCGCGCAGCTGCAGACGGACCAGGCCGAAGCCGACAAGCGCGTGGCGCAGGCCAAGGCCGAAGAGCGCCGCGCCATGGCCGTGGCCGCCGAGCAGGAGAACCTGGCGCAGGTCGAGGCCATGCGCGCCCGCGTGGTCGAGGCCGAGGCCGAGGTTCCCCGCGCCATCGCCCAGGCGTTCCGCGAAGGCAACCTGGGGCTGATGGACTACTACTCTTTGGAGAACATCAAGTCTGACACCACTATGCGCGGCAACATCGGACGCGCAGCCGGGCAAGACGAAGGGTAGGCGTGCGGCTAGACTTCGAGACGATCCTGGGGATCATCTTCTTCGTCGTCTTCTTCATACTTCCTGCGTTCAACCGCAAGAAGAAGCCGGAGGGCGAGGAGACGGCTGCACCCAAGGTGCCGCCAGGCACCAAGGGGGCCGGCGGGCAGCCAAGCGCGCCGGTCGGCCCGGCTACTGCCCCGACCCGCTCCCCTCAGCCGGCAGGCCGTGCCGCCGCGCCCCAGGCATCCGCCCAACCCACACCGCAGCGGGCGGCGCCCCAACAGCGGCCGACCACGGCCACCACCATCGAGGAGGCTCTGGAGGAGATAAGGGCGAGGGTGCGCGAGGCGCAGCAGCAGGAGAGCGCGCGCGGTGCAGGCACCACTCGCCGCAAGGCGGCCCCGCAGCAGCCGGCGGGCGCTCCCAGGACCGGCGCAACCAGGGGCGCGCAGCCGGGCAGTCTTGTCTCGGCGCAGCCCACCACCCTCGGTGGAGCGTCCGGCACCGGCGGCAGCCTGGTCTCCACCCCCGCGAGGAGCATCGGCTCCACCGGCTCGACCCCGGCGCAGTTCGTGATAGGCCGCGAAGGAGCCAGCAGCCCGAAGCGGGAACATGTGTCCGCGCCGCTGGAGGTGACGCGCAAGGCCAGGCGGCGCACGCTGGAGGACGGCAAGGACCTGGCCGCCCTGGGTGCCCGCAAGACCAACGCCTCACGCCAGGGTGTCACGCCCGTCTCTCACAGGTCTCCTACGCTGGCCATGAACAGTAACGCGCTCATCACAGGCATGATCTGGCATGAAGTACTATCCGAACCAGCCGCCAGACGGCGGCTCAGGAGGACAAGATCACGACAAGTGCGACCCTGAAGCTCCGCAGCCCAGCGGAAGCTCTATCCCTCTTCGGCCAGAACGACGAGAACCTCAAACTGCTGCGCACCAGGCTCGACGCCAAGGTGGTCGCACGGGGTGACGAGGTCCACCTGTCGGGCGAACCAGCCCAGGTGGCTCAGGCCGAGAGGACGTTCAACGACCTGCTCAAGACCATCAGGCAGGGCGGAGAGATAACTCTGGCCGAGATCGCCTACGGCGAGTTCGGGGAGCAGCCTGAGGGCAGCGTCGGCCCCATGGCCGACAGCGCGCTGCCCGGTGCGCAGGGCGGCGACACGGCCGGGGCGGCTCCGCGACTGCCGGGCCGCACCCGGCCCAAGACGGCGGGGCAGCGGCGCTACGTCCACGCCATCGCCAACAGCCCCATCACTTTCGGTCTAGGCCCCGCCGGCACCGGCAAGACCTACCTGGCCGTGGCCATGGCCGTGGAGGCGCTGGTAGCCAACCGCATAAAGCGCATTGTGCTCACGCGCCCGGCCGTGGAGGCTGGCGAACGCCTCGGCTTCCTGCCGGGCGACCTGCAGGCCAAGATCGATCCGTACCTCAGACCCCTCTACGACGCCCTGCACGACATGCTGCCCGCCGACAAGGTGGAGCGCCTGACGGAGCAGGGCACGATAGAGGTGGCGCCGCTGGCGTTCATGCGCGGACGCACCCTCAACGACGCCTTCATCATCCTCGACGAGGCCCAGAACACCACGCCCGAACAGATGAAGATGTTCCTCACCCGCATGGGCTTCAACAGCAAGGTGGTGGTGACCGGCGACACCACCCAGACGGACCTGCCCGGCAGCGTGCAGAGCGGACTGCACGTCGCGCAACGTATCCTCCAGGGTATCGAGGGCATCAGCTTCCAGACCTTCTCCAAGGCCGACGTCGTGCGTCACCCGCTAGTGGCGCAGATAGTACTCGCCTATGAGCAGCACGGCTAACACCCATATACCTGGCACCACGCGCTTCTGGGCGCTGGTGCTGTTCACGGCCGTGGCCGTGGGGCTGCTCACGTACAGCGTGTACGGCACGCGGCAGCGCACGCCTTTGCGCGTGGGCCTGCCCAGCCCCCAGACCTTCGTGGCGCCGGTCGCCACCCAGGTCGAGGACCGCATCGCCACGCAGCGTGAGCGGCAGGCGGCGCGCGAGCAGATCGAGACCGTGTACACCTCCGACCCGCAGCTTATGGCGCTCGTCACGGCTGCCATCACCTCCTCGGGACTGCCGGCGGCCGTGGTCGACGAGGTGCTGAGCCGCTACCGGGCGCCCTCGGGAGTCAGGGCCTCTGCCCTGCCAAACCTCATCGAGGAGATGAGCGCGCTGGCGCCGGATGACCGGCAACGCGAGACGCGCATGGTGCTCGAGCGACGACTCGTTGCCACCTCCGTACCCAACGACCGGCTGACGCAGGCCGCTCGCGATGCGGCCTCCAACGCCGTGCCGCCCGTGCTGCAGTCGCTGGAGGCCGGCCAGGTCATCGTCGAGGCGGGCGAGCCGCTCAGCGAGGACCAGATGCGCGTGCTGGACTCGCTCGGCCTGTACAGCGTGCGGGCCGAGGTCCTCTCGCAGACGGCGTGGATCGTGGCCGGCGTCGTGCTGCTCACGCTCCTGCTCGTCACGCCGCTGGTGGTCATGCGCAGCTACATATTCGCGCGCCTCACGTTCCGCAAGCTGGCCTTCCTCGTGTTCCTCACGCTGGCCGTGCTGCTGCTCCAGCGCATGGTCTCCATCGCCTCACCGCACTTCCTGTTCGCGCTACTGGCGCCCCTCGTTGTGGCCGCCCTCATGGGGTCACGCGCCGGCATACTGCTGGGCGCATGGCTGGCGCTTGCCATGGCGGTGCTCATACCTTCCGGCTCCGTCATCGCGGTGGTGGCCACGCTCGTGGGCTCCACCAGCGCGGCCATGGTGGCTGCGGCCACGCGTAACCGCCTGTGGCTCATCCTCGCCGGTGCCGTGGGCGGACTCACGGCCGGCCTGGCCTTGCTCGGCATCGTGCTGGTGGCGGGCGGCATGACCATAGGCGCGGCCTTCACCGGCGCCAGCCTGCTGGTGGCCGGCGGCGTGCTGGCCGGCGTGCTGACGCTCGGGCTCATGCCGGTGGCCGAGTCTGGCTTCGGCTTCCTCACCGACTTCCGCCTGATCGAGCTCTCCAGCCCCACCCAGCCCTTGCTGCAGCGCCTGATAGCCGAGGCGCCCGGCACCTACCAACACAGCCTCATCATCTCTAACCTGGTCGAGCAGGCCACCAAGAACGTCGGCGGCAACTCCCTGCTGGCCCGCGTGGGTGCGCTCTACCACGACATCGGCAAGATGCGCCGGCCGCACTTCTTCGTGGAGAACCAGTTCACGGGCGAGAACCCGCACGACCGCATAAGCCCGCACCTGTCGTACCTCATAATCACCAGCCACGTACGAGACGGCCTGGAGCTGCTGCGAGCGGGCCAGATGCCCGAGGAGCTTTACCCCTACGTGGCCGAACACCATGGCACCACCGTGCTCAGCTACTTCTACAAGCGCGCGCTCGAGGAGGGCCAGGTGGAGGAGCTCAACTTCCGTTACCCGGGCCCTAGGCCCCGCAGCAAGGAGACGGCCATACTCATGCTGGCAGACGCCATCGAGTCAGCCTCTCGCACGCTGTCGGACCCTTCACCGTCCAACATCAGGTCGCTCATCGACCGCCTCATAAAGCAGCGCCAGCAGGACGGCCAGCTGGACGAGGCGCCGCTCACCTTCCAAGACCTGGAGGTCATCGCCTCCACGTTCGAGCGCATGCTGGCCGCCATCCTGCACCGCCGCATCTCGTACCCCAGCGCCGAGGAGGTGCGCGGGCTCAAGCGCGTCCGCGCGGCCCAGGCCGACACGTACAGCGCCCCCGCTGCCGACGCGTCCGCGGTGGCTGCCACCAAGGGCTCCGTGGCCTGATGGGGATGACCTCCGACGCCGGCATCGTCGAGCTGCTGGACGAGACGCGGTCGTACCCCCACTCGGCCCGCCTCGTGAGCGTGGTCGAGGCGTACATGCGCGAAGTCGGCCTGGGAGACCGCGAGCTGACGGTGGTGCTGATGGACGATGACACCATCGCCCGGCACAACCTTCAGGACCGGGAGGTGGAGGGGCCGACGGACGTCCTCTCCTACCCCACCTTCGAGCCGGATGACGACGTCGGCTTCCCGCAGGTGCCGCACCTGGGTGACGTCTTCGTGAGCCTGGACACGGCCGGCCGACAGGCCGAGGAGCACGGGCACGACCTGCTGAGCGAGGTCCTCGTGCTGGTGGCCCACGGGCTCACCCACCTGCGTGGCTACGACCACCAGGCGGACGACGAGTGGCCGCCCTTCACCGAGGCGCAGGCGCGCGTGCTCGAACTGTTGCGGTCGGGGGCTTAGGTGGGCGAGGCACCCAAGAAGGACCGGACGTTCTTCACCGCCGTGGGCTTCGCCGTGAACGGCATCAGGCGCACCTTCAGGCGGCAGCCGAACTTCAGGCGCGAGCTGGCTATCGGTGGGTTGGCGCTCGCTGTGGCCCTGTGGCTTAACGCCCCCCTCACGCCGATACTGCTCGTGAGCGCGCTCGTCTTGAGCCTCGAGCTTCTCAACAGCGCTGTCGAAGCGGTCGTCGACATAGCCAGCCCGCAACGCCAGCCGCTGGCCGGTGCGGCCAAGGACGCCGCCGCCGGCGCGGTGCTGCTGGCCGCCATCGGCGCGGTGCTGGTGGGCCTGGTCGTGCTCGGTCCGCCGCTGCTGTCAAGACTGGGGATCCTCGGGTAACATGTGGGCCCACTTATCGGAGGCGGCGCGTGGATGACGACAACGGCCTTGACCGGAGCGCGGCGGCAGCCGGCTCAGCCCCGGCGCCCCAGGGCGTGCCTGCCGACCTGTTCCAGGCCGCGCGCCAGGCGTTCGCCAACGCCTACACCCCGTTCTCGCACTTCAACGTGGGCGCCGCCTTGCGGGCCGAGGACGGTACCGTGTTCTCGGGCGCCAACGTCGAGAACTCCAGTTACGGCCTGACCCGCTGCGCGGAGCAGTCGGCGGTGCAAGCCATGGTCACGAGCGGTCGCCGCGGCTTCAGCGAGCTCGTGGTCTACTCGGCGTCCGACGATCCGGCGTCGCCTTGCGGCGCGTGTCGGCAGGTGCTGTTCGAGTTCGCGCCTGGCGCCAACGTCTGGCTCGTCAACCGCGCCGGTAAGGTCGTCACCACCACCGTGGCCGCGCTGCTGCCCCTGGGGTTCCGGCTGGGTCCTGCTCCCGACTAGGGGCAGGGCGTTTACGCTGTCCTGGTCTTGAGGTTTCCCTAAAGCTTCTCACCTGCCGCGGTTATACTCCGCGGTGATGATCAGCCGCCTGTTAAGACCACTTGTCTCGCTAACGGTCGCCGTGCTCATGCTTGGCGTAGCTGTGGCACAGAGTGCCACCCAACCGACCCGCATCGTCATCCTGCCGTTCGACACCGACTCCGCCGTGTCGGCCTACCAGCTTGGCCTGCCCACGGCGCTGCAGCAGGCGCTCAACCAGGTCCCTGGCGTGTACGTGCCGCCCGTCGGCGACGCTGCCCTCATGGCCAACAAGGCGGTAGACAACGACATCGCCGTCGAGAACCTCCTCGGTCAGGTGTTCAACGCCGGCGCTATCGTCACGGGCCGGGTGATCCTGGGCGGCGCGGGAGTGGTGGCCGAGATGAACGTGGCCGTCGCCGGCGGCACCCAGCCGGTTCAGGCGCAGGGAGCGGGCCCGGCAGAGCTGGCCGCCGCCGCTGCCGCCGCAGTGGCCCGCGTGGTCACGCCTGACGCTTCTGAAGATGCCCTGGCCGCGGTTAGGGCCGCAGCGGAACAGACGCCTTCTGTGCCCAGCCTCGGCCCCACCGGCCTCGCCGCCTCCGGCTTGCCGGGCGTCAGGGTCGACCAGCTGAACACGGCCGCGCAGCTCGACCCGCAGTCGGCCTGGGTAGCCGCCGAGTACGCGCGTGTCCTCGCGCTGGACGGCGATCTGGAGCTGGCCGCCTCGGAGGCGCGCCGCGCTGCAGAGATGGCGCCTAACAACGTCGAGATCCAGGCACTGGCCGGCGTGGTGCTGGAGGCCGCCGGCGACCCTGGCGCGCTGGCCGCTTTCGAGCGCGCGCTGTCTATCAACCCCGTGCACTCCGTGGCTCTCGCGGGCCGCGCCGCCGTGACCGCGGCCTCGGGCCAGGGCAACCCGACGGCAGACCTGGAGGCGTCCATCCATGCCTACCCCCGCTTCGTAGACGCGTATATCCGCCTCTCGAACCAGCAGGCCGACATCTCCCGCTCTGTGCAGACCCTGAGGCGCGCCGAGACCTACTCGCCCGAATCGGTGCTCCTGCGCGGCACTGTCATGCAGCGGCTCATCGACGCAGGAGACGCGCAGGCCGCGCTCGCCTACCTGCGGCAGGCCGTGTCGGAGCCGCTGGCGCGTTCGGCTTCCATGTACGGCCTCGTGCGCCTGCTCCCTGCTTCGCTGGCCGCGGGCGCCAAGGAGCTGCTCGCGCAAGGGCTGGAGTTCTACCCTGACAGCCTCGAACTGCGCATGGCAGAAGCCGACCTGCTCATACAGGAGGGCGACCTCCAGGGCGCCATAGCCATACTCGCCCCGCTGCGGGAGGAGAACCCCAACAGCGTGGGCGTGGCCAACCTGCTGGCCGTTGCTCAGGTGCAGAGCGGCGACCTCGACGCCGCCCGCGCCACGTTCGAGAGCCTGCGGGATCAGGGCGTCGACGTAGAGCTGGCGTTGGCCGAGCTGTACCTCGCCTCGGGCCGCGCTGCCGGCGCCCTCGAACTCCTGGAGCCACTGGTGGCGGCCAACCCCGACAGCGCTCACCTTCAGGCCCTGCACGGCACGGCGCTCATGCGCCTCGGTCGTCTGGCCGAGGGCGAGCAGGTGCTCGGCCGCGCGCTGCAGCTTGAGCCGGAGAACGAACTAGCCTCGCGCAGCCTGGAGCTGCTGCGCCAGCAGCGTGAGCTCACCGGCGGCGATGTGGCGCTGGGTGAGGAGGCCGGTCTAGCGTTCCAGCAGGGCCTCTCGGCGCTCGACCGCCACGACTACGCTGCGGCCAGCCAGGCCTTCGGCCGGTCGCGCGAAGTCCAGGACACCGGACTCGCGGCGTTCTATCAGGGCTACTCCCGCCAGCTCATGGGCGACACCCGGTCGGCCATCAGCGACTACCTGGTGGCGCTGGAGACCTTCAACGACAGCGACATCGTCCTCAACAACCTGGGTTACGCGCAGCTCGAGCTCGGCCGCTTCGACTTGGCGCTCGACTACCTGCGCAGCGCCATAGCGTCGAACCCTGACAACGCCCAGGCACACCTGAACCTCGGCGTCGTCTACTACGGCCTGCAGCGTTTCGAGGACGCCATCGCGCAGTTCAGCGAGGCCGGCAGGCTGGACCCGAGCATCGCTCCGACCACGGAGACGCTCATCGAGGACGTTCGCCGACGCCTCGGCCAGCAGTAGGCGGCCTTGAGTTCCGCACACGCTCGCTGGGGCGCCGTTCTGGCAGCCTTGCTGTTCGCCCTCGGCACCGGCGGCACGGTTGCGGCCCAGACCGCGCCCCCAGAGCTCTGGTCCGTACAGACCGTGGCCCTTCGTGACCTGCGTCAGGCGCAGGCGGCAGTGGCCGACCTCAGGCGCAGCGGCTTCGACGCCTTCACCGAGTTCGCCATGGACGGCGGACTCCAGTTCGTGCGGGTGCGGGTGGGCTGCTTCACCTCGCGCTACGCCGCCGAGAGCATGGCCGACACCCTCAGGGGCCGCATCACCGACAACGCGGTGGTCGTAGAGGCGTCCGAGGAGGCGCCGGTGGCGGGTTGCGTGTCGGTCGACGTGGGCTTCCTGAAGCCCGTCAGGTGGGACGAGGTGGCGGAGCCGGGCACGGCTCCCGCTTTCCACATGGTAGTGGCAGGCATCGAGGCGCACGTAGCGCACACCGGCGCCGGCTGGCTCGTCCTGCAGGGCGGAGAGCCCGTCCCTGCCGTCGAACCCGGCCTGACTTCCGAACGCTTCTCGCAGGCGCGGGTGGGCGGCGTGGACCTCGTGCGGCAAGATTCCGGGGCCGGCGTGATCCTCTGCCCCGGTACGCTGGTGAGCTCTGTGGGCGGCGTTGCTATAGCTGAACAGGGCGATGCCGTGGTGGCGTGTAGCCTGATGCCACGAGGAGCGTACTGATGCCAGCCGCTAACGCTGACCAGCCCACCAACGTGCCTCTAGTCATCCTCACGGGCGTGAGCGGCTCGGGCAAGACCACCGCCATGCACGCCCTGGAGGACATCGGCTTCTACACGGTAGACAACCTTCCGCCGCACCTGTGGCTGGCCCTGGTAGAGGGTGGCCAGTACGGCGAGAAGGGCCTCTGCATCTGTATCGACATCCGCGCCCGCGCCTTCCTGGCGGCGGCGCCGGCCGCGCTGCAGCGCCTGAAGGACGAGGGGCACCGACCCACACTGCTGTTCCTCGATGCCTCGGACGCAGTGCTCGTGAAGCGCTACAACTTCACGAGGCGTTCCCACCCGGTGGCCGCCGGAACGCTCACGGCCGACCTGGCTGCCGAGCGGAGCGCTCTGCTGCCGCTGCGCTCGCTGGCCGACGACGTCATCGACACCACCAGCACCAGCGCGCGGGCGCTGACGCAACTGCTATGGGACCGCTTCGAGGAGGGCCGCAGCCTGCTGCTGCGCCTCGTGTCCTTCGGCTTCAAGCGCGGCATGCCGACCGATGTGGACACCGTGCTGGACGTGCGCGGCATGCCTAACCCCTACTACCGCGAGGAGCTGAGACCGCTGCCGGGCACGGACCGCAGTGTGCAGCAGCACGTGTTCTCCCCCGAATCTCTGGAGCTGTACGAACAGATGCGCCAGCTGGTGCGCTCTCTGGCGTTCCTGGCGGAGAGCGGCGGGCGCAGCAACTACAGTGTCGCCGTGGGCTGTACGGGCGGTCAACACCGCTCGGTGGCGGTGGTAGAGCGCCTCAGCCACGACCTGGCGGGCGGCTACCGCACGCAGGTGCAGCACCGGGACCTGGAGGACGCGCTCAAAGAGCACGCGGCAGGTGCCCACGAGTGATCAGGCTCGACCGGCTCAGGGTCCTGGGGCTCAAGCGCCTGGGTACCTTCCGGTTGTGGCTGACGCCGGGCATGGGCGTCAAGCGCTTCGTCTCGCTGGCCGTGCTCGGTGTTCTCCTGCTGATCGTAGGGGCGGTCGGCCTGTCGCTCTGGGCGTTCGGCGACCAGCGCAGCACCATCTCCGAGCCCATCGAGCAGTTCCTCACCAGCCCGAGCTGGTACACGCTGGGCGCGTTCATCAGTGCCGTGCTCCTCATCGGCGGGGCCGTCACCGCGATCACGGCCGTGGCCCGGCTCAACCGCTCGCTGCTGTCCAACTGGCTGCAGCACCCGGGCGACGCCGCCCGCCTGCTGAACCGCAAGGTGCTGCTGGCCAAGGGCCCCAAGATCGTGGCGCTGGGGGGCGGCAGCGGCCTCTCTAACCTCCTGCGGGGCCTCAGGCGCTACACCTCGAACCTGACCGCGGTCGTGGCCGTGAGCGACAACGGCGGCTCCTCGGGGCGCCTCAGGGAGGCCTACGACATGCCCGCGCCGGGCGACCTCACGGACTGCCTCGCGGCCCTCTCCGACAACGAGTCCGAGCTGGCGCGGCTCCTGCAGTTCCGCTTCGCCCGTGGCGCGGACCTGGGCGGCCACACGTTCGGCAACCTGCTCATCGCCACGCTCACGGAGATGGAGGGCGACTTCGGGCAGGCGCTCAGGGTCATCAACCGCCTTCTGAACCTGTCGGGCAGCGTCTACCCGGCCACCGCGCAGGCCGTGAACCTCGTCGTCACGAAGAAAGGCGGCGCCGTGGTCCGGGGCGAGAAACAGGTGCGCGAGGTGCCAGGCGCCGTGGAGACGCTGAGCATCGAGCCCGCCGCCCCGGCCGGGCTGCCGGAGGTGCAGCGGGCGCTGCTGGACGCAGACCTGGTCGTGCTCGGCCCAGGCAGCCTGTTCTCCAGCACCCTGCCGCCGCTGCTGGTGCCGTCGATCAGGGACGCGCTCAACGAGTCGAGCGCCAAGCTCGTGTACGTGGCCAACATCATGACCGAGGTCGGCGAGACCGACGGCTACGACGCATTCATGCACCTGGCGGCGCTGGAGAAGCACGGCGTGAGGCTGCCCGACGTGGCCGTGGTGAACAGCACCCCCATCGACGAGGGGCGCATGCGCAACTACGTCTCGGCCGGCTCCGAGCTGGTCGGCGTAACGCCGGCCCAGTTCGAAGGCTCCGGTGTGGGCCTGGTCCGCGCCCCCATACTGGGCGGCGGCGAGTATGCTCAGCACGACTCAGATAGACTTGCCGAGGTGCTTGTGAAGCTAGCGGTTGGCATTCCTCACACGGGCCTGGATGTCGGGGCTACCACGGCCATGGCCTCGTGAACACGCTCCTCACCTTCCTCGCTCTCCTGGCCTTCGCGGTCACCGACCCACCGGGCGACGCCGTGGGCGACGGCGCCCTGGTCCCTCCCACCTCTCCCCTTTACGCCAACGTGGCCATGTTCGACCTCCAGACGGTCGAGGTCGAGGTGGCGGAGGACGGCACGGCGGTCTTGCGGGTGACGCTGGGGTCGCTGGGGCCGGCGGCGGCCACCGACGCCTCTCAGGGCGACGCTGATGACGCCGAGGCGGACGGCGCCACCGACGAGGCGGCGCGGGCGCTGGCGGCCACGCAGTTCGACGTGAGCGGCCTGCTGGCGGTGGTGGACGTCTACCTGAGCACAGGTGCAGACGGCGCCAGCCAGACGCTGCGCGGCCCCAACATGCTGATGCCGGCGGGGTCGGGCTGGCGGCACGCCGTCCGTATCTCGGCGGAGGGTGCGTGGGGCATCACGTTCATAGGCGACAACGGCGCTGTGCCCGTAGAGCCACCGGGCGCCGATGTCGTGTCGGGCACGCTCCAACACACCCCTCTGAACTTAGGCCGCAGGGGCAACGAGCTAAGCCTGGTGTTGCCCTGGCAGTACGAACCAAACGCGAGGGTGGACGTCTTAGCCGTCAGCGGCGTGCACGACCCCTTCTCCCCCGACGCCTGGCGACCGCTCAGCGAGACACCTTCCCCCTGGGCCTTCTCGGGTGGTGAGCAGGTGGCCCCGGTCATAGACGTGCTGGCGGCCGACGCCGCAGCGCAGACGCGGGCGTTGCGCACGGGCGTCCTGCCTGCACCTTCACGCGGAAGCGCCTCGCTGCCCCTGTCCCCGTGGCTCTGGCTCATGGTGGCAGGCGTGGCCGTGGCCGTGCTGGGGCTCGTGCTGCGGGCGCGGGTGCAGGGGCAGAAGGCCGCCGCTAGTGACGAGGGTGCCGAGGTCGCCGCCGGTGACGCCGCGCATGGTGAAGACGACGATGTGGACGTTCTGGCCACCCTGCTGCCGTTCGAGTCAGACCTGGACGAGGCCCCTCCGGCCGGCTCGCCCGGGGCCGAGGACCTGCCGGTCCTAGGGGATGGCTCGGACGTCGAGGCCGGGGTTCTCCCCGCCGGCTCGCCTGCGGGCGAGGACCTGCTGGTTCCGGGTGATGGCTCGGACGTTGAGGCCGAGGCACCGCACGAGCTGGCAGTGACGGCCACGCCGGCCGCTGGCGGGTCTGACCTCGTCGTAGACGATACGGGCGAACGGCTGGTGGAGATCGGTGATCCGGCCGACGGACCAGCAGACGCCACGAACGGCGCCACCGGCATGACCTCCACGGTACGCAGCCCGTTCAGCACATCCGTCGAGGAGAGCTACCTGGCAACGCCCGGTGGCGAGGGTTACGACGGCTTCACGGGCAGCTTCGGCGACGGCGAGGACGAGAGCTTCTGGCACCCAGCCACCCGGGAGACGACCACCAAGCTCAAGAAGACGCTGATCGACCGCGTGATAGCTGCGGGCGAGGACGGCGCGCCAGACCCGAAGGCCTGAAGAGGGTCTGAAACTTGAAGCTCAGTCCAGGGCGGTGTAAGCAGGTGCCGGTGCCGGCGTGATCATGCGCTGCACGCTGGCGCCTACCTGCCGCAGCCGCTCAGCCAGGTCGGCGTAGCCGCGGTCCACGTAGACCATGCCGCCGATCTCGGAGTCGCCCTCTGCGGCCAGCGCCCCGACTATCAGCGCGCCGCCGGCGCGGATGTCTGCCGCGTGCATGGCTGCGCCGCGCAGCTTGCCGCCACGGATCTCCAGGTGCTCGTCGTTAAGCTGCATGCGGGCGCCCGTGCGCACCAGCTCATCCACGTGCGTGAAGCGGTCGGTGTACACGTGGTCCCTGACGTGACTGAGGCCCGGGATGGTGGCCAGGTAGGCGGTGAACGGCGCCTGGAGGTCGGTCGGGACGCCAGGGAACACCTCTGCCTCGATATCTGTGGGACGCAGGGGGCCGGTAGCGTCTACCCGCACCCAGTCTGCGCCCGTCTCGACCTTGACGCCCGTCTTCTCCAGGGCCGCGAGGACGGACGCGAGGTTCTGCGGCTCCAGGTCCGTGAGCGTGAGGGTGCCGCGCGTGGCGGCCGCCGCCAGCAGGTAGGTGCCGGCCTCTATGCGGTCGGCGATAGGCCGGAAGGTGACGCCGCGCAACTTAGGAACGCCGCGCACCACGATGGTGGAGGTGCCGGCACCCTGGATGTCGGCGCCCATCTGGTTGAGCATGTTGGCCAGGTCTGGTACTTCGGGCTCTAGGGCGGCGTTCTCGATGATGACCTCGCCGGCGCCCAGCGCCGTAGCCAGCAGCACGTTCTGGGTGCCGCCGACGGTGGGAGCTTCGAACACGACCGTGCCGCTCAGCACCCCCGAGCGGTGGGCGTAGAAGTCGCCGTCTTCCTCGTCGATGACCGCGCCGATGGCCTCGAAAGCGGCGAGGTGGCGGTCCACCGGGCGGGGGCCGAAGGCGCAGCCGCCGGGCATGGACACGCGGGCCTCTCCTGCCCGGGCCAGAAGCGCGCCCATGATGACGAAGCTGGCGCGCATCTTGCTGACGAGCGAGTAGGGCGCGTGGTGACCCTTCAGGTTAGCCGCGTGCATGTGCAGGTCGTTGCCCTGCCAGCTGGTCTCGACACCTACGTGGCGCAAGATCTCCTCGCTGATCAGCACGTCGGACAGCCGGGGCACGTCTTTCAGAACCACGGGCTCGTCTGTCAGCAGAGAGGCGAGCATGAGATACAGAGCGGAGTTCTTGGCCCGGTTGATGGGCAACTGACCGCGAAGGGGGGTGCCTCCGGTTACGAGTAAGACGTCGTGATTGTCGTGCACCTGTGCTCCCTCGCTAGGGTCGATCGGCGTATGCCGGTGGGTTAGGCGAATGGTACCGGCTGAGCCGGGGTTGACGCTGCGGAAGATGTTGCATCGGCCGGGTGCCTTAATGCCTCACATATGCCCAGCCACATGATGAGTAACTTACACATCATCCTCTTAAATAGTTTATGGTTGTTGTTGAGGCGTGTCAAGCATGTGCACACCGGTGGTATCATGCGGCAAGCACGCTACTGGCGGCCCCGCCCGGGCCGCTTCACGGTAGGTAAGCAGAAGCTTGAAAGGAGCCCCGGTGCCGAAGCGCGAGAAGAGCAAACGCCTCCAGGTTGTGATCACCGAGGAGCAGGATTCCCTACTGACCAAGACGGCGTACCAGCTCTCGAACACCGAGCGCCTCGTCTCCAAGTCCGAGGTCGTTCGGCTGGGTATAGAGATGCTCAACCGAGCCGTCGAGGAGGGCGCCCTCGACCCTGAGATAGTCAAGACCCTGTACGACGGATAGTAGTCAAGTAAGCGTATGTTCGAGAACGGCGAGCTGGTCGACGACCGCTACGAAGTGCTGGGCCCGCTCGGCGTGGGGGGCATGGCGCATGTGTTCCGGGCGCGCGATACCCACCTAGAGCGCACGGTGGCGCTGAAGGTGCTGCGCCCCCACCTGACGGAGGCCGACAGCGAACGCTTCAGGCGCGAGATCCGCGCCCTCGCCCGCCTCAACCACCCCGGGATAGTCGCCATCTACGACCTCGGCCTCGGTGACGCCGTGTACTTCGCCATGGAGCTCATCGAGGGCGGGCCTATAACCGACCTGGGGCCTTACGAGTCGGACCCGGAGAGCCTGGGCCGCCTGCTCGGCGCCGCCATCACCGTGGCGGAGGCCCTTGGCTACGTGCACCGCCTGGGCATGGTCCATAGAGACCTGACGCCGCGCAACATCCTCGTCACCGGCCAGGGCACGCCCAAGGTGATGGATTTCGGCCTGGTGCAGCTCACGGAGACCTCCAAGGCGCTCACCCGTACGGGCTTCACCCTGGGCACGCCGCAGTACATGGCGCCCGAACAGGCCACGGGCGAACCTACCGGCGCCGCCACCGACCTGTACGCCTTCGGCGCCGTGCTCTACCGCACCACCACGGGGGTGGCGGCGTTCGACGCGGACAACGACCAGGCCGTGCTGTACCAGCACGTGTACGGCCAGGTGACCCCGCCGCGCGAGCTCAACCCGCAGATCCCCGCGGCGCTCGACAAGCTCATCCTCTCCATGCTGCAGAAAGACCCGGCGCACCGGCCCACATCAGGCTGGGCCGTGGCGGACGCCCTGCGGGCCGTGCGGCAGGCGGCGCTGGAACGGGCCACCCACGTGCCGCTCTCGGGTCCCGGCAGGACCGGCGCCTACCCGGGCGGTCCTCCCAACGCCCAGCCCTTGCGCAGGCGCTGGTCGCTGGCGCTCGACGAGGGCCCCCAGTTCCCCTCAGGGCTGGCGGGCTCGCATGGGTTCCTGCTGTGCGGCCTGCGCTCCGACGCGCTGGCCGTCATACGGCCCGCCGACGGGGGCGTCCAGGCGGTGTTCGACCTGCACGACGAGTCCAGTCAGCCCCCGGTGGCGGCGGGCAACCTCCTCTACCTCACCAGCCGGGACGGCAGCCTCACGGCGCTCGAGTGGCCCCAGGGTGAGGTGGCGTGGCAGCGTGCGCAGGCCGACGTGGTGGGGGTGGCGCCGTTCGGCGACGACCTGATCGTGGCCACCGGGCCCGAGCTGGCACGGTGGCGGGCAGACGGCGGGGAGGTGTGGCGCACCCCCCTGCCGGCCCCTACGGCCACCGCCCCCACCGTTCACGCGGGCCACGGCTTCGTGCCCACGGCAGACGGTTGGCTGCACGCCGTTCGCCTCGACACGGGCGCCCATGCCTTCAAGGTGGAGGTGGGTCAGCTGGCGGCCCCGCCGTCGGCGTCGGGTGGCTTGCTCCTCATCCCGGTGCGGAAGGGCGAGGTGCACGCCTTCGACATCGCCGCCCGCGACGTGGCCTGGAGCTACGACCTCGAAGGCGAGCAGTGGAGCACCCCGGTCATCTGGCGCGAGTACGTCTACGTGGTGTCGTGGGGGCAGCGCCTGCACGCCCTCTCGCTCAAGAGCGGCGACGATGTGTGGACCAGACCGCTGCCCGCGCCCGTGACGGCCACGCCCGTCATCGCCGCCGGCAACCTGTACGTGGCCACCGAAGGGGGCGACCTCATCGTGCTCGACGCCCGCAGCGGCCGCGTGCTCTCCACCGACAAGGTGGCCAACGCCGCCATCCAGGCCAGCCCACTGCCGCTCGGCGACGGGGTGGTAGTTGCCGCGTTGGACGGCACCATCGTCGCGTACGGCTAGGGCGGCCCCGAACTCTAGCTACGGTGGATGACCTGCGCCGGCTAGACAGCCATCGTCATGTTGCGGGCCTCCGACTTGTTGCGGCCCAGCCCGGCGGCCAGCTTGTTCATCACGTCCACGTAGGCCAGCACGGAGGAGTGCACCACGTCGGTGGAGATGGCGCGGCCGTAGAGCGTCTGGTCGCCCGCCGTCACCCGGATGGTGACCTCACCCAGAGCGTCCGTGCCGCTGCCGATGGCCTTGAGGTCGTAGCTCTCCAACGTGAACGGCACGGGGGTGAGACTCTTCAGGGCGGTGAAGGCGGCGTCTACCGGGCCGGAGCCGGTGGCGCTGGCCTCCAGCACCTTCTCGGGGGTGCGCAAACGTACCAGCGCTTGCGGTGTCATGCCGCCGGTGCCCGACTGGAACTGGACGTGCTCCAGCTTGAACGTCTCTTCCACCTTCACGAGCTGGTTCTCCACCAGCGCGCGCAGGTCCTCCGTGGTCACCGACTGCTTCACGTCGGCCAGCTCCTTGAACTGCTTGAACAGTTCGTCCAGCTGCTCCTTCGTGGTCTCGTAGCCCAGCTCCTCCAGTCGCTGCCGGAAGGCGTTGCGGCCCGAGTGCTTGCCCATGACCAGCACGCCGGCCTCGCGACCCACCAGCTCGGCGTTCATGATCTCGTACGTGCCCCTGTTCTTGATCACGCCGTCCTGGTGGATACCGGCCTCGTGGGCGAAGGCGTTCTCGCCTACGATGGCCTTGTTGGGCTGCACGATCATCCCCGTGTAGCGCGACACGAGCCGGGAGGTGCGGTAGAGCTCCTTGGTGTTGATGCCGATGTCGTGGCCGTAGTGGTCGCGGCGGGTGTAGAGCGCCATGGCCACCTCTTCCAGCGAGGTGTTGCCGGCCCGCTCGCCGATGCCGTTGATGGCCACTTCCACCTGTGTGGCGCCGTTCTCGACGGCGGCGAGGGTGTTGGCGGTGGCCATGCCCAGGTCGTCGTGGCAGTGGGTCGAGATGGCCACGTCATGCGCCTCAGGCACGTTCTTGAAGATGTTGGCGATGAGTTCGCCGTAGTCCTTGGGCGTGCCGTAACCGGTGGTGTCGGGGATGTTCACGGTGGTGGCCCCCGCGGCGATAGCCGTGCGCACCAGCTGATAGACGAACTCCGGGTCGGCGCGCATGCAGTCCTGGGCCGAGAACTCCACGTCCTCCACGAACGACCTGGCGAAGCGCACCATCTCGTCTGAGATGGCGAGCACCTCGGCGCGCGTCT
Organism: Truepera radiovictrix; assembly: GCA_044462445.1. Taxonomy (GTDB): domain Bacteria; phylum Deinococcota; class Deinococci; order Deinococcales; family Trueperaceae; genus JAAYYF01. Next base: position 22,436 of record JBIQNJ010000012.1, on the reverse strand, counting down.
TGCGCAGCATGTGCTCCAGGTGTACGTCTGACGCGCTGGTGAAGATGTGTATGCGCCCCTTGGCGCCGGCCGGAGCCACGGCCTGGGCGGCGCGCTCGATATCGGCCCTGTGAGTGCGGGCCAGCGCCGCGATCACGGGCCCCTTCACCTGCTTGGCGATCTCGTACACGCACTCGAAGTCGCCGTCAGAGGTGATCGGGAAGCCGGCCTCGATGATGTCGACCTTCAAGCGCGCCAGCGCATGGGCGATCTCGAGCTTCTGCTGCGTGTTGAGCGCAACGCCGGGGCTCTGCTCGCCGTCTCGCAGCGTGGTATCGAAGAACTTTATGTAGGCCACGTCGCTCCTTTCATGAGTGGTGGCTTAGGGACGTCAGCTCTTGGGGCCGGAGATGAACGGCATCATCTTGCGTAAGCGCGCGCCGGTCTGAGCCAGCAGGTGCGCCTCGGTGTTCTTGCGGCCCGCCTTGAGGCGCGGCTGGCCCGTGAGGTTCTCGGCCAGGAAGTCCTTGGCGAACTCGCCCGTCTGGATCTCCTTGAGCACCTTCTTCATCTCGGCCTTGGTCTGCTCGGTGATGATGCGCGGGCCGGTGCGGTAGTCGCCGTACTCGGCCGTGTTGCTGACGGAGTAGCGCATGCGCTCCATGCCGCCCTCGTAGATGAGGTCGACTATGAGCTTCATCTCGTGCAGGCACTCGAAGTAGGCGATCTCGGGGTCGTAGCCCGCCTCCACCAGCGTCTCGAAGCCCGCCTGCATGAGTGCGGTGACGCCGCCGCACAGCACGGCCTGCTCACCGAACAGGTCGGTCTCGGTCTCCTCCTGGAAGCTCGTCTCGAGCACGCCGGCGCGGGCGCCGCCGATGGCCTTGGCGTAGGCCAGGGCCAGGTTGCGGGCGTTGCCGGTGGCGTCCTGGTGGATGGCCATGAGGCAGGGCACGCCGGCCCCTTGCGTGTACACGCGGCGCACGAGGTGGCCGGGGCCTTTGGGGGCCACCATGAACACGTCTACATCGGCCGGCGGCACCACCTGCCCGAAGTGGATGTTGAAGCCGTGGGCGAACAGCACGGCGTTACCGGCTTGCAGGCCCGGTCGGATCTCGCGCTCGAACACGCGCGCCTGCACCTCGTCGGGCAGGAGGATCATCACTAGGTCGCCGGCCTTGGCGGCCTCCGCGACCTCCATGACCTTGAGCCCGGCCTTCTCGGCGTCGGCCCACGACGCAGAGCCGCGCCGCAGCCCCACCACCACGTCCACACCCGACTCGTGGGCGTTGAGCGCGTGAGCGTGCCCCTGGCTGCCGTAGCCTATGACTGCCACGGTCTTGCCGGAGAGGTGGCCGAGGTTGGCGTCGTCGTCGTAATAGATGTTTGCCATATGCGTTTCGAAACTCCTAAGTGTGTCGGGCCTGAGGGCCGCTGAGTGGGTGTCGGCCTGGCCCGGCAGAGGGGCAGCGCCGCGGTCGTTCGGGTGGTCCGGTTAGTCGGTGTTCAGGCTGCGGGCTGGCTCTCGGCTTCCAGCGAATCGAGCGCGGTGCGGCCCAAGGCCACCCTGCCCGTGCGGATCAGCTCGACGATGCCGAACGGCCGCATCTGCTCGATGAAGGCATCGATCTTGCCCTGGTCGCCCGTCACCTCGAAGATCAGGGCGCTGCGGGCGACGTCTACTATGCGCGCGCGGAAGTCCTGCGCCACCTGGCGTATCTCCACGCGCTCGTCGGGGTTGCCCACCCGCACCTTGATGAGCATGAGCTCGCGGTCCACATACTTGGCGACCGAGTGGTCTATCACCTCGAGCACATCGATCAGCTTCTTGAGCTGCTTCTGCACCTGCTCGATGGTGGGGTCGTCGCCCACCACCACGAAGGTGGTGCGGCTCAAGCCCGGAACCTCTGACTGCGCCACCGACAGCGACTCGATGTTGAAGCCGCGCCTCGCTATGAGGCTGGCCACGCGGACCAGCACGCCGGGTTTGTCGCGCACCGTTACGCTGATGACGTGCCGGTTCACACTAAGGCCGGTTCCTTCTCAGCCGTGAAGCCTGCTTCCGCGTCGGCGTCCTGGTCGCCCAGGATCACCTGGTCGATGCCTGCACCGGCCGGCACCATCGGGAACACCTTCTCGGCCTCGTACACGAAGAAGTTGAGCAGCACCGGCTTCTTGGCCGCCAGCGCCTCGGTTATGCGCTTCTGGGCGTCGGCCCGGTCGAACACGTTGTGCCCCTCGATGCCGTACGCCTCGGCCAGCTTGGCGAAGTCCGGGTTGGAGTCTGCCAGGTAGATCTCGCTGTAGCGCTGGGCGTGGAACATCTCCTGCCACTGGCGCACCATGCCGAGCACCCCGTTGTTGAGGATGGCGATGACCACCGGCAGCTGGTGCTTGTAGAGGGTGGCGAGCTCCTGGATGTTCATCTGCAGCGAGCCGTCGCCCGCGATGCACACCACCGTCTCGCCTGGGCGGGCCATGGCAGCGCCGATGGCCGAGGGCAGGCCGAAGCCCATGGTGCCCAGACCGCCGGAGGTTATGAACGAGCGAGCCTTGGTGGTCGGGAACAGGCGCGCCGCGAACATCTGGTGCTGACCGACCTCGGTGGTCACCACCGTGGCGCCCTTGGTGGCCTCGCGCAGCATGCCCAGCACCTCTTGCGACACGAGCGGCTTGTCGCTCTTGTACTTCTCGGGGTACTTGACCTTCCACTCGGCCAGGGTGTCGCGCCACGGCTGGACGTCGAGCGTGCCCAGCTTGGCCGCCATGCGGGGAAGCACGTCCTTCACGTCGCCGTGAACGGGCACGTGGGCCTTGACCAGCTTGCTGATCTCTGCCGGGTCTATATCTATGTGCACGATGGTGGCGTTGGGGGCGAAGCGGCTGATCTTGCCGGTGACGCGGTCGTCGAAGCGCATGCCGGCGGCCAGGATCAGGTCGCAGTGGCTTATGGCGCGGTTGGCGGTGACGGTGCCGTGCATGCCCGGCATGCCGAGCGCCTGCTCGTGGCCCGGCGGGAAGGCGCCGATGCCCATGAGCGTGGTGATCACTGGGACGCCCGTGTGCTCGGCGAAGGCGATCACCTGCTCGGTGGCAGACTGGGCGCCGCCCCCGATTATCATCACCGGCTGCTTGGCGGCGGCAACGGCCTTGGCCGCGGCCGCTACATCGGTCTCGGCGGCCACTATCTCTGGCCGGTAGCCGGGCAGGTCTATGGTGGCATCGAGGCTGCCGGTGAACTCGGCCTGCTGCACGTCTTTGGTTATGTCCACCAGCACCGGACCGGGCCGGCCGGTGGAGGCGATGTGGAACGCCTCGGTCAGCACGCGCGGCAGGTCGTTGACGTTCTTGACGAGGTAGTTGTGCTTGGTGACAGGGGTGGTTATGCCGTACACGTCCGCCTCCTGGAAGGCGTCCGTGCCTATGAGGCCGCTGGCGACGTTGCCCGTTATGGCGACCACGGCCGAGGAGTCCATCATGGCGGTGGCCAGGCCGGTGACCAGGTTGGTGGCGCCGGGCCCGGACGTTGCGAAGCACACGCCCACCTTGCCGCTGGCCCGGTAGTAGGCGTCGGCCATATGGGCGCCGGCCTGCTCATGCCGCACCAACACGTGCTTCACCGGCGAGTCGTACAGCGCGTCGTAGATGGGCATGATCGCGCCGCCCGGGTGACCGAACACCACCTCCACCCCGTGCCGCTCGAGCATCTTCATCACGACTTCAGAACCTGTCATCCCAACCTCCGAGAGTTCCCCTTGATCCTCTTTATCCCCATGACCTTCGCGCCGCCTGACCGGACCAAATGTAGAACCCCGCCGAGTGTGTCTCGGCGGGGTTGAACGGCAAGCTCAGACAGGCACAGCTTAGCCAGCACGACCCCTGCGACCTAGTAGGATGACGCCGATGGCTACGCGCTGAAAGATCATTGAGGGTGACTATACGGGTGCCGCAGGCCAGTGTCAAGGCGCGCTCTCGCCCATCTCATGCGCAGGCGACGTGACGAACGACCACGATTACCGGTCTCGACATACGAGAATGGCGGCACAGGTACCGCGTATCGTCTTGGAGGTCTGACATCGAAATCTTACGCGTCTCAGGTTCGTCGAGACCCAACTCGGTTGCGGGGGCTATCGCTGCCCTGCTTCGTAGCGCCGGAGAGGTAGAGGTGCAGGCCATCGGGCCGCACGCGGTCAACCAGGCCGTGAAGGCCATCGCCATCGCCCGCTCCTATATCGAGGCCGAGGGTCTCGACCTGCACACGACACCCTCGTTCGTGAAGCTCGAGCTGCATGACGAGGAGCGCACGGCCGTGCGCTTCCTGATAGAGTCCTTCACTGTGCCCACTAACGGCGTTAGCCGTCTCGACCCGCTCGTTTAAGCCGGCCGGCTTCCGTGAACGTCGGAGCCTAGCGTGAGCGCCCGGGGTCTGGCGCTCGACGTGACGGAGCGCGTGCTCGGCGGGGCCTACCTCGCTCCTACGCTGCACCACACACTGTCTGCCTCACGGTTGGAGGGACCGGACCGGTCGCTCGTCACGGACGTGTGCTACGGCGTGATCCGCCGGTTGAAGCAGGTAGATCATGCGCTCACGCCCCTGCTGACCGCCCCGGACAAGCTGCCCGTCAGGGTGCGCGCCGCTCTGCGGCTCGGTGCTTACGAGGTCCTCTACCGTGAGACGCCCCGGTACGCCGCCGTGAGCGCCTGGGTGGACGAGGTCAAGGGTGGTCACCCTAGGCTCGCCGGGTTGGCGAACGCTGTGCTGCGGCGCGTGACCAAGAGCGGTGACGACGCCCCCGAGGACGTGAAGGCGAGCCTGCCCCTGTGGCTGCTGGATGAACTCGTGGCTGCGTTAGGCGCAGGCGCCGCGTCACAGGCGGCCCAGGGGATGCTCGAGCCCGAGCCGCTCTGGCTGACGCTGCTCGGCCCTGACGCCGTGACCCTGCTGAGGCAGGACGGCGTGGAGGCGGCGCCGTTGCTGGCGGGCGCCCCCTTCCCCGCCTCTTACCGGGCGCGTTCCCCCATGCCGCTGGGCCAGCTTCAGGCGTTCAAGCGTGGTCACGTTCAGCCGCAGAACCCCAGCTCGTTGCAGGCTGCGCTGGCGCTCGGCGCGGGTGCAGCCGACTCCGTGTATGACCTGGCGTCCGGGCGTGGCGTGAAGGCGGCAGTGTTCGCCGCCCAGGGCGCCGCCGTGACGGGCTTCGAGCTGAGCCCGAGTCGGGTGGAGGCGGCCAGGCGGAACCTCCGGAGGCTCGGCCTCGAGGCGGAGCACGTGGTGGCCGATCTCACGGTCAAGCCGGAGGTACCACCCGTCCCTCGCGTCATCCTGGACGCCCCCTGCTCCGGCACGGGCACGCTGCGTGGGCATCCCGAGATAAAGCTGCGGCTGACGAGCACCGACCTCACGCGCCTGGCCGAGTTGCAGCGCGCGCTGCTAGCGAACGCTGCGCAGCTCGTGGCGCCCGGGGGCCGACTCGTCTACGCTGTCTGTGCCCTCACGAACGCGGAGGGTCCTGAGGTGGTGGCGAGCTTCCTGGGCTCTGCCCGCGGCTTCGAGCCCGAAGAGACTGCCCTCCCCCTGGCTAGCGTCGAGCCCGCCGGTGGCCAACCCGGGCGCTTCATCCTCCCCATCGACGGCCTGGACGGCTTCTACGTGGCCGTACTGCGGCGCACCTAGCTACTGCAAACTTCTCCTAGGCGTGGGCGCGTCTGGCCTACGGCGCGTTCTGGGCGCCCCTCGCCACCCCCAACCGACCGCTCCCACCTGTTACGCTGCCGCATGCTCGAACAGCTGTCAGAGCGCGTGTACGCTCTTCTAGGCGGGGTCAACTGCGCGATCGTCGACCTGGGTGGCGGCGCTGCCTTCCTGGTGGACTCCGGCCAGGACAAGGAGCACGGGCGCAAGATCCGCAAGGCACTCGACGAGCTGGGGCTTACGCCCAAGGTCATCCTCTGTACCCACTCGCACGCCGACCATTACGGTGGCAACGCCTACCTACTGAGGCAGTACCCGGAAGCGCAGGTGTGGGCACCCGAGCTAGAGGCGGAGATAATCCGCTCGCCGCTGCTCGAGCCCATCTACCTGTTCCACGGCGCCAAGCCGCTGCCGGAGCTCACCAGCAAGTGGCTCAGGGCGGAGGCCTCCCCAGTGCACCGTGTGGCGGCGGAGGGGCCTGAGGAGCTGAACGGCGTCCCGTTCAGCCTGATCGACGTGCGTGGGCATGCGCACCGGCAGCTGGCCGTGCTGGTGGACGACGTCCTGCTGGCCGCCGACTCCCTGTTCGGAGCGGCCACGCTCGACAAGTACCCGTTCCCGTTCTCGCAGGACGTGGGCGGTCAGCTGAGGAGCCTGGACGTGCTAGCCGCCCTGCTCGCGACCAGGGCGGTGCGCATGGCGCTGCCTGGCCACGGCGAACCGACCGAGCAGGTGGAGGGGCTGATCGAAGTGAACCGCAGTGCGCTACTGACCGCGGCCGAGGTAGTTCGGCACGCCTGCACGGGCGTCGGGCTGGAGCAGGTGCTCGACACGGCCACGACGCAGATGGGCGCCATGATGACCGACCTGGCGCGCTACCACCTCAACCTCACCACCATCACCGCCTACCTAGGATGGCTGCGCGAGGAGGGCCTCGTGACCGCGGAGCTCGTGAAGGGCCGCCTCCTCTGGAGCGCTGCATGACGCCCGCCGTTAACACCGCTACTCACGACCACACCAGGAGTGCCGCATGAAACTGACTTGCGCCGGCGCCGCCCGCACTGTTACGGGCAGCTGCCACCACCTAGAGATCGACGGGCTGAACGTCCTCGTAGACTGCGGTCTGTTCCAGGGCGGCTCGGCCATGGAGGCGCTCAACCGCGACTCCCTGCCGTTTGAGCCGGCCGCCCTGGACGCGGTGCTGGTGACACACGGGCACCTGGACCACGTGGGCCGGCTGCCGCTGCTCCTGCAGCGCGGCTACGCGGGCCGCATCCACTGCACCGAGGCCACCGCAGAGATCGCCAAGGTCATACTGCGTGACTCGGCCCGCATCCAGGAGGAGGACTACGAGCGCGCGCTGCGCAAGGCCAGGCGCGCCGGGCGCGAGAAGGAGGTGCCGCCGCCCCTTTACACCAGCGCCGAGGCGGAGCAGGTCATCGAGCGCTTCGCCCACGTAGACCTGGAGCGCCCCCACCGCCTCTCGGACAAGGTGACGGCGCGCTTCAGGCCGGCGGGCCACATCCTCGGCTCTGCCTACATCGAGGTGACCGGCGCCAACGAGCGCATCACCTTCTCGGGCGACCTGGGCAACCGCGAGAGCGCCCTGCATGCGCCGGCCGTCAAGCCCAACGAGACCGACGTGCTGGTTATCGAGTCCACCTACGCCGACCGCACTCATCCCAGCCGGCTGGAGACGGAGCACGCCTTCGAGGAGGTGCTAGTGCGTTCGTTCGCGCTGGGCGGCAACGTGCTCATCCCGTCCTTCGCGCTCGAGCGCACGCAGCAGGTGCTGGCCCTCCTCAAGGACGAGATGGAATCCGGCACGGTGGCCAGCCGGCCCGTCTACCTCGACTCCCCCATGGCCACGCGCATGACGCGCCTGTACCAACGCTGCCAGAACGACTTCCTACCGGAGGTGGCGGCCGAGCTCGCCCGGGGTGAGGACCCGTTCGAGCCCGAGCAGCTCAAGTACACGGTCACGTCCGACGAGTCGAAGCTGCTGAACGACATCACCGGCGGGGCCGTCATCGTGGCCGGCTCGGGCATGATGACGGGCGGTCGCATCCTTCATCATCTGAAGCACAACCTGTGGCGTGAGGAGGCCAGCATCATGATCGTCGGCTACCAGTCCGAGGGAACCCTCGGCCGGGCGCTGCAGGACGGCGCGCAGCAGGTGAAGATCTACGGTGAGGACATCGTGGTGCGTGCCCAGATCCACACCATCTCGGGGCTGTCGGCCCACGCGGACCATGACGACCTGATGGCCTTCTTGCGGCCCGCCCGGCCGCACACGGTGGTGCTGGTGCACGGCGAGCCGGCAGTGATGGACAGGTTCGCGCCCGAGCTCGCCGCGGGTGGGGTGCGCGCACTGACCCCGGATCTCAACGAAGCCGTAAGCTTCTGACCCGTGACGAGTCAGCCACCTTACGGTCACGAGCCCACCTTTAGGGGTTTACTGTAGCCATGGATTGGGAACTTCCCGTAATAGCACTGAGGACCCAGGTGGTCCTCCCCCGCACGCTTGAGAACGTCGACGTGGGTCGACCGAAGTCGAAGCGCGCGCTGGAGGAGGCTCAGGCGGGCGATAACCGCGTGCTGCTGGTGGTCCAGAGAGACTCGCGCGTAGACGACCCGGGCGAAGGCGAACTGTACGACGTGGGAACGCTGGCGCTGGTCAAGCAGGTCATACGCCTTCCGAACGACACGCTCCAGGTACTGGTGGAGGGCCGTGACCGCGCCCGCATCGAGGAGTACGTGCCCGGCGTCAGCCTTCGTGCCCGCATCGGCACCATCGCCGAGATACCGGCAGACAGACAGGACGACGAGGTCCTCGCCCTCATGGAGCAGGTCAAGTCTGCCTTCGGCGAGTACGCCCAGCAGAACAAGAACCTGAGGCTCGACTCCTTCCATCTGGAGAACCTGCGCTCTATGAAGGAGCCGGGCTCGCTGGCGGACGTCGTCACCAAGTACGCCACCTGGGAGGTGGCCGACAAGCAGGCCGCCCTGGAGGAGGCCTCGGCCCTCAAGCGCCTCGAACTCGTGTTCGGCTTCCTGACGCGCGACCTCGAATGGTACGACACCGAGAAGCAGGTGAGCGCCCGCGTCAAGCAGCAGATGGATTCCAACCAGCGCGAGTACTTCCTGCGCGAGCAGATGAAGGCCATCCAGCGCGAGCTGGGCACCGACGAGGGCTCCGAGACGGAGGACCTGCGCGCCAAGATCGAGGCCAAGAACATGCCCGAGCACGCCAAGGAGCGGGCCCTCAAGGAGATCGACCGCCTGGAGAAGATGGCGGGCGGCTCTCCCGAGGCCACGGTCGTGCGCACCTACCTCGACACCCTCATCGACCTCCCCTGGTCGGAGATCGACGAGGAGCGCCTGGACATCAGCCATTCGCAGCAGGTGCTCGACGAGGACCATTACGCCCTCGAAGAGCCCAAGGAGCGCATAGTCGAGTCGTTGGCCGTGCGTCAGCTCACCAAGGACATAGAAGAGTCCGACTACAAGGCGCCTATCCTCTGCCTGGTGGGCCCTCCAGGTGTGGGCAAGACCAGCCTGGGCAAGTCCATCGCCCGCAGCCTCAACCGTAAGTTCGTGCGCATGAGCCTCGGCGGCGTACGCGACGAGGCCGAGATCCGCGGCCACCGCCGCACCTACATCGGCTCGCTGCCCGGCCGCATCATCCAGGGCATGAAGACCGCGGGCACTATCAACCCCGTCTTCCTGCTGGACGAGATCGACAAGATGACCTCCGACTTCCGCGGCGACCCCTCGTCTGCGTTGCTGGAGGTGCTGGATCCCGAGCAGAACGACACGTTCACCGACCACTACCTCGAGATCCCTTACGACCTCTCGAAGGTCATGTTCATAACCACGGCCAACAGCCTGAGCACCATCCCCCGCCCCCTGCTTGACCGTATGGAGGTCATCCAGATCCCGGGTTACACGCTCGACGAGAAGATCCAGATCGCCCGGCGCTACCGGGTGCCCCGGCAGCTGCGCGACCACGGCCTGGAGGGGCGCATCCAGATAAGCGACGACGCCCTGCGCCGCATCGTCACCGAGTACACCCGTGAGGCCGGCGTACGCAACCTCGACCGGCTGATAGCCAAGGTGTCCCGCAAGAGCGCCAAGCAGTACCTGGAGCAGCCCTGGGAGGGCTTGCGCACGGTGGGTGTTGCCGAAGTGCGCGAGCTGCTGGGTGTCCCCCCCTACCGCGACGAGCAGGCCGAGAAGGAGGCCCAGGTGGGCCTGGCGCACGGCCTGGCCTGGACCTCGGTGGGTGGTGTGACGCTCGATATCGAGGCCGTGGCCGTGCCGGGCAAGGGCACGGTCACCCTCACCGGCCAGTTGGGCGACGTCATGAAGGAGAGCGCCCAGGCCGGCATCGCCTACCTCCGCAAGCATGCCGACGAGTACGGCATAGCCCCCGGCTTCCACGAATCCAGAGACCTGCACGTGCACGTGCTGGAGGGTGCTACCCCCAAGGACGGACCTTCGGCCGGCATCGCACTGGCCAGCGCCGTGGTCAGCGCCCTTACCGGGCGTAAGCTCCGGGGCGACGTCGCCATGACCGGCGAGATCTCGCTGCGCGGCCGTGTGCTGCCCATCGGTGGGGTCAAGGAGAAGCTGCTGGCCGCCCACCAGGCGGGCATCAAGACCGTCATACTGCCCGACGAGAACGAGGCCAACCTTGAGGACGTGCCCGACACCATCCTGAGCGAGCTCGACGTCATCACCGTGAAGGACTTCAGGGAGGTCCTCGAGGTCATGCTGGTGGGAGAGCCCAGCACCACCTTCGTGCCGGCGTCCACCGGCGATCAGGCGGCGCAGGGGGCTACCGGGCCGGCGGTCTGAGCTACTGCTGTTTGGTCATCTGCAGCGTGCCGCGTGTCAGGTTCGTGCAGCCCGTGAGCGCGCTGGTGGCGGCGTACTCTCCGGCCAGCGAGTCGTTGGTCCGTGACAGCGTCATGCGGTACGAGCACTGACCTGCTAGCGACGGGCTGAGCGTCACCTCGAGCAGGTCCTTCTCCTGCCCTACGAACACCTGGCCCGCCCAGGTGCCGCCCGCCTGGCGCGCGGGGTCGCTGCCCATGACCACGTGCCACGTGCCCGCCAGCGCCAGGTCGGCCTGGCTAAGAGTGACCATGAACGAGCCGGAGTCGCCGGCATCGTCCGTCACCGAGCCGCGCCAGCTGCCCGTGTACTGGTAGCCGGTGGAAGAGCCGCGGGAGCCGAGGCCGCAACCCGCCAGCAGTGTAGAAGCCAGGAGAAGGGCGCAGACTAACCTCAAGGGCCGTACGGTTCGTCTTTCGATGTCCTCAGACTGAGCTTGTGCCATCGCCGGCACCTCCTTACCACCGCATTATCGGCAAGAGCAGCCAAGGGGGCTGCGCCTAAGATGACCAAGCCCGCCGTGTTAGCTGCGCCCTCGTCACTCAACGGCCGGTGCCAGCCATGGCATGAGGGCCAGCACGACCGCGTCGCGGTAAAGCTGGGACCTGTCCATCAGCCCGCCGGTGAGCACGCCGACGGCGCCCAAGCTGTCTTTGGCGCGGCTCAGGCCGTAGGCCGCGTCCAGCGCGTCGCCTAGCTCCAGGCCCGCACGGACGCCGGCCTCGAGCTGCTGCGGCAGGCCGAACGAGGCGCTGCGGGCTGTGCCCACGGTGCCGTCCCTTGCCACCGCCACCACCCACGAGAACGTCCATAGCGGCCACCCGGGCTCCTCAGCCACTCCAGCCTCTATGCCTACGGCCAGGCCGGCCGCCGGCGTCAGCGCCAGCGCAGCGGTGGCCCGGTTGAGGGCGCCCGTGCGAGTCTCGGCGTCGCCCCACGGCTGTTCCGGCACCCCGGACGGCGCGGCCACGCTCAGCAGGTCTACGCTGAACGCGGCGTCACGCCGCAGCCCGGCCAGCGCCAGCCGCACCGCGGCCAGCTTCGCGGGGCTGGTGGAGCCGAGCACGACCGTGCCGGGAAGGGTGCGTGTGCCGTTCATGGGTGCGTGGCCTCAAGGAGCGTCACGGCGCGGCGCCGCTCGGAACGGCGCTACGGACGACCACCCCGCTGCCCGTGAGCTCATAGTTGCCTGCCAGGGCTGCCGGTAGGACGACCGTGTCGGCCATGCCCAAGGCCTGCGGCTGCCAGGCAGCCGCAGGGGCCGCGAGCGTCATGTCGCCCTCTACCACGGTGAGGATCTGCATGCTGGCGCTGTCTACCCTGCCTGTGACCGGCCGGCCGGCCGACACCTCGGCCCGGTCGAGCACGAACTCGGGCAGAGCCGCGAGGCGCCGCCAGGCGCCGCCTAAGGGCCTCGGGGCTGGTTCTGTGAAGGGTGTGCCCGAGAAGTCGGCCACCGCCACCGCCTGATCGAGGTGCAACTGGCGTGGCATGCCCCTGGCGTCCAGGCGCCCGAAATCGTACAGGCGGTAGGTGAGGTCGCTGGCCTGCTGGATCTCGTACAGCAGGATGCCCGCACCGACGGCGTGGACGGTTCCCGCGGGGTTCACAACGACGCTTCCCGGCTGCACGGGCACGGCGAACATGTGGTCGGGCAGCGTGCCCTCGGCGGCGGCCTGGCGCAGGGCTAGCGGCGTGGTGCCGCGCTTCAGCCCCCACAGCACGCTGGCGCCGGGCTCCGCCTGCAGGACGAGCCACGCCTCGCTCTTGCCCAGGTGGCCGGTGTGGGCCTCCTTGAGAAGGGCGTAGTCGTCGTTCGGGTGAACCTGCACGGAGAGCGGCTGCGCCGCGTCCAGCAGCTTGGCGAGCAGGGGCACACGCCCGCCGTAGCGGGCGAAGGGTACGCTGCCGACGAGGCCGGCCCCGAACTCCGCCGCCAGCTCGCCCAGCCTCCGTCCTGCCAGAGGGCCGTTGAGTACGGCCGAGTCGTCTCCCGCCAGCCAGCTCTCCCCCACGGGCTCACCCTCCGGCCCGAGCCTGGGAGCTTCGGCTGTAAAGAGCTGCTCGAGCCGGTCTCCACCCCATACGCGCCTATGCAGGGCGGGCTGCAGCTTGAGCGGGTATGCCCAGCCCGTGCTCACGTGGTGGGGTCTTCCGGAGTAGGAAGCTTCTTCCCCGGGTTCATTATGCCGGCGGGGTCCAACAGGTCCTTGATGGCCCGCATGAGCCCGAGGGTCTGACCGTGCTCCGCCTCCATGTACTTGCGCTTGCGTAGACCCACGCCGTGCTCTCCGGTGGCCGTGCCACCTACCGCCAGAGCGCGCAGCGTCATGCGGTCGACGATGTCCTGCGCCGCCTGACGCGAGGCCGGGTCATCAGCCGTGTAGAGGTTGAGGTGGAAGTTGCCGTCGCCCACGTGCCCCACGAGGTTGGCGTCGAAGCCGGCGGCGGCACACTCGGCCAGCGCCGCGCTCAGGGCCTGAGGCAGCTCGGAGATGGGCACGGCCACGTCGGTGACCAGGCTCTGCATGCCGGGGTGGGCCGCGTTGGCCGCGAAGAACATCGTGTGGCGCGTCTCCCACAGCCGCTCGCGCTCGGTGGCGTCGGTGGCCGACTCGAACGCCAGCGCGCCGGCACCGAAGGCCAGCTCCTCCGCCAGGCGAGCCTCTGCGGCTACGCCTTCGGGGTTGCCGTGGAACTCCAGGAACACAGTCATCTGCTCCGGGAAGCTCGTGCCTGAGTAGGCGTTGGCTGCCCTGATGCTGTGCTCGTCCACGAGCTCGCAGCGCGCCACCGGCACCCCGGCCTGGATGAGCCGGGTCACGAAGGTGGTGGCGGCGAAGGCGTCGGCGAACGGCACGCGGGCGGCCGCCGCGGCCTCGGGCAGGCCGACGAGCTTCAGGGTGATCTCGGTGATGACACCGAGCGTGCCCTCGGCGCCGGAGAACAGGGCGCACAGGTCGTAGCCGCTGGCTGACTTCCTGGCCCGGTTGCCCAGCCTCAGCACCTGACCGGTGGGCGTGACGACCTCAAGGCCCAGCACGTAGTCCGACGTGGTGCCGTACCTCACGGCCGCGGTGCCTGAGGCGTTGGTGCTGACCATGCCGCCTATGGAGGCGTGGGCGCCGGGGTCTATCGGGAAGAACAGCCCCGCGTGGCGCAGTCGCTCGTTGAGCTTCGGATAGGTGACGCCAGGTTGCACGACCGCGAGGAGGTCTTGCGGTCTGGCCTCGAGGACGGCGTCCATGGCCATCATGTCGAGCGAGATGCCGCCCTTGACGGGCACGGTGTGGCCCTCTAGGCTCGAGTTGGCGGCCACGGGGGTCACGGGCACGCCGTTGGCCGAGGCGTACGTCAGCAGCTGGGCGACATCGGCGGTGTTGCGGGGGAACACCACCACCTCGGGCATGACGGACCCGGCGTAGGACTCGCCCCTGGCATGCTGACCACGCACGGCGGCGCTCGTCTCGACCCTGTCGGCGCCGAGCAGCTGGATCAGGTCGTCTGCGAGGCTCATACGGTTAGGCGTTGAGGCGCGGGTCGAGAGCGTCACGCGCAGCGTCGCCGAGGAGGTTGAAGCCGATGACCGACAGGAATATGGCCAGACCAGGGGCGATGGAGAGCCACGGCGCCTCGCGGAAGCGGTTGTAACCGTCCGCGATCATCACGCCCCACTCTGCTGCCGGCGGTTGCGCCCCGAGGCCGAGGAAGCCCAGGGCCGCTACGTCGAGGATGGCCGTGCCGGTGGACATGGTGAACTGGACGAGGAGCGGCGAGAGGCTGTTGGGAAGGATGTGTCCGAAGATGACCCTGGGCGCTCCCGACCCCAGCGCGCGGGCGGCCTGCACGTACTCCGTCTGCCTGAGCGACATCGTTGCCGAGCGCACGATGCGGGTGTATATGGGCACCTGCGTGATGCTGATGGCTATGAGGGCGTTGGTGAGGCTCGGCCCGAGCACCGCCACTATGGATATGGCCAGGAGGATGCCCGGGAACGCCAGCAGGATGTCTACTAGCCACACCACGAACATGTCCACCCTGCCACCCCAGTAGCCGCCGATGAGGCCGAGCAGGGTACCGACGCTCATGGCCATGAGCACGGCCATGAGGCCCACCCTCAGGCTGATGCGGCCGCCGTACAGCACGCGGCGGTAGAGGTCGCGGCCCTGCGCGTCGGTGCCCAGCGGGTAATCGCCCCGTGAGAGACCGCGGGCTTCGAGGTCTGCCTTGCTCATCACCAGCGTGGGTGGGATGTTGCGGGTGCTCAGTGTGCTGCGCAGGGGGTCGCCCGGGCGCAGCAGGGGCGCGAAGATGGCCGACAGTATGAACAGCACGATGATGGCCATGCCGACCAGGCCCGTGGGGTGCCTGAACAGCCGCTTCAGGACGTCGCGTCCGAGTGAGGAACCGCCTTCTACTTTCGCGGTAGTCGGGTCGCTCATGAGTACTGGATCCTTGGGTCGATGAGGCTGTAAGAGAGGTCTACGAGCAGGTTGACTATCACGAACACCAGCGCCACGAACAGCACGCCGCCCTGGATGATCGGATAGTCGCGGCTGGCGATGGCCTGGTAGATCCAGCGGCCTATGCCGGGCCACGAGAAGACGGTCTCGGTGAGGATGGCACCCGACAGCAGCGAACCGAAGCTGAGGCCGATGATGGTGATCACGGGCAGCATGGCGTTCCGAAGCGCGTGCTTCAGCGTCACGGATCTGGGCGATAGACCCTTGGCGGACGCCGTGCGGATGTAGTCCTGCCCCAGCACCTCGAGCATGCTGGAGCGGGTCATGCGCACCACGATGGCCAGTGGGATGGTGCCCACGGCCACCGCGGGCATGATCAGATGCCTGATAGCGTCGCGGGCGAAGTCCCAGCGCCCCTGCAGAAGGCCGTCGAGCACGTACAGGCCCGTCTTGCTCGAGATGGTGTACTCCACCCCGATGCGCCCGGACGAGGGCAGCCAGCCGAGGTTGACGGCGAAGATGTAGATGAAGATGATGCCCAACCAGAACACGGGGAACGATACGCCGGCTAGGGCGACTATGGTCACGGCCGTGTCCGTGAACGTGCCGCGTTTCAGGGCCGCGATCACCCCCAGCGGCACGCCGACGACCACCGCGAACAGCATGGCCATGAGGGCCAGCTCTACGGTGGCCGGGAAGCGCTGCAGGAGGCCGTCACGGACCGGGATGAACGAATAGATGGAGCGCCCGAACTCGAGCCTTAAAGCCCGGCCCATGAACTCGAAATACTGAGAGTCGAACAACGCGCCTATCCCGCCGCCCTCTACCCCGCCTACGTTGAAGAACAACGGCCGGTTGAGGCCGAGCTCCTCCCGCAGCCGTTCGCGGGCGGTCTCGGTGGAGCGCTCGCCCAGCATGATCGTGGCCGGGTCTCCAGGTACGACGCGTGGGATAAGGAAGACTAGGAGACTGACACCGAACAGCACGGGTATCAGCCCCAGTAACCGGCGGACTGCGTAGGCGAACAATTAAATACTCCGGATGAAATCGGAAAGCTCAGTGGTGGGACTTTTCAGTCCCACCACTGAGCCGAGGTGCAGCGTCAGCTCACTGCGTCTTGGTGATGGTGTTGAACGGAACGGTGCTGCCGAGGGCGTTCGGGTAGAAGCCCTGGACGTTGTTGCGCACGCCGTTGAGGGTGCGGGGGTTCACGAACGGGAGGGCGGGCAGGTCGTCGTGCAGCACCTGGGCGATGGCCTGGTAGAGCAGTTCGCGCTCGGTGAGGCTGCCGGCCTGCTGCGCTTCGCTGATCAGCTGGAACAGGGCCGGGTTGTCGTAGCCGAAGCCCACGGCGTTAGCCGGGTTGAAGAAGGAGGAGATGAAGTTGTCGGGATCGGCGAAGTCGGCGCTCCAACCCAGCATGTACATGGGGAACTTGCCTTCGAGGTAGTTCTCGAGGTAGATGCCCCAGTCTTCCGTGTGGAGGGTGGCGCGGATGCCCACGTCGGCCAGGTACGACACGACGGCTTCAGCGACGTCGCGCGGGGCCGGGTAGTACGGGCGCGAGACGGGCATGTACCAGAACTCGGTGTCGAAGCCGTTCGGGTAGCCGGCTTCGGCCAGGAGCTCCTTGGCGCGTTCCGGGTTGTACTCGTAGGCCGGCTGGTTCAGGCGGCCGAAGAGGCCCGGCGGCACGAACTCGTTGGCAACGGAGGCCAGGTCACCGTAGAAGGCGGCCACGATGGCATCCTTGTCGATGGCGTAGGCGAAGGCCTGGCGTACGCGCACGTCGTCGAAGGGCTTGTTGGCCTGGTGCATGCCCAGGTAGCCGATCACGAGGTCGGACTCGGCGCTCACGGGGCGGAAGTCGCTGCTGTTGGCAACGATGCTGTAGCTCTCGGGCGAGAGGTTGAGCGCCATGTCGATGCTGCCGGCTTCGAGCTCGGCGAGGCGGGCCGTGGGCGACTCGATGCCGCGGAACACGATCTGCTCCACGCCGGCCAGCTGACCCCAGTAGTTGTCGTTGCGGGTGAGCACCACGCGGTCGCCGTCGATCCATTCGGAGAACACGAACGGACCGGTGCCGACGATGCCCACAGTGGGGCCGCCGTACTCGATGCCGCCGGCGGCCACCGCAGCGGGGCTATGCAGGCCGAAGTAGGAGCTGGCCAGCTGCTGCGGGAAGAAGCCGATGGAGGCCGTGAGGTTGATGCGCACGGTGTACTCGTCGACCACTTCGACCGACTCGATCTGGTAGCCGGGGTCGCCGTGGTAGCCGCCGAACACGTAGGTGAACGAGGTGAACGCCTTGCCCTGCTCGACGAAGTTGTACTCGTGATCGCGGTCGTTCCAGCGGTCGATGTTGAACTTGACGGCCTCGGCGTTGAACGGGGTGCCGTCGTGGAACGTCACGCCCTGACGCAGGTGGAAGGTCCACACCGTGGCGTCATCGTTCGGCTCCCAGCTGAGGGCGAGGCGGGGCTCGACCTGGGCGGTGCCCTGGGCGAAGCCTACGAGGTGTTCGACGACCTGCACGGCGGGCGTCAGGGAGTTGCCGTCCTGGCCCGTATCGAGCGTGACGGGCAGGCCGGACTGGCCGACCACCAGGGTCTGGGCGGCAGCCGTGGCGAACGCCAGCAGGACCGCGAGGACGAGGATTAATCTCTTCATCGATTGACCTCCGTTTGCGCTATCAGCGCAAGTCTCAAAGTGACCACGAGTACCGGCGGGACTGCCGGCGCCAGGTCGTTTTAATAGACTCCCGTGAAGTATATAACGCGGCCGGAGGCCGTTCTGCCGAGACCGGCCGGCAGACGACCGGCGGAGCGCTTCACCTTCCGTTAACGTTGGGGCCGGCCAAGGCGCGAGGTGCCGCGACGGCAGCGTGGCCCAAGCTGCTCGGTAGGCCAGTGCGAGCGGCCGTGATACCTGATCTGTAGCGGTGTACCCATGCTCGGTCAACCGACCAACTGACCAGCTTCCAGCCGTACGGCCCCCACCCCCGCCGCCGTCACCAGCTCCTCGTCGTGGGTCACGACGACGATGGCGGCGCCCTCCTGCGCGGCCAGCTCCAGCAGTAGTTGCAGCACCTCCTTAGCCCGCGCTCGATCCAGCGAGCCGGTGGGCTCGTCCGCCAGCACCACCCGGGGCTTCAAGGCCAGGGCGCGGGCCACAGCGGCGCGTTGCCTCTCACCGCCCGACACGCGCGAAGGCGGGTGGTCCAGGCGCTGCTCCAGGCCCACCCGGCTCAGCAACTCTCTCGCACGCTTTTCATCTGGGGCGCCGATTATGCGGCTCGGAAGGCTCACGTTCTCGAGCAGCGTGAGATCGGAGAGAAGGTAGTGATGCTGGAACACGAGGCCCACGTAGCGCGCTCTGCGCTCAGACAGGTCGGTAGGCGCATGGTCATGTACGGGGAAGTCGCCCCACCAGATCTGGCCGGCGTCCGGCCTGTCGAGCCCACCGAGGAGGTGCAGCAGCGTGCTCTTGCCGGAGCCGCTTGGTCCTAGCACTGCGAGCACCTCGCCCGCTGCCAGCTCCAGGCTGGCGCCGGAGAGCACTTCGACGGCGCCGCCGGGCGCCTGGAAACGCCGCTCCAGACCGTTGCAACTAAGAACAGTGGCCACGGGTTACTATACGTGCCACTCGCTTAAGCAGCCGGGGGTCTCCCCTGGCCACCGCGCAGGCTTGAAATGGAGCTTCAGTGACTGCTAGCGCCGACCTGAACGAGCTGAAGGAACTGCTGAAGAGAGTCCCTCTCTTCCACAACGCGCCTGAGCGCGCGCTCGACATCGCCGCTTCGGCGGTGCGTCAGCGCGTGTACGAGCCCGGCACGACCATCTTCCAGGAGGGCGACAAGGGTGAGGCGCTCTACATCCTGGCCGACGGCCTCGTGAAGCTCTCCAAGGTCGACCTGGGCGGGCATGAGAAGACGCTGGCCATACTGCAGCCCCCCGAGTTCTTCGGAGAGATGGCGTTGGTCGGTGAGAGCACCCGCAGCGCCACCGTCATCACCCTCAGCGAGGTGAACGCCTACCTCCTCTTCCAGGACGACTTCCGCAAGCTCATAGCCGACTACCCCGCCGTCAGCCTCAACCTCACCGCCACGCTGGCGGCGCGGCTGCGGGGCATGGACGACGAGTCGCAGATCCTCTCCTACAAGGACGCCCAGGGGCGCGTGGCGTACGTGCTGCTGCGCCTGTACAACGGGGGCGTGGTCGAGGTCGAGGAGGAGCGCGCGCTCGTGCGCCTCACTCACCAGGAGCTGGCCAACCTAGCCGGCACCTCGCGGGAGACGGTGACGAGGGCGCTGAAGGCGTTGGAGGCGGAGGGCGTCATCGAGACGCGCCCCAAGGAAGTGTTCATCACCGACCCTGAAGGGCTCGAAGAGATACTCCACGGCATCCGGTGAGCTCGAAGCGCCTGCCGTTCCGTGTCGACTAGGCCTTAGCGGTCTTGGATCAGGTGAGGGGTTCGCGCCCGGCTAGCTCGTTCAACTTCTTGTCTAGTTTGGTCCTGAGATGGCGCGCCACCTCAGGCCAGTCCAGGTCGGTGATCGAGTACACCACCGTGTCTCTCACGTAGCCGTCGGCGGCCACCTGGTGCCGGCGTAACGTCCCCTCGCGCTTGGCGCCTAACGCCTCGATAGCCCTCTGAGAGCGCAGGTTGCGCGTATCGGTCTGGATATGGACCCGGTGGAGCTGCAGGTCCTCGAAGGCGAACCCCAGCAGTAGCAGCTTGGACTCGAGGTTCACGCCTGTCCGGAACAGCGTGGGGTCGTACCAACTGAAACCCAGTTCGCACCGCCGGTGGCCGGTATGGACCTCGCTCAGGCGGCTTACGCCCACCACGCGGTTCGAGCTCTGCAACACCACGGCGACAGGGTGGCCGGTGGCCTCGGCCTGCTGCCGTAGCGCGGTGCCGAAGTAGACCGCGGCCTGCTCTTCGTTGCCGGGTGTGGACGTGAGCGCGAACTCCTCCGGGTGGCCGAACGCGATGGCCTTGAGCGCCGGCAGATGCTCCGCCGAGAGCGGCTCCAGGCGCACGATGGCGCCGTGCAGTATCGCGGCGGTCGGGAGGTCGAGGGGGCGTGGCTGCCGCGACGTAAGCGTCACCGCCGCCTTTGCAGCTCGTGTGCGGCCGGCGTCTCCGGCAACGCGTTGAAGTCGAGGTCGAACGGCACTATCTCGGCGTGATCTACCAGCCGCTGCACGCCCACGATGCTGCCGATGACCACGCCGTGCGTCACGACCACGAGGGTGCTGAAGTGGCGGTAGCGCCTGAGCACCCCCAGCACGCGCTCTCTCACCTCGGCCACAGACTCCCAGGGAGCGCCCTCTTCCGCCGGCGCACGGCCGTCGAAGTCGCGGCTGGCGCGCTCGATGAGGTTAGGGTCTAGGTCGGCCAGCGGGTCCTTCTGGGGCAGCCACTCGTGCAGGTCGTGTTCTACATACAGGGGCTTGTTTATGGCCCGGCTCAGCAGCGCAGCCGATTCCAGCGCGCGCGTGAAGGTGGAACACAGGATGGCCTCGGCCTCCTGCAGCCTGAAGTCTCTGGCGATGGTGTCGATCTGCAGGCGACCGAGTGGCGTCAGGGGCGCGAAGTCCTTCGCCCATCCCTTGGCCCCGCGTGACTCGACGGACTCCCAGTCCGTCTCGCCGTGCCTCACGAAGAACAGTTTCACTGGCCCGCCTTGGCGGCCACAGACCGCGCTCTGGGGCAGATCAAAGGTCCGTTCATTACGTCAGTTCCTCCGCCTTCGCCCTTAGCCGTAGCCGCCACAGAAAATGCCCCAAGGCGGCCGGTCGAGCGCATCGAGCACAGGCTAGCAACCTGCCCTGAAGGGGGGCTGTTCGAATGTTTACTTCGTCCGGGAAGGTGACGAAGAGCACGTCTTCGCGGGGGTAAGATGAGCGCTGCTGATGGACTTTCCTGCTCTCTACCGCAATGTCATGCTCGCTACCGCCGACGCCCCGTTCGTTCGCAACATGCTCACCCGCTACGGCTGGCGCCTAGGCGTCGGCCGTTTCGTTGCCGGGCAGGATTTCGAGTCCGCGCTGCCCGCGCTGCGGGCGGTCGAGGAGAGCGGCCGCAAGATGGTGCTAGACGTGCTCGGCGAGTTCGTCTCTACCGAAGACGAGGCCCGCCGCACCGCCGAACGCATCACGGCAGCGGTGAAGGCCGCCGCGGCGGCAGGCACCTCGCGCTACTTCAGCGTCAAGCCCACGCAACTGGGCCTTGGTGTGAGCAGCGAGCTAGCCTACGAGCTCGCCTCCGGCCTGGCCGGCACCCTGTTCGACGTGGGCGGGCACCTGTGCCTCGACATGGAGAACGTGCCCTACGTCGACCGCACCCTGAACCTGTTCGAGCGGCTGCGCACCGACGGTCACCACCACGTCTCCACGGTGCTGCAGTCGTACCTTCACCGCACACCGGCAGACCTGGAGCGCGTCCTTGCACTTGCTGCCGACATCGAGCAAGGCCCGATGGAGGTGCGGATAGTCAAGGGTGCGTACCGCGAGTCGCCCGAGGTGGCCTTCCAGGACCGTGCCAAGATCGAGGATGCCTACCGCGAGCTGTGCTACCGCACGCTCGAGTCCGGTGTGAAGCTCAACATCGCCACGCACGACGAGGCGCTGCTGCGAGAGCTGCTCGCCTACGTGAAGGGTGCTCGGGCGAACCCCGACAGGTACGAGGTGCAGATGCTCTACGGCGTGCGCAACGGCCTGCAGCAGAGCCTCACAGCCGCCGGCCACCCTATGCGGGTGTACGTTCCGTTCGGCGACGACTGGTACGGCTACTACAGCCGCCGTATCGCGGAGCGCCCCTCCAACCTGGCGTTCGTGCTGCGCGGTCTGGTGGGCTAGGGCGCTTCGGCGTGTCTCTCGCAAGACTCCCGAGCGAAACGTGGCGGGTGTAACTTCGGGCTAGCTGGTAGTTTAAGGCAGCTGATCTTGGGTACGACCTTAGGCGCAGGCCCTTAACGAAAGGATGGTGCTCATGCTGTTCGAGCCCTATAAGAACGAACCGTTCGCCGACTACTCAGACCCGGACACCCTGGCCGAGTTCAAAGCGACCCTGAAGAAGGTGGAGGGTCAGCTCGGCAGAGACTACGGCCTCGTCATCGGAGGCAAGCAGGTTGTCACCGGCGAATGGCTCGAGTCGTACGACCCCTCTCGCAAGGACCGCCTGGTGGGCCGTGCGGCCAAGGGCAAGGGCGCCCACATTGAGCAGGCGTTCAAGGCGGCTGAGGAGGCTTACGAGGGCTGGTCGCGGCTGCCCATGGAGCACCGTGCCCGCACGCTCATGCGCCTGGCGGCCATCATGCGCCGCCGCCGGGTGGAGCTGGCGGCGTGGCTGGTCTACGAGGCGTCGAAGAACTACCTCGAAGCCATAGCCGATGT
>JBIQNJ010000011.1:0-57131 GCA_044462445.1 Truepera radiovictrix | reverse complement strand
ACCATCTCCGATTCAAGAACTGGCACGGTACGGTGGCGGATTGGCAGCCCGGATACACGCCCTATTACCTAAGGTGGCTGTTGAACCACCTCCACGGTTGAAGCTGATGTCTTGCCGTCCAATTGTGATTCAACGAGCTGGTCCCCACAGAAAAGGTAGAAAGACAGGTACTTGTCTACCACTTGTAGGGGGGAGATATGGCGCTGACCATCAAGAACGACGAGGCCCACCGGCTGACCCGTGAGATTGCAGCCGCAACAGGTTCCAGCCTTACCGACGCTGTTGTAACGGCGCTGCGGGAGAAACTAGCCTCCTTACGCAAGGAGGGTGAGCCCACAGCGCTGGCCGAAGAAGTCAGACGCATCCAAGACTTTGTTGCCTCACTTCCAGTTCGCGATACTCGGAGCCCGGACGAGATCCTCGGCTACGACGAGTTCGGATTGCCGAGCTGATTCACGGGTAATCCATACCTCGGCTCTGATGGCGGTGCTGCTGAATGAACCGTCGGCGCCTGAAGTGATGGACACCCTTCAGGCAGCAAACGAACGCCTCATCGGAGCCCCGACATAGGCGGGCGACTTCAGCAATACCGACATAGGCTCCGCCTAGTTGGGGCAGCCTGTACCCTTCGGTGCGGGCCAGCGCAAGCGTCTAACGAACTGCCAGCTCCCACGGCATAACCATCAACGCCCTCTCCTTGAGCAACGGTGCCACCGCCGCCAGCATGCTCTCGGCGTCGTCGCCAACGGGCAGCACGTACTTCTGAGGCGCAGGCACGTTCCACACGGGTGCGTTCTTCGGCAATGAAGCCAGACTCTTGGCAAGCTCGATGGCGCTGGCAACGTCGCCTAATTCATCAACCAGACCTATCTTCAGAGCATCAACGCCAGACCAGATGCGACCCCGGCCTATCTCGTTCACCCGCTCGGGCGTAAGCCCGCGGCCATCGGCCACGCGCGCTACGAAGCGTTCGTAAACCTCATCTATATAGCGCTGAACCTGGGCGCGCTGCTCGTCATCGAACGGGGTAGAGGCAGAGTAGAGGTCAGCGAACTTGCCGCGCTTTATCGTTTCGGGGCTAAAGCCGTACTTGGCGTTGAACTCTTCCAGAACCGGCTTCAGGGTCAGCACACCGATCGAACCCGTGATGGTGCCGGGTGCAGCCACAACCTTGGTTGCGTGGGTCAGAACGTAGTAACCGCCGCTGGCGGCAACTGAACCCATGACCGCTACAACAGGCATGCGCTGTGCCAACAGCTTGACCTCGCGCCACATCAGATCACTGGCCAGTGCCGAGCCGCCGCCAGAGTCCACATGGAACACCACCGCAGCAGTGCGCTTGTCTTTGCCTGCCGCCCTAAGAGCGCGTACCAGAGTCTCGCTGCCAGCCATGCGGTCGCCAAAGATTGGAAGAGGCACGGGCGGCTTACGCGACTTGCCCGGGATTATCGAACCCTGGAGCGAAACAACGGCAACTCGCTTTGGTGAAGATGCGCTGACCTGACGGGTAAGGAACATGGCCCCGGCGGCAAGCGGCTTGTGCGCCTTTGTCAGCAGCTCGTCCTCGTACGCAACGCGGTCTATCATTCCCAGAGCGGCGGCCTGATTGGCTGACGAGACCCCCTCATCGACCCAGGCTGTCACCTCGTCGGGACTCTTCGAGCGGCCCTGACCAACGGTCTCGGCAAACGTGGCCTGCAGGCTGTCTAACAGAGCGTTCAATTGTTCACGCTGACCGTCGCTCATGCTTTCGCGCACCATGTCGTCGCCAGCGCTCTTGTACTCCTTTATGGCCAGCTTGTCGAAACTGATGCCGAACCTCGCCAGGAACCTGGCCTTGTAGGTGGCGGTGACTGCCGTTCCGTTCATGCCGAACTCACCGCTTTCCGGCACGACTATCTGGTCTGCTGCGCTGGCAACGAAGTAGTCGGTGTTGCCTAGCCGGCTGGCGGTGGCCACCACCTGCTTGCCGGCATCCTTCAGACGCTGCAACTGGCGGCGCACGGCGTAGGCCCCCGCCCAGTCCACCTGCATGTCCTGAACGCGCACCACCACGCCCTTGAGCCAATCTGCCTCGCAAAGCGCGGTCACTATGGCAACCAGCTCCTCCTGCGAGACGTGCCTCTCTGCCCCCATCAGGCTCTCTGGCGAGAGCATCTTGCGTTTGGCCTTGCGTGCGGGGAAAGTGCCGGTCAGTTCCAGCACCAGCCACTCGGGTCTCTCACCAGGCAGTACCTTGACTATGGAGTTGCGGAGGCGCGTTGCCCCGTTGCGAACCGCCGTTATGGCCGTGGCGACGCCAGTGGAGAACGCCGAACTGCTGCCTTGAGCTTTGGTTGCCATGCTTCGATTGTACGGGCATGAGCCGCGCCGGACGCTAGTTACGTTTCTCCTCGGATCGGTCTACAGTGGTGCTCCGCATACTGCGGAAAGCGCGGATGGGCCCGCGCCTAGCGCCTCTGGTCTCCCACAACGACACCAGTACGCCGGTGCCTACGATGATGGCCATGCCTATCCACGCCCAGAAGTCCGGCAGGTGGCCGTAAGCCAGGTAGCCGAACACCAACGCCGTGACCATCTCCGCATAGCCGAGGGGCGCCAGGAAAGTGGCGGGCGCGTGGTCGAAGGCCTTGATGAGTAGGAAGTGGCCGGAGGCAGCCAGCACACCCAGCAGGACCATGATCGTGAAGTCGCGCGGCGTGGGGGTCACCCAGACGAACACCACGACCACCGACATGATGACGGCGCCTACGACCGCCGTGTAGGCCAGCGTTACCAGCGGCGGCGCACTTCCGGCCAGGCGCCGTGTGAAGAGCATGTAGAACGCGTGCACCACGCCGGCGAGCAGAGCCAGCACCGCACCCCAACTAGCTGCGTCGCTACCTGGCCGCAGGATCAGCAGCACGCCGCCGAAGCCGATGACCACAGCCAGCACACGCCATGCACCCACCCGCTCGCCCAGCAGCAGGGGCGCCAGAAGAGTGACCACAAGCGGAGAGATGAAGAAGAGCGCCAGAGCCGTAGCCTGCGGCAGCTGCGCCAGGCCGGCGAAGAACAGGACGGTGGCCGCCAGTAACAAGGCGCCACGTACGAGCTGCAGCCCTGCACGTGTGGGAAGCAGCTCCTTGGGGCGGTAACGCACCAGCAGCAGAGGCAGCATGCTGAGCAGGTGAAACAGGTAACGCGCCCAGGTCACCTGCAGTACCGGGTAGCGCTCGCTTAACCCCTTGGCCAGACCGTCCATGACCGGCAGCAGGACCATGGAGCCGAGCATCAGCAGTGCACCCAGTGCCAGGTTGAGCGGGGGCGTGGTGCTGGGCGTCGCCACGCGCTTCCTGCCGGCATGGTGGTCGTTCGACACTCGGCTCACGGGCGGCCAGCCATGCGCAAGATGATAACCACGCCTGAGGGTCGTCAGGGACCGCTGTTCGGTCGCTCCAGGCCCAGCGTTCACGCGGCGTTAACCGCCACCGAACAGGGGTGCCGGATGAGTTACATTGCCCCGTGGACGCACATTCCGAGAGCTACAGGTTCACGCGGCATGATGACGTGGCGGAGTTCGCACGTATGGTCATGCCGGGCATGCTGGAACACGAGGCCGCCAACTGCCTGCAGATAGGCCTGCTGGGAGCCATCCAGCGCGGCTCCGTGGAGGAGTACCTGCTGGCCACGCTCTGGGTGCCAGGGCAGCCCGACCGGCCGGCCCTAAGCGTGCTGCGGACACCACCCCACAGACCTATCCTGAGCGAGCCAGACCCTGGCCTGACCGACCATGCGGCGCTGATCACCGCGTTGCTCGACAACCTGCCGGCGGGCCTGCCCGGGGTGGTTGGTCCCGTAGACCTGAGCAAGCGCTTCGTGCATGAGTACGCCGGGCTCCATGGGCTCAACTACGACCTGGTCATGGCCGAACGCATTCACGAGTGTGTGGCTGTGACGCCCCCTCCGGCCGTGGTTGGCCGCCTGGTCCGAGCGGACGAGAGCCACAAGCAGCTCCTTATCGACTGGTGGCGGGCGTTCAGGCAGGAGACATTGCCCAGCGAACCCGACACGGCCGAGGCCAGCGTCACCCGCGACCTCGCCGCCACGGCAGGCGGCATATGGCTGTGGCTGGTCGACGGCGAACCCGTCTCTGTCGCGGGCGCACGTGGACGAACGCCCAACGGCATCCGCGTCGGCCCCGTGTATACGCCACCGGAGCACCGCCGCAAGGGCTACGCGGCCGCTCTCGTGGCGCAGGTGACGCAGCTCCTGCTTGACGAAGGCCGCAAGACGGTCTTCCTGTTCACCGACCTGGCCAACCCCACCTCCAACGCCCTGTACTACCGTCTGGGCTACAGGGGGGTTGCAGACCGCAGCATGTACGACTTCATGGCGGGCAACTTATGGGCATGAGGGCGCCGCGCCTACAGCCCGAGCAGCTCCCCCCGGTGTCGCCGGCCACCATGCTGCGCGACCTGCGCTCCACGCTGGCACTCGTGTGGGAGGCCAACCCGGCGCAGACGCTGCTCATAGCGACCTTGAGCATCGTGCAGGCGCTGCTGCCGGCCGCCACGCTCTGGATCGCCAAGCTGCTGTTAGACGCGGTGGCCTCGGCCATCGCCGGCGAGCTCGGCGAGCCGACCCAGGCGCTCCAGCCCATGCTCGGGCTGCTGCTGCTGCAGATCGGCGTAAGCGCCGCCTCCAGCGTTATCTCCGCCCTGCAGGGCGCCACGCGTGAACTGCTGGGCGACTCGCTGCAGAACCGCATAAGTCGCCGCATCCTCACGAAGGCCAACGAGCTCGATCTGGCGCAGTTCGAGGACCCCACCAGCTACGACGCCCTGCAGAACGCCTACCGCGAGGTGGGTTCCAGGCCGCTGGGCGTGTTCACCCAGATCGTGGCGCTGGTGCAGGCGCTCGTTACGCTGGGGTCCGTCAGCGCGCTCATGGCGCAGCTCGGCTGGGCCATCGTGCCGCTCGTGCTGCTGGCGTCGGTACCCAGCGTCATCATCTCCTCGCGCTTCGGCACCGAGGGCTACCGCATGATCCGCCGCCAGGCGGCCGACGCGCGCCGGCAGAACTACCTGGGGCAGCTGCTGACCAACGATCAGGCGGTCAAGGAGATACGCCTGTTCGATTTCGGCGGCTACCTCATGGAGCGCTGGCAGCAGTACTACCTGGGCTTCCGCCAGCAACTCGTGTCGCTCATCAGGCGCCGCAGCGGCTGGGGCCTTGCCGCCTCCCTGCTTTCCACCAGCATGGTGGGCGCAGCCACGTTCCTGGTACTGAGGCGTGCGGCCGCGGGCGCCCTGACGGTAGGCGACTTCGGCCTCTTCATCCAGGGCATATCGCAGCTACAGAGCCAGTTCAGCAACCTGCTCTCGGGCTTCACCGGCATCTACCAGAACCTCCTGTACATGCGCAACCTGTACGAGTTCCTTGAGCTGCCCACGGGCACCACCGAGGCGGGCGAGGAGTGGAGCGGGCCTATCGACTCCATAGAGTTCAGGGACGTGTACTTCCGCTACCCCCTAACCGAGCGCGACGTGCTGCGGGGCATCAACTTCAAGGTCGAGAGGGGGCAGATGCTGGCGCTGGTGGGGGAGAACGGTGCCGGCAAGTCGACCATCGTCAAGCTCATGACGGCCCTGTACCGCCCCACCGGCGGTGCGGTACTGGTGAACGGTCAAGACGCCTCGCGCTTCAGCCCCGCCTCCTTGCGGGCCGAGATGAGCACGGTGTTCCAGGACTTCGGTCAGTACCAGATGACCGTGCGCGAGAACATCGCTCTGGGCAAGGGCGCCGACGACCTGGCCAAGAAGGGCGCAGACCCGGCCGAGGCTGCTGCCATGGACGCCGCCGTGCGCGAGGCCGGCAGGAGGGCAGGTGCCGATGCGTTCATCGAGCAGCTGCCCAAGGGTTACGACAACATGCTGGGGCGCTGGTTCGAGGGCGGGCGGCAGTTATCGGGCGGTCAGTGGCAGCGCCTGGCCTTGGCCCGCCTCTACTTCCGTGGAGGGTCCGTGCTCATCTTCGACGAGCCCACCTCGGCGTTGGATGCAGACGCCGAGTACGAGGTCATCGAGACGCTGCGGCAGCAGGCGCGCGGGCGCATAGCCGTGATCGTGTCGCACCGCTTCAGCACCGTGCGCATGGCTGAGCGCATCGTGGTGCTGGAGGGCGGCGTCATAACCGAGCAGGGCACGCACGAGGAGCTACTGGAGGTGAACGGCACCTACGCCCGCATGTTCACGCGCCAGGCGCGCGGTTACCTCGAAGGTTACGACGACTGAGGCGGCGCCTGCCTCCGGCACCGCTGGGGCGGGCCGCCGCGCCTACCGGCGCAGTGCGCTCCGGCGAGCACCTACCCCTGCCGTAGCTGGAGGCTCCTGCGCGCCTCGCCCTCGAGCCTGGTCAGCATGTCGGCGGCCGCCTTCATGGTCACGTCGTTCGGTTCGAACTGCCCCTCCTTCAGGTACTGACCGAAGAACGGGATGTTAACCGCCGGCTGGACGGCACGCATGCTGAGCGCGAACGCCACCGGCAGTAGTGCCGTCATGGCGCGCGTGCCCCCGGACACCCCGCCGTAGGTGACGAACCCTAGCGGCTTGTTGGCCCACTCCTTGCTCAGGTAGTCGAGGGCGTTCTTGAGGGGTGCAGTGAAGGTGTGGTTGTACTCGGGGGTAACGAACACGAACGCGTCGGCGGCGCTCACGCGGGCGCTCCACGCCTTGGTGTGCTCCTGGGTGTACTGCTGCAGCCGTGGATGGTTGGGCTCGGTCATAGGCGGCAGGTTCAGCTCCACCAGGTCGACCAGGTCGATGCTGAAGGCGCCGTGTGAGTCGGCGGTCGCTTCGAACCACTTGCCCACGGGCAGCCCCGCGCGGCCTTGGCGCATGCTGGCGATGATGATCATCAGGATCGGTTTGGTGCTGGACGAAGGGGCGGAAGGCATGGCGTGATGCTAACCGGCGTGATGGCGGGAAGCGTGTCGCACGCTGCGACCGGTGCCGCGCTAAGCACGCCTGGCGGAACTAGGAACAGCTCCGAGAAGTCGCTCCCTCACCGTCCGTAGGCGCAACCTTTGCCGCGCCAATCGCGGTAGCTTGTAGTCGTTAAGAGAAAGGAGACCAACATGCCAACCACCAAAGCTACGGCTGTCTGGAACGGCACGCTCAAAGAGGGCAACGGCACCATGAAGCTGCCCAGCGGCACTTACGAGGGCCCGTTCTCGTTCCGTTCACGCTTCGAGAAGGGGGCTGCCAGCGACACCGGCACCAACCCCGAGGAGCTGCTGGCCGCAGCCCACGCGGGCTGCTTCTCCATGGCCCTGTCGGCCCAACTGGCCAACGCCGGCTTCCCGCCCGAGTCCGTTGAGACCGTGGCGCAGGTGACCATGATCGTGGGCGATGACGGGCCCCAGATCACCACCAGCCACCTCATCACCACGGCGCGCGTACCCGGCATAGACGAGGCCACTTTCCAAGAGAAAGTAGACGCAGCCTCCAAGGGCTGCCCGGTCTCGAAGGCCTTGGCAGGCCTCTCCATAAGCGTGGAAGCCACACTGGTCAGCTGAACCAGTTTCAGTCATCGGTGGTCAGCCCCGTTCGCGCGTCAGTGCGCGGCGGGGCTCTCTACTGGCGGATCGGGCTTCCTCGTGGGCTGCCGCAGTATGTAGAAGACCCCGTAAGCCGCTACAGCGAATATGCAGGCCGCCACCCACGGCCTGTGCATTACGAAGCCCACCTGGTACATGCTCCAGCCCGAGAAGGTGACGATCATCAGCGGGGCGTACACCTTCACCCACCGCGGGATGCCCTTGCCCGCGCGGAAGTCGCGTACCATAGTGCCGAACGCGCGGTGGTTCATGAGCCAGTTGTAGAAGCGGGGCGAAGACTGCCCGAAGAAGTAGGCCGCGATGAGGATGAACACGGTCCCGGGCAGGCCGGGCAGGATGTACCCCAGGATGCCGAGGCCGATGGCCAGGAAGCCGATGACGCGGTACGTGACCCGCAACGACCGGTGTTTGCTGATCTTCATCTCGGCCGAGTAGTCTATCCACTCGCGCTTGTTCTCGTTCTTCGGTCGGGGCTCGCCTGTCACTGCCGCAGAGTGTAACCGCGTGGCGCCGGCGCGTCGCCCGCCCAGGAACGGACGCCGTGACAACTGTACCTGCGTCACTTGCCTGTTTTGCGTGCACGTCGTAAACTTCGCCTGTTCCAGAACTCAAGTCGTCGTTTCGGAACGGGGGCCTACAGGCCTCGAAATCATGTGCCCGGCTCGCCGGGCTGGTAAGGAAATGGTTGGAGTATGGCAACAGGCAAGGTCAAGTGGTTCAGCAGTGAGAAGGGCTTCGGTTTCATCGAGCAGGGCGGCGGCGAGCCCGACGTCTTCGTGCACTTCTCGGCCATCCAGGGTTCGGGCTTCCGCAACCTCAATGAAGGCGACGAAGTAAGCTTCGACGTCGAGCAGGGCAAGAAGGGCCTTCAGGCTGCCAACGTGGTCGTCACGGCGTCCGCCGGTGGCCGCTACTGAACCTTCTCTAAGCAAGTAGTCTCGTAACGTACGTTCGCTCGGCACCTGGCGGTTACCCGCCATAGCCGAGCGACTTTCTTTGCTGGTCGAACGAGGCTTGCCGCCTGCCGTGATCTGGGCCTCTCGTCCCTGACCCTAGTCACCGGCTTACCGCCTCAGCCGATCTGGGCCTAGCGCTTCAGTTCCACCTGCGCCGGCGGCGCCGGACGTGCAGCCTGGCCTCGCCGTCGTCGGCCCTCACGCCCAGGTAGAACTCCTGAACGTTCTCGTTGGCGCGCAGTTCTGCGGCGTCTCCTTCTAACACGAAGCGGCCACCCTCGAGCACGTAGCCGTAGTCGGCGATAGACAGCGCCTGGTTGGCGTTCTGCTCTACCAGGAGTATGCCCATCCCCTCGCGGTTGATGGTGCGGATGACGCCGAAGATCTCCTCCACCAGCAGCGGCGCCAGGCCCAGGCTGGGCTCGTCGAGCATCAGCAGCTTCGGCCGGCTCATCAGTGCCCGGGCGATGGCCAGCATCTGCTGCTCGCCGCCCGAGAGCGTGCCCGACTCCTGCTTGTGGCGCTCGGCCAGCCGGGGGAAGTAGCTGAATATGCGCTCCAGGTCGTCCTTCACCTCGTTGCGGTCGTTGCGATGGTAGGCGCCCAGGCGCAAGCTCTCACCCACCGTGAGGTCGGGGAACATGCCGCGGTCCTCGACCACGTAGGCTATGCCGGCCTGCGAGATGCGTTCGGTGTCGGCGCGCGTCATGTTCCTGCCCATCACCCAGACGGTGCCCTTGCGCGGCTCGTCGTCTATGAGGCCCATCACGGTCTTGAGCATGGTGCTCTTGCCGGCGCCGTTGGAGCCCAGCACGGCCACACAGGTCCCTGGCATGAGCTTGAGCGAAACGCCCTTAAGCACGCGGAGCTGCTTGTGGTAGCCGCTCTCTACCGTGCGCAGCTCCAGCAGCGGGGTAACGCCGTTACCCGTGGCCGCACCGTCCCTGAGCGGGGTGGCGTGCTCGCTCATGAGGCCGCCCCTTCTACGGGCGGCTGCGGCTTGGGCGGCTGACTCTCTGCCAGCCGCGTGCTGCCCAGGTAAGCGCGGATGACCGCCGGGTCGTCCTGCACCTCACCGGGCGTGCCGTCGGCTATGAGCGTGCCGTGATCCAGCACCAGGACTCGGTCAGCCAGCCTGCTGACCACGCGCAGGTCGTGCTCCACCACCAGCATGGTCAGGTTGAGCTCGTTGCGCAGGCGCAGCAGCGTGACCATCATGTCGTCCTTCTCCTCGACGGTCATGCCGGCCGCAGGTTCGTCCAGCAGCAGCAGGGAAGGCTCCGCCGCCAGCGCCCGCGCCACCTCGATGAGTTTCTGGACGCCGTACGGCAGCGCGCCCACCGGCATGTTGCGGTAGGCCTGCAGGTCGAGCAGGTCCATCAGCTCCTCTGCCTTGCGCCGCTGCGCCACCTCGTCCTTCACCCAGGCACGGGTCGAGAGCATGGCGCTGAGCAGGTTGGAGCGCACGTGCAGGTGCCGGCCCAGCAGCAGGTTGTCCAGGCAGGTGAGCGTCTTGAACAGCTCGATGTTCTGGAAGCTGCGGCCGATGCCGGCGCGCGCCACCATGTGCGGCGGCGTGCCCGTTATGGTCTTGCCGCGCCACGTAACGGTGCCCTTCTGAGGTTTGTAGAAACCGCAGATGACGTTGAAGAGGGAGGTCTTGCCGGCCCCGTTCGGGCCTATGAGCGCCGCGACCTGCCCCTCGGGAAGCGTGAAAGATACGTCAGATATAGCTGTGAGCCCGCGGAACGTGAGGGTGATGTTAGATAGGGTGAGCAGCTCGGGCATATGGGGTCTCATGTTTCATGGTGCGTGGGCGGCGCTATCTACGGCGCCGCCCACGCCTCTTCAACTAATGCTTAGCGCTCGAGCCAGCCGGACACGGGGCGCAGGCCCACGGGGGTCACCTGGAGCAGCATCACGGAGTTGTTGCCCTGGTAGCCGTCGGCGAACGAGAGGTTGTGGTACAGGCCGTCGGTGTAGCCGTCGATGCCTTTCAGGGCGTCGAGGAGGGCCTCACGGGTGAGGTTGGGGCCGGCGGCTTCGAGGGCCAGCACCAGCGGCTGCGCGAAGGCGATGCCGGCCAGAGCCCGGAACGGGTCGGCGGCGATCTGCGGCGCGTAGGCCACGATGATGTCGCGGTAGAGCTGGTCGGCTATAGGATCGCCGTTGCCCTCACCCACGATGACGCTGGGCAGCTTGAGGAACACCGAGAACAGCGCGCCCTGCATGCCGGGGTTGCTGAGCAGCGAGGGGTCGAGCAGCGTGACCGTGGCCAGCATCTGCGGGTGGAAGTCGAGGCGGCCGAACTCGTTGACGAGGTTGGCTGCAGCGGTGGGATCGGAGAAGAGGAGCACGCTGTCGGCGCCAGAGCCGCGCAGGCGGAGGGCCTGAACGCCCAGGTTGGTGGTGCCGCGCTCGTAGCTCACCTTGTCGCCCACGGTGACGTCGTAGCCGGCTGCCTGCAGCGCGGCCACTTCCATCTCCAGACCGCGGAGGCCGGCCTGGCCGTAGCCGTCGTTCTGGTAGAAGATCGCGATGTTCTTGCTGCCCAGCTCTGTGACGGCGTGACGCGTCATGAGCACGGCTTCGGTGATGTAGTCGGCGAACGTCGCGAAGATGAGGCCGCCCGAGTTGGCTTCGAACTCTTCGGAGCCGGAGGCCGGGCCGACCCAGGGGGTGCCGGCACGCTGGATGAGCGGCAGGGCGGCCAGGCCGTTGGCAGTGCCTACACCGGCGACGAAGGCGAACACGCCCTGGCTGTCGATGAGCTCGCGAACGGCGCCCACGGTGCGGGCGGGGTCGTAGCCGTCGTCACGGGTGGCAAGCACCAGCTGGCGGCCGTGGATGCCGCCCTGGTCGTTGATGTAGCGGAAGTAGGCGTCCACGGCCGTGGTGACCGTGCCCCAGGCGGCGGCGGGGCCGGACTGCGGACCCCAGTTGCCGATGACGATCTGGCTGTCGGTGACGCCCTGGGCGCTGCCGAAGCCGACCAGTAGCATGCCAGTAAGAACGATGAGCGCGAAGAGCCGCTTCATGTTGCTCCTTTCCCCGCGTGCGGGTCTTTCCATGGTTTTGTCGCCTACAACGCTACCACGCGCTGCAAGGTGAGAAAGGGGCCGCGAACGGCGTTCCAGGCGAACATGAACGCTCACTCAAACGCGCTTCACGTCGGCCTTGCCGAGCAGGCCGTGGGGCCTGAAGACGAGCACCAGGATGACGGCGAGGAAGGCGAACGACGCCTTGAACTCCAGCGACACGTAGATGCCCACCAGCAGCTCCAGCACACCGAGGAGGTAACCGCCCAGCACGGCACCGGGCAACGAGTTCATACCCCCGATGACGGCTGCCACGAACCCCTTCGACAGGGGGTCGAGCATCATGGTCGGGTTGAGCAGCGTGGTCGGGGCGAAGAGCAGGGCAGCGGCGGCGGCGAGGATGGCGGACGCCGCCCAGGTGGCCACCAGCACCTTCTTGACGGGGAGGCCCATGGCCTCGGCCACGTCCTCGCGCTGCGCCACGGCGCGCATGGCCACGCCGAGCTTGGTGAACGTGAGCAGCGCCCACAGCGCCACCATGAGCACCACCCCGAAAGCGGCCGTGACGAGAGAGACGACGCTGAGCGCGGCGCCGCCCACACGTATGATGCTGTCGTTGACCAGCGTGGGCACGGTCTTGTTGTCGGTGCCGAACACCAGCGCGTCCAGCCCGCCCAGGAAGAGGGCGAGGCCAAGCGTGAGGATGAGCAGGCCGAGCTCGCTCTGGTTCTTGGCGGGGCGCACCAGCAGCAGGTAGATGAGCCCGCCGATGACCGCCGCGGCCACCAGGGCGAGGGCGAAAGACAGACCGAACGGGATGTTGAGCTGCCGCAGGAACGTGTAGGCGATGAAGGTGCCCAGCACGCCGATGTCGCCGTGCGCGAAGTTGAGGATGCGCGTGGTGCGGTACAGCAGGACGAGGCCCAGCGCCACGAGGGCGTACACGCTGCCTACGCTCGCTCCGGAAACCAGCACCTGCAAGAGGTCGGCCAAGTTCACAGCGGCCACGTCTTCCAGAAGCGCTTGATCTTGAGCCAACGCCCGTACAGGCCCGCAGGCTCAAGCATCATGATGGCGATGACCACCACGCCGAACACGAGCTGCGACCAGTTGCGGAAGGTGGTGAGGTAGGCGTCGAGGCCCGTGATGAAGCCTGCGCCCAGCAGCGCGCCGGGTAGGAAGCCCAAGCCGCCCACTATGGTCATCAGTAAGAACTTGATGGACAGCAGTAGGTTGAAGCTCTCGGGCGTGATGTAGCCCACCAGCGGGCCGAAGAGCGCTCCGGCGAGCCCGGCTACGCCCGCGGAGATGATGAACGCCAGCGTCTTGTAGCGCGCCAGGCCGATGCCGCTCATCTGCGCGGCCAGGTCGGCGTCGCGCGTGGCCCGGAACGCCCGGCCTATGTGCGAGCGCTCGAGGTTGAAGAGCATCCAGGTGGCCAGGCCCGCTATCACGAGGACCAGGTAGTAGTAGTTGCGGTCGGAGAAGAAGTCGATGCCGAAGAACTCCGGGCGGTTCATGAGCTTGCCGGTGCTGGCGCCCACGTAGCGCCAGTTGTTGAGTATCTGCTGGATGGCCAGGCCGAAGCCCAGCGTAGCGATGGCCAGGTACGGTCCCTCGAGCCGTAGTGACGGCAGGCCGATGATCACGCCCAGCAGGGCCACCACGACGATGGTGGCCGGCAGCGCCAGCAGGAACGGCAGCCCCATGTCGGTGAAGGCCCACTGAGCGTAGGCGCCCGCGGCCAGGAAGCCCGCGTGCCCCAGGGAGACCTGCCCGGTGAGCCCCACCAGGACGGAGAGCGAAAGAGCCACCAGGGCGTACACGAAGAACAGGGTGACGTTGTAAACGACGTAACCCTTGAACAGGAACGGCAGCGCGATCAGCAGCGCCCCGGTCAGCCCGGCCACGACCCACGCCTGGGTACCGCGGATGAGCCAGAGGTCCTCTTCGTAACGCTCACGGAAGAGCATGATCGTCCTGACTCAGCACGATGCAGTAGAAGGCGCGCAGCTCAGGCATACAGCTCCTCGATAAGGTCTTTGTACTTGGTGGCTGGTTTGCAGGTGCGTGCGCGGGTTTCACGCATAGATTTCCTCTATAAGGTCTTTGTACTTGGCGGCGATGCTGGAGCGCTTGACCTTGAGCGTGGCCGTCACTTCGCCGTCCTCGTGGTACAGGCGCTTAGGCAGGATGGCGAACTTCTTGATCGTCTCCACGCGCGCCAGAGTGTCGTTGACCTTCTCGACCTCGCTCTGGATCAGTTCGAACACTTCCGGGTTCCTGGCCAGGTCGGTGTAGGTGGAGTACGAGAGCTGCCGCTCCATGGCCCAGTGGGTGATGTTGTCCTCGTCGAGCACGAGCAGGGCCGAGAGGAAGCGGCGCTTGTCGCCGATGACGACGGCGTCGTTGATGTAGATGCTGGACTTGAGCTGGTTCTCGATCTTCTGTGGGGCTATGTTCTTGCCGCCGGCGGTTATCAGGATGTCCTTCTTGCGATCGGTGATGCTCAGGTTGCCGTGCTCGTCCAGTTCACCGATGTCGCCCGTGTGCAGCCAGCCGTCCTCGAGCGCCTCGGCGGTGGCCTCGGCGTCGGCGTGGTAGCCCGTGAAGTTGCCGGGGCTGCGGCTCAGGATCTCGCCGTCTTCCGCTATGCGGATGTCTACGCCTTTGAAGGCCGGGCCGACAGTGCCTAGCTTCCCGTTGGCGCGGTGGATGGCGATGAGGCCGGTGGACTCGGTGAGGCCGAACCCCTCCCGGATGTCGATGCCGAGCGCCCTGAAGTAGGAGAGGATCTCCGGAGCGATGGGCGCGGCGCCCGAGATGGCTACGCGCACGCGATCGAGCCCCAGGCGGTAGCGCAGCACCCGCAGCACGGCCAGGTGCGCCACCACCGACGCCACTCCCGGACCGCCCCGCACCGCGCGCACGGCCATGCCGTACGCCCAGCGCTTGATGATGTTGGCGTCCTTCATGTTGAGCTCGACGAGAGAGAACACCTTCTCCCAGATGCGGGGCACGGCGAAGAACACCGTGGGCCGTATCTCCTGCAGGTTGGTGAGCACCGTATCGAGGTTCTCCGTGAACGACACCGTGTAGCCGAACCTGAGGGGCGCCGTGACGCTGATGAGGCGCTCTACGATGTGCGAGAGAGGCAGGAACGACAGCAGCTCGTCGCGCTCGGTCATCGGCACCGCGTCGTTCAGCGCGTCGATGGCCCACAGCAGGTTGGCGTGCGAAAGCATGGCGCCCTTGGGGTCGCCGGTGGTGCCGGAGGTGTAGATGAACAGGGCCGTGTCGTCCGGTTTGATGGCGGCCAGGCGCCCGTCTACCGGGCCCGGGTCCGACGCGTACCGCGCCCTGCCGCTGGTGACGACGTCGTCCCAGGGAAGGATGCCGCCAACATCCTCGGGCTCGATGACCACTACCCAGCGCACGGTAGGACACCTGTCTTTGACGGCCAGCCACTTCTCCAGCTGCTCGGCGTCCTCCAGGATGAGCCCCACG
Source organism: Truepera radiovictrix (assembly GCA_044462445.1). Taxonomy (GTDB): domain Bacteria; phylum Deinococcota; class Deinococci; order Deinococcales; family Trueperaceae; genus JAAYYF01. The sequence goes on along the minus strand of JBIQNJ010000011.1, from coordinate 42,030 downwards.
GCGTTCGAGTGGTTCACATGGTAGGCGAGCTGCTTGGCGCTGGACGTGGTGTAAACGCCCACGGTGGCGCCGCCGGCCGTCTGAACGGCGATGTCTGCGATGAGCCATTCTGGGCGGTTCTCGCATAGCACGGCCACGCGCTCGCCCGGCTCGAGGCCCATGTGGATCATCTCGCGCGCCAGACCGTCCACCCGGGCGGCGTACTCGCGCCAGGAGATGCCGGTCCAGAGGCCGAGCTTCTTGACCCTGAGGGCCAGACCGTCGTCTGTCCGCCTCGCGCGGAGCAGCGCCGGCACGCTTGTCACGCCTTCGTTCGTTCGCATGTACTAAGGAGTTTACCCGGCGGCGGCCGTGTTCAACTGCATGGCGGCGGCTGCCTCGTGGTACTCAGAGAGCACCTTGGCGACCCAGCCCTTCACGCGCTCCTCGGTCAGCTCCCTCTCGTTATCCTCGTCTATGCCAAGACCGAGGAACTCATCGCCGCGCTGCGCGAGAGATGCCGTGAAGGTGTAGCCGCGTACCGGCCAGCTGCCGACGCGAGTGGCGCCGGTCGGCTGGAGCGCTTCGTCAACGATGTCCAGCGCGTCCAGGAACGTGTCCGGGTACCCCACCGCGTCGCCCGTTCCGAACAGCGCCAGCAGCTTGCCCGAGAGGTCAAGAGCTGCCAGCTCGGGCAGGCGCGTCTCGAGATCGGACGGCAGCTGACCTATGTTCCAGGTGCAGAGCCCGAACACCAGCAGGTCGAAGCCCGCCAGCGCCGTCAGGTCCAGGTAGGCAACGTCTCTACAGGGCACGTCGTCCTGCTCGAGCTGACTCCTCAACTCCGCTGCCACTTGCTCTGCCACCAGCTCCGTGGCGCCGAACATGGTGGCGTACAGCACCATCACCCGCACTGGACCCGTAGAAGTGGTTGGAGTCGGAACATGCAGGGCGCCGGCGACCGTCATGGGGTCCATCGTAGTTCGCCCGGCGTTCGGCCGTCCCGCGCCAGTTAGCGGAAACAGCAGAGCGCACCCGGACGGCTGCCCGGGTGCGCTCGATCGTATCGGTTGAGTAGGTTACTTCTTGGAGCTCTTCTTGCCGCTCACCGTGTCCTTGAGGCTTTTGCCGGCCTTGAAGGCGGGGTACTTGCTGGCAGGGATCTTGATCTTCTCGGTGGTGCCGGGTTTGACGCCGGTGCGCGCCTTGCGCTTGCGCACTTCGAACGTGCCGAAACCGGTCAGCGTGACCTTGTTGCCCTTGGCGATGTTGCTCGTCATGGTGCCGAGGAGGGCGTCTACTGTCTCCTTGACGGCCTTCTTGGAAAGCCCAGTGCTATCGGCAACCTCGTTGACCAGCTCGGCTTTGCTTACGGTCTTGGACTTGGCCATAGAAAAGCTCCTTTCTGGAAACTCGACAGGAGTATAGAGCATGGGGCACGTGAGAAACGTAGATAGGTACGCTGCCACACGGCAATTCGGGGGTCGGGCGAGGCACGTAGGGCCCGGCAAGTATCAAGGTCGGCCTCGACCCGCCGCCTCGGTCGTAACGCCTCAGGCGCCCCGGTTGCGGGAAGGCCTGCCGATCTGCTAACATCTTCCTTCTGGTAGCCGGGCGAACCCGATTACAGGGTGTCGTCCGCTTCATACTGGTTACTGTAAGGGCCACCTCCAGGCGGAGGCCCCTGGAGGTCGAAAGATGTTCGCAATCGTAAAGACGGGCGGCAAGCAGTACCGCGTTGAAGAGGGTGATGTCCTCAAGGTCGAGAAGATCGCGGCCGACGAGGGCGCCGTGGTCGAACTGCCCGTGCTGCTGCTCAGCGGCGACGACGTCAAGGTCGGCGCCGACGTGGGCTCTGCCACTGTCAAGGTCGAAGTTCTCGGTCACGGCCGTGGTCCTAAGCTCGACATCTACAAGTTCAAGGCTAAGTCCAACTACCGCCGTAAGACCGGTCACCGCCAGGACTACACCGAAGTCCGGGTCAAGAGCGTCGGTTAAGGCAGCGAGGAAGGTAACAGAACATGGCACATAAGAAAGGCGTAGGCAGCACCCGCAACGGCCGCGACAGCCACTCCAAGCGCCTCGGCGTCAAGCGGTTCGACGGCCAGTTCGTGCTCGCCGGCAACATCCTCGTCCGTCAGCGCGGTACCAAGTTCAAGCCCGGCCACAACGTCGGCCAGGGCAACGACTACACCCTCTTCGCTCTGCGCGACGGCTACGTGAAGTTCCAGAACAAGGGCGCCAAGGGCCGTTTCGTTACGATCGAGCAGCAGACCGAGGCCATCGCGGCCGACTGAAGGCCGCGCCACCCCAGCAACTGACCGCGCGGCCCTCAGGGGCCGCGTTCTTATTGGAGAGACAACGAGTGGCGTTCAGGGACGTTCTAGACATAACGGTGCAGGGAGGCAAGGGCGGCGACGGCGGCCTATCCTTCATGCGCCTCAAGTACATGCCGAAGGGCGGCCCGGACGGCGGACACGGCGGGCGCGGCGGCTCTGTCTTCCTGCGCGCCGTGGACGACATCACCTCGCTCTCGCGCCTGGTGGGCAAGGCCCATTTCCGTGCACACGCCGGGGGTCAGGGAGAGGGTCGCAACAAGGCCGGCGCCTACGGGGAAGACATCTACATCGACGTACCCATCGGCACTCTGGCCACCGACCTGGAGACAGGTGAACTGCTGGCCGACCTGACCCAGCTAGGAGAGACTGCCGTGGTCGCCAGGGGCGGCGAGGGCGGTCGCGGCAACGCCACCTTCGCCAACTCGAACAGGCGCACGCCGCGCTTCGCAGAGTTCGGCGTGCCGGGCGAGCGTCGCAAGCTGCGCCTCGAGCTTCGTACGATCGCGGACGTGGGACTGGTCGGCTACCCCAACGCCGGCAAATCGAGCCTGCTGGCGGCGCTGTCGAACTCGAGGCCCGAGATCGCCTCCTACCCGTTCACGACCTTGAGCCCCAACCTGGGCGTCGTCGAGCGTGACCGCGGGCTGCAGCGTTTCACCATGGCCGACATCCCCGGCATCATCGAGGACGCGCACCTGGGCAAGGGGCTGGGCCTCGACTTCCTGCGCCACATATCTCGCACCAGGCTCCTCGTGTACGTGCTCGACGCCTCCGAGGACCCGGAAGCTACGCTGGCAGCGCTGCGTTTCGAGCTGAGCGAGTACGACCCGGAACTGCTCGAGCGCCCGGCCATGATAGTCCTCAACAAGGCCGACCTGCTGGAAGGCCTCGAGGAGGAGCTGGCGGGGCTCGAGGACGCCATCGCCCAGGCGGGTCTGCCCGTGGCCGTCATCTCGGCCCTGGCGGGTCAGGGGCTGGACGAGCTGCGCGACGCGCTCTTCGACCTGCTGCCGGCCAAGCCGGAACCCGTTAAACGCTTAGGTACCAAGACGGTGGCCGTGCAGCCTCTCGAGGTCAAGCGGCACATGAGCGGGCTGGGGTGGGTGGTGACCGGAACCGAGCTGGAGGCGGTCGTCTCACGCTTCGACCCGAACAACCCCGAGGCCGTGGCCTACCTGCAGCATCACTTCAAGACCATGGGCCTGAACAAGCTGCTCAAGCGGGCCGGTGCGCAGACGGGCGACGAGGTGCATATAGCCGACTCCGTGTTCGACTACTTCGACGACACCGCTGCCACCACGGAGACGACGACGCAGGACGTGTCGGAGCGCATGGGCAAGGCTGACGAGGAGTGGCGCTCCGCCGGGCAGTGGCTGGACGACCCGACAGACCTGACGGAGCCGGAACCGACTGAGGACGACGAGGAATGGGCGCAAGCCGAGTTGGACTCAAACGTTGACTGAGGGCGTGCTAACTTCTGCTTGTGTCGGGCTGCGGGGGCTCGGCCCTTGCCGTCCGTTCTGGCGTAGGCCAATCGATTGGCCCCGGCTTCATGGTTCCGACTGACCCTATGAGTGATGTGGTTCCCACGAACGAACAGTTGGCGCGCATAGTCGCCGCGCATCCCGTGAGCAGGTTCGTGCCGCTGGTTCGCGGCCAGGTGACCGAGCAGAGGTTCGCCCACATCGTCAGGGTCACGGCGCTCGCCCTGACCATCGCCGAGGCCAACGGTCTGACCGCAGCCGAGCTCGACCAGGTGGCCGTGGCGGCCATACTGCACGACGCCGCCAGAGACCTGAGCGACGAGCAGCTCATCAGGCTCGCGCCGCCGCAGCTCGAGCTGGAGCACAGGCACCCGCTCGCGCTGCATGGCCGTGCCGGCAGGGCGCTAGCAGAAGCTTGGGGGGTCACGGACCCGGTGGTCTTCGTGGCCATCGAGGGCCACGTCTTCGGCGTGCGAGATACAGACCTCAGGGGCATGGCGCTCTATGTTGCCGATGTGTCAGAAGAGGGGCGCGGCGTGAACGAACAGATCAGGAGCCTGGCGATGACCGATCTCAGGGCCGCCTACAGGCTGGCGGTCGAGTCGAAGGTGGACTACCTGCGCCGCACCGGCAAGGAGATCCATCCGAACACGCTGGCTACCTACGAGGCTATGAGCGCCGCCTCGGGCAGCGGGGCTGCCGCCATGCCTGCCACGTTCGGTGGCGGGGCCCGCAACGGCGCAGAGGGGCGCGCATGACGCGGCGTCGCGCGCGGCTCATCACTCTGTTAGGTGTGCTCCTGGCGGTGGTCGGCCTGGCCGGCTTCTGGCTCACGAACGACATCACCCGTAGGGGCCTGTCGGTCGATCAGGGCGGCCTGGTGGGCGTGTCACCGGGCTCAGAGGACTTCGTCAGCTTCGTGGTCGCCGGCCGCGACATCCACTACGAGGTCGACTACGCAGAGCCCGTGTACGGCGCGAACGGCGACATCGTCGACTGGAACTGGCGCGGCCGCTCCAGCACGCTCGGCACCCTCACAGACACCATCCTCTACGTGGCCATCAAGGGCGCAGACGTCACCATCATCGCCATCCCCAGGGACACGCTGCTGCCCGACCTGTACATGCAGGTCAACAGCGTCTACCACCGGCGGGGCCCGGAGGCCCTGATGGCCGAGGTAGGTGCCATCCTGGGCGTCCCCATCGACTACTACGCCATAGTCAACCTAGATATCTTCCAGGGCCTGGTCGACGCGCTCGGGGGTGTCACCGTAGACGTTCCGTACCGGATGTTCTACCGCGACAACGCCGCCGGCCTGTACATAGACTTCCAGCCCGGCCCTCAGCGCATGGACGGCGTAGATGCCAGCAAGTTCATCCGTTACCGCAACACGGTGCGCAGCGACTTCGACCGCATAGACAACGTCAAGCGCCTGGCTTACGCCATGCTGGCGCGGGTCAAGGAGCTCAACGTGCGGGCGGCGCTCACCATCCCGAGCCTCGTCGATACTTTCTTCAGTGAGGTCGAGACGAACGCTACCGTCGGCCTGGTCCGCGAGCTGGCCGGTAAGGTGGCCAACCTCAACATCACGGCCACCGCCACGTTGCCCATCGCCGAGGAGGCGGTGGTCCCGGTGCTCGGCGCCGTTCTCAAGTACGAGCCGGCGCAGGTGAACGAGTTCATGGCGCAGACGTTCGGCGGCACGGCGCGCCAGTTCGTGGAGGCCCCCGATGTCACGCTGTTGGTCACGGACCGCAGCGGCGTTCCGGGAGTGGCCGACTGGTACGTAGAGCGGCTCGCCGCGTTCGGCGTGCCCGAGGAGTCCATCATGGTGCGTACTGGCGAGGAGTTCGACGGCTCGCCCACGCGCCTGATGTCTACCCTGGCCAGCTGGGAAGACGCCGACTACTTCGCGAGCCTGCTTAACGTGGGCAAGCAGCAGGTAGACCGCTTCAACGCCTTCCAGCGCCGCAACTACCAGGTGGAGCTCGTACTCGGCGCCGACGCCGAAGCGCGCACCGCGCGCGTGCCGCCCGTCATGGCCATGCTCGAGACCTCCACCCTCGACGTACAACGCTAACCAGGAGGAACCTTGACAGACAGTCCAACAACCACCAGCGCGGACGCCGGCTCGCAGCAGAGCCTCGGCGCGGCCGAGCTGCAGCTGATCATCGATGCGCTGGACGACAAGCGCGGCAAAGACATCAAGGTGCTCGACCTGCGCGAGGTGTCTTCCAGCCTCGACTTCTTCGTCATCGCCTCCGGCGAGTCCAGCCTCCAGCTGAAGGCGCTCGAAGAGTCCGTGCGGGAGCGCATGAAAGCCGCCAAGTACCTGCCCAACGGGGTGGAGGGGCCCTCCGATCGCTGGGTGCTCCTGGATTACGTGACCGTAGTCGTGCACCTGATGAGCCCGGAAGCGAGAGATTTCTACGACCTGGAGGGGCTGTGGGCAGACGCGAAGGTAGTGGAGATAACTCCCAGCTAACCGCTCCGTGCGCAGGCGCCGGAACGGCGAACTGGTCGGAGCGGGCGGCCTGCAGCTACCTGGCCGGCAAGGGATGGCGCCTGTTGGCGAGCAACTACCGCCTGCGGGGCGCCGAACTGGACCTGGTGATGACGGAGGGCGCAACCGTGGTGGTCGTGGAGGTCAAGCAGCGCAAGAGCGCGGCGTACGGTCATCCGGCCGAGCTCATAGACGGCCGCAAGCTTCAGCGCCTGCGGACCGCCGCCCTGCACTACCTGAGCTACGTGCTGCTGCGGCCCGATTCTGCCTGGCGTATAGACGCCGTGCTCGTGCTGGGTACGGAGCGTTACCACCGGCTTCAGCACCTGGAGAACGTGGCATGAGTCAGGCCCCCCGGCGCATAGGTGCCCACGTCAGGGTCAAGATCTGCGGCATAACTAGCGCCGAGGACGCCCGCGCTGCCGAGAGCGCTGGGGCAGACGCGGTGGGCTTCATGTTCGCCAGTACCTCCAGGCGCCTGGTGACGGCGGAGCAGGCGGCCGCCATAGGCGCGGCGCTCGGTCCGTTCATCACCAAGGTCGGGGTGTTCGTCGACGCCACTCTGACCGAGGTGCAGGAAGTCGTGCGGGTGGTCGGCCTCGACGCCGTTCAGCTTCACGGCCACGAGACCGCCGAGTACGCGCTGGCGCTCCGGTCGCAGGTGAAGGTCATCAAGGCGGTGTCGTTCGAACGGGGTCTAACGCCGCAGAGCCTCGCCGGTTTTCCTGCCGACGCCCTCCTGCTAGACGGTGCAGTGCCCGGGTCGGGGCGCAGGTTCGAGTGGGGTGACGCAGGGGCGTGGCGCGCCCTGCCCAAGCTCGTCCTCGCCGGCGGCCTCAACCCTGCGAACGTGGCGGACGGTGTACGTGCTCTGGCGCCCTACGCGGTCGATGTCTCGAGCGGCGTGGAGAGCGCACCGGGTGTCAAGAGCGCCGAGTTGATGGCCAGGTTCGTGGCTGCCGCGCGCTCGGCGGCGTAGCAACACTCGCCTTCCCGTACAACTCGGCCAGCTCGTGGCCGGCGTGCGCTCTGCGGCGTAGCGCCAGGCTCCCTCGGTCAGGCCCGGTCCGCAAGTGGTCGGACCGCTGCACCACCCAGGCGCCGCACTTGCCGTAACCAGCGGGAAGCAGAGGTTATCCACAAGTAAGGCCAGTTCTCCACAAGCATGTGGAGAATGAAAAACCTCGCTCCGTGAGAGCCGTACGTACCGCTGTGTTCGCAGGATATGCGTCCCTGACGGTGTTTCTTGCAGTTGGCTGAGACCTGCTGCGCCTACCAAGCGGAGGGGCCGCTTGTCAAGGCCTGCGAGTTATCCACAGCAGTATGCAGGTCATGCACACGGGGTGTCGGCGCCGTGTGACGGCCCTTGGGAGCGTGTCATACACGTTCTGGCACGGCCGTCATCGGGTGCATAGAACAACGGTCCGAGGGGCCGCCGCGCGGCCTGCCCGGGGTGTACTCTTAGCGGCGAAGCATGTTCAGACCCACAGACGATCCCACCGACCAATGAGCGTGGGCGCGCACCGTGCATGACGCCGCCAGCGAGAGGAGCAACCCGTGAAGAAGGTAGGTATCCAGGAGGCCCGCAAGTTCTCCCTGACCCAGGTGCAGGTCCGGCCTCTCGTAGAGCAAGACGACCTGGTGTGCGAGCTGCTGTGCTTCGAGGCCGGCCAGAGCGCCGAGGCCGGCACCTACTCCGGCTCCGCCATCTATCAGGTGCTGGAGGGCGAGGCCCTCATCTCCACGGGTGACGCCAGGGAGCGCTTGGGCAAGGGGCGCCTCGTCACCGTGCCGGGCGGCCAGGAGCACAAGGTCGAGAACGCCGGCGGCGGCCTGCTGGTGGTCCTCGCCACGCGTGCCAGGTAGGGTGCGCCGCCCGGAGCCTGAGTCATGAGCGGTGACGCCACCCGAGGCGGGCGTAAGGCCGGGAAGGCGCAGTTAACATCGAAGGCTTCCAGGCCCAAGCTCGGCCAGTTGCCGGGCGGCGTTGCCTTGGAGGAGCGCCGGAGCCCGGAATACACGGCCACGCGCAAGGCGTGGGAGGCCGTGGCGACCGCGCTTGAACGGCAGCTGGACAGCATCCACCTGGGTGGCGGCGTCAAGGCCGCCGAGCGCCAGCACGCCAAGAACCGCCTCACTGCCCGCGAGCGCGTGGCGCTTCTGCTCGATGACGGAGCGCCGTTCGACGAGCTTATGACGTTCGCCGGCTTCTCGCTGTACGAAGCCGAAGGGGGCGCACCGGCTGGTGGTGTGATCACTGGCATCGGCAGGGTGGCGGGGCGCGAATGGATGATCATCGCCAACGACGCCACCGTGAAGGCGGGCGCTTTCTTCCCGATCACCGCCAAGAAGGTCATAAGAGCGCAGACCATCGCTCTGGAGAACCGCCTGCCCGTCATCTACCTGGTGGACTCCGCCGGCGTCTACCTGCCACTGCAAGACGAGATATTCCCGGACCAGGACGACTTCGGGCGGGTGTTCTACCTGAACGCCCGCATGAGCGCCATGGGCATCCCGCAGCTGGCGGCCATCATGGGCAACTGCGTGGCAGGCGGCGCCTACCTGCCGGTCATGTGCGACACGCTCGTGATGACGGAGGGCTCCGGTCTGTACCTGGCGGGCCCCGCGCTGGTGAAGGCCGCTATAGGCCAGGACGTCAGCAGCGAGGAGCTCGGCGGGGCCACCATGCACGCGGAGGTGTCGGGCACGGTCGACTTCAAGGAGCCGGACGACGGGCACGCCATAGAGCGCCTGCGACGCCTGGCCGCGGCTTACGCGCCGCCCCGGCTGGCGGCGTGGGCGCAAGGGCGTACCGAGGCCGTGCCGCCGAAGGCCAAGGAGCAGGACCTTCTGGGCTTGCTACCGGTGGACGGCGGCAGCCGGGCCTACGACATGCGCGCCGTGCTGGCCCGACTGCTCGACGACTCGCAGTTCGACGAGTTCAAGCCCGACTACGGCGCGACGCTGCTTACCGGCATGGGGCGGCTGGGCGGCTACCCGGTGGGGGTGGTGGCGAACCAGAAGCTCGTCATCAGGAAGCCCGGCCGCATCGAGATCGGCGGCGTCATCTATGCCGACGCTGCCGACAAGGCGGCGCGCTTCGTGCTCGATTGCAACCAGGCCGGCGTGCCCATCCTCTTCCTGCACGACGTGAACGGTTTCATGGTTGGCAAACAGAGCGAGCAGGACGGCATCATCCGCAGGGGTGCCAAGCTCGTCAACGCCGTGTCGAACAGCGTCGTGCCGCGCCTTACGGTCATCCTCGGGGGGTCGTACGGGGCCGGCCACTACGCCCTGAGCGGGAAAGCGTACGCGCCGCGCTTCATCTTCGCCCTGCCCAGCGCGCGCTACAGCGTCATGGGGGGCGCTCAGGCGGCCAAGACCATCCTGGACATCCAGGCGGCGCAGCTGCGCCGCACCGGGCAGGAGGTCGACGCGGAGACCCTGTCGCAGCTCCAGGTGAGCATCGAGGCCAGTTACCAGGAAGCGCTCGACATCAGGTACGCCGCTGCCAGGCTGTGGGTAGACGAGGTGCTCCTGCCGAGCCAGTTGCGTGAGCGCCTGATCCGGGCCCTGACCGCGTGCGCCTACGACCACACACCCGAACCGTTCAGGGTGGGAGTGTTCCAGGTGTGACCTTCCTGACCCCAGGCGCCTTATGGCTGTTGGCGCTCCTGCCGGCGGTCGTGGCCCTCCACTTCCTGCGTGCGCGCCGGCGGCGCTACGAGGTGCCGGCGCTCTTCCTCTGGCAGCGGGCCCAGACGGCGCTGGCCAGGCGGCGGCGCTTCTCGCCCACCTGGCTGCTGGCTGTCCAACTGGCGTTCGTGGGGCTGGCGGCACTGGCGCTCGCACGACCGGTGGTGGTGCGTGACGGCCGGCCCGACCTGGTTCTCATCGTCGACGCCTCTGCCAGCATGACGGCGCAGTTCGAGGGTGGCACCCGCCTCGACGCGGCCAGGCGCGCAGCGCGCGAACTGGTCGGCGAGGGCGCCCGTGTGGCCCTCATCCGGGCCGGCCTGGACGCCCGCCTGCTGGCGCCGGTCGAGGCCGATGCGCCGACCGTGCTGGAGGCTTTGGCGGGCCTCGCCGCCGGCGACGCGGCCGGCGACCTGCTGCGGGCGCTGGAGCTGGCGAACGCCGTGCTCCCCGGCGCAGAGGTGCACGTGTTCACAGATCACGACGCCGCCCTGGGTGCGGCCCGGCTTCATAAGGTCGGCGCGCCTATGGAGAACGTTGGTATCAGCGCCTTCGACATAGGCGTGGGCCAGGCGTTCGTGGCCGTGGTGGCGAGCGGCGCGCGCCCGGCGCAGGTGGATGTTGAGCTGCTGCAAGGGGAGAGGCAGCTGGCGCGAGGAACCGTGCTGGTGCCCGCCTCGGGTTCGGGCAGCATCACGTTCCCGCTGGCAGGCGTCAGCGGCGTCGTCGAAGCCAGGCTTCTCGTCCCCCCGGGCGACGCCATGGCCCTCGACGATGTGGCGTACGCGGGCAGCCGCTCGCTCGAGGTCGTCACGAACGACTCCTTCGCGCCCCTGGTGCGCGCCCTGACCGCCGTGCCGCTCACCAACGTGGCTACCGTGCCGGACGCCGCCTTCAGACCCTACGCGGACCTGAAAGTGGTCACCCGGGCAGGGGCGGAGGGCCTCCCTCCGGGCAACTACCTGCTGTTGACGCCGCGCGCCTCGGAGCCTGAGTACAAGCTGATAAGCGACTGGAACCGGGCCGACCCCCTCCTGCGCTTCGTTGACCTGCGTGACGTCGTGGTCGGGCTCGACCCCCAGCGGGCGGCTTGGGAGGACGAGGGTTGGCGGGTACTGGCGCGAGCCTCCGACCTCACGCCGGTGGTACGGGTGCGGCAGGACGACGGTGGCACCATCCTCCAGTTAGCCTTCCACCCCGCCCAGTCCGACATCGTGCTCAGGCCCGCGTTCCCGGCTCTGGTGGCCAACCTCATGGGCCGCCTCGACGCCACCCTGCGCGTGCGGCTGGGGGAACCGCTGCCTGGCGGCACCGAACCCGTGCTCGAGCCGGGCATATACCAGGCTTCCCCCTCGGGAGCGGGGGCAGAGGGCAGGACGGGCCTGGTCTACGCCAGCCTGCTTGCCGCCGACGAGTCGCGCCTTAGCACCGCCCCGTCGGCGGCCGCGCCGGCGTCGGCGGGCGAGGCCGGGCCGGGCCAGATGGCCCCGGAAGACGCGGCTGATACTCAGCGGCCGCTGCTTGAGAGATGGGCAGGGGGCGCAGGACCGACGCCTGTGGCGCTGTTCCTGCTGGCTCTCGCGGTGGCCGCGCTCATGGCGGAGTGGTTGCTCTACCGTGGTGGTCCCAGGCGACTGGTAGGCTGAGCGCAGTGGCGCGAGTCGACATCGGACTACCCTTCATCACTGCGCTCATCCTGGCTGCGGGCCTGGCCACCCTCAACAGTGCGGCGCCCAGCAACGAGTTCATGCGCCAGGTGGCCTTCCTGGGTGGGGGCGCCTTCATCATCGCGCTCATCGTGTGGCTCGGCAAGAACCGGCTGCTGCGTTACGCCCCGCACCTCTACGTGCTCAGTATCGGCCTGCTCGTCATAACCTTCCTGTTCGGCACGGAGGTCAACGGTGCCAAGTCGTGGCTGTACCTCGGGCCGCTGCCCGGCTTCCAGCCGTCCGAGCTGAGCAAGCTGGCGCTGATCCTGGCGTTGGCCTCGGCGCTGCACGAGCGACCCATCAGACGCCTGGTGGACTACTTCAGGGTGGCCGCGCTGGCGGTTCCGCCTATCGGTCTCGTGCTCATCGAACCTGACCTGGGCAGCGCGCTTGTGCTCACCGCTATCGCAGCCGGCATGGTGCTGGTGCGCGGCGTGCCCTGGAAGCAGCTCGTGCTCATCGTGCTGGTGGTCGGTGTAGCCATCCCCACCGTGGTGGTGCCGAACCTGAAGCCGCACCAGGTGGAGCGCCTGGTGTCGTTCATAGACCCGGAGGCAGACCCGCGCGGCAGCGGCTACCAGGTCATCCAGTCCACCATCGCCGTAGGTTCGGGTGGCCTGACAGGCAAGGGCTACAAGTCCGGCTCGCAGTCGCAGCTTGGCTTCATACCGTTCCGGCACACCGATTTCATATTCCCCGTGCTGGCCGAGGAGGCCGGCTTCGTCGGCTCCGTCGTGCTGCTTATTCTCTACGGACTCCTCTTCTGGCGGCTTCTGGCCATGGCGGGCGACTGTATCTACGAGAGAGACCAGCTGATCATCGTCGGCATCACCACGCTGATCGCGTTCCAGGTGGTGGTGAACATCGGCGTGACCCTGGGGGTGGCGCCCGTGACGGGCATCACCTTGCCGCTCGTGTCGTACGGCGGCACGAGTCTGGTCAGCACCCTGATGGCGCTGACGCTGGCCTTCGTCGTTCACCGGGACCGTTACGTGGACTGGTGAACCCGGACACGCGCGCCGGTCTGCTAACTTATCGCCTATGAGTAGTGACCAGGAGTCACGGAGCACCGCGCTCGACGCAGATGCGCGCGCCGACCACCAGGCGGGCCAGGGCGTCGAGCCGACATCTCCGGCCGCCGTCCCCGCCACGCTTGACCCGCGGCTCGCAGAGCTGCGCGAGCAGGTACTGACCGCCCTCAAGGTCGTTCACGACCCCGAGATACCAGTGAACATAGTCGACCTCGGCCTCGTGTATGACGTAGACGTGAACGAGAAGGGCCACGTGGACATAACCATGACCCTGACCACCATGGGGTGTCCGGTTCAGGACATGATCCAGACCGACGCCGAACTGGCGGCCATGAAGGTAGACGGCATCGAGTCCGCCGCCGTGGAGTTCGTGTGGTCGCCGCCTTGGAGCCTGGCGAAGATGACCGACGACGGTAAGAAGCAGATGCGCATGTTCGGGTTCAATGTTTAGCCCCGAACCTTCGGGTTCAATGTTTAGTCCCGAACCTTCTGTTTTGGTGCCCAGCTCCCCAACCTGCGGCTTCAGCGGTTAGCATCTAGAACATGCTCTTCGGATCAGGCGCCAGGCGCGTAGACCCGCGCCTCGTCGAGTGGGTGCGTTTCGCCGAAGAGTACGAGCTCGTGCAGGCGCCAGAGCTGGCGCGGCCGCTCGACGAGCAGTTCGCGTTAGGCGAGGGCGAGCTGAACCCCGTGTACGCGCTCAGGCGTGAGGGGCAGCCGCTCCTCGTGGCCTTCGACCAGCGCAGACATCGCAGCGGGCCCACGGGCAGCGTGCTCACTCTCCGTACGTTCATCGCCGTGCGCGGACGCAGCCAGCAGATCGCGCCGCCCATGCGTGCGAGCGCCAAGCGCGGCAAGGTGCTAGAGGCTCTGGAGGCCGGCCGCAGCGGCGCTGAACGCCTTGACCTGGCGTACGACCAGGTGTTCGACGAGAGCGTCAGCGTGTACACGCGTGAGGTGAAGGGCGCCACCGCGGTGCTGACGCCAACGGTTCGCGAGGTACTGGCCCGGCTGCTCGGCGCTGCCGACAAGGCGCTGCTCAACGCCAACGGCACCGAGGGCAGCTTGGCTACTACGGCCGCTCCGAGCCTCGTGGTCGGCAACCGCAACCTCCTGCTATGTGTAGAGCCGCGCAACGCGCTGCCCGTCACCGAGCTCGGTGTTCTGCTGGCAGAGATGCTGAGCCTTAACGTCGCCCTGGAGGACGCCGGCCGCAGGCTCACAGAAGCGCTGCTCGAGTGATGCCGGGGGTCTAGTCTCGGTGGTAGGGGTGGCCTGCGCGCACGGTCTCTACCCTGTATAGCTGCTCCGTCAGCACCAGCCTGGCCAGGTCATGCGGCATGGTCAGGTGCGACAGGCTCCATAGCTCACCGGCCGCCGTCTTCACTTCGGGGCCATGCCCCTCTGCGCCGCCTATCGCCAGTGTCAGGCGGCTGTGGCCCGCCAGCTCCAGCTCGCTCACCCGCCCCGCCAGCCTGCGCGTGCTCATGTGGGTGCCGGACTCGTCCAGGGCGACCACGTAACCGTCGGCCGCCGCCAGCAACGCCGCGCCTTCTTGGCGTTGCACGGTGGCGCGGTCACCCTTACCCTCGCGCACCTCGACCACCTCGCACGGCGCGAGGGCCTGCAGCCTGGCCAGGTAGTGCGCCACGGCTCCCTTCAGCGGCTCCTTGAGCTTGCCTACAGCCACTATCTTGTAGCGCACCCGGTTCTGCCGCCCTACGCTTCTTGTGCCAGGCCGAGCTTGTGCAGGAGCTCGCGACGCCTGGTGGCGCGCATGCCGCTGGCCGTGATGGCCGCAGCCAGCTTGTCGGTGTCGAGGGCCTGCTTCAGCAGCTCTATCTCTGACTTGGCGAAGTTGCGCCCGTGCAGTATGTGCTCCTCGAAGGCGTCGTAAGCCAGCGGGCACACCGCCCGGCAGATCTTCGCCATGGCGTCGCCGTACACGCGGATCTCGTACTGGGCGTGCCAATCCATACGAAGGCGCAGGAAGTGGAACAGGTTGTTCAGGTCTATCTGCCAGTACATCTCCGTGTAGAGCGAGAGGGGCAGGTTGATGCGCGCCAGCTCGCGCGCCACATCGTCTTCGAGCAGTTCCTCGTACTCGGTGTACGTGCGCTGCTGACCCGCGGCAAGCACGCTGATCACGCGCTCGCGCAGTTCGGACGGTACCTCTGTGTGGTCGCCGCCCTGCCGGTTCTGCTTGCTCTGCTTGCGCACCTCGCCGGCGTTGGGCACGTAGAACTCGTCGCGCATGACGCTGTAGCGGCCGCTTATCTCGTTGAGCCTCGCGGTGCGATGCCGTATCCACTGGCGCGCTACGAATATGGGCATCTTCACATGGAAGGTGAAGATGACCTGCTCGAAGGGGCTGGTGTGGCGGTTTCGCAACAGATAGTCGATCAGGGCGCCGTCCTCGCGGACGGTCTTGGTGCCCTCGCCGTAGGAGACGCGGGCGGCCTGAACGATGCGAGCGTCGCCGCCCATGTAGTCGACCAGGCGCACGAAACCGTGGTCCAGCACGGCGATCTCCTGGTCCAGCAACGCCTCGGCATCGGGTACGATAATGCGGGCCATGAGCGGCATGCTACCAAGGCCCCGCCCATCCGCCCCTGGCGGCGCCGGATCGGCGTGAGGTTTCGCACAACGAAGAGCCCCATTTCTCATGAGAGATGCATGTGAAGGGTGATTCACAAACGGGCAAAGTCGCGTCCGCATGGGTACTCTGGCCTCTCATCCGAGTTTCATCAGCCTTGACACCAGTGGTCGAACCATGACAAAATCCGTTTGGACCTTTGTCGTCCTTTGCCGCATGGAAGGAGGTGCACTCTTTGAACCGGCAGGGGAGGACCAGGAACCCGGCATCACTCGCAAGTACATGGCCGTCGGCCTGGAGAGGAAACTCGGAAACTCCCGGGTCTGCCGCCCCACTTGTCTGAGTCTGCCGCGCAAGAGAGACTTCAGAAGAGTTCAAGGGGTATTAACTAATGAAGAAGCTAGTCATCACGCTCCTGGCGGCTGTGCTTGCTAGCGGCGCTTTCGCTCAGTACTCGTTCCCGGACATCCCGGCGAACCACTGGGCCGGCGACGCCGTTGAGCGCATCTCCGACCTAGGCATCGTTATCGGCTTCCCCGACGGTACCTACCGCGGCAACGAAGCCTTCACCCGCTATCAGGCCGCTCTGGTCGTGGCCCGCCTTCTCGATGTCATCAATGACAACGTCAACGCGGCCCTCGCCCTGACCCAGGCCGATGTCGACTCCCTGCGCAACGCCGTTCAGGAGCTCGCCTCCGACGTCGCCGCCCAGGGCGTGCGGCTCTCCGCCGCCGAGAGCGCCATCGCTGGCCTCTCCGACGACGCTGCCGTAACTGCTGCCCGCCTCGACGACCTCGAAGCCGGCGGCGGCGCAGGTAGCGGCGCTGTTCTTCGCGACCTGCAGAACCAGATCGCTTCGCAGCGCGTTGCTATCGACACCGCTCAGGCCACCGCCGACGCCGCTGCTGCGCGCGCCGACGAAGCCTACAGCCTCGCCCGTCAGGCCAACTCGCTCAGCCGCGAGAACGCTTCGGACATCGCCAACCTCAACCGGGTTGTCGGCCTCATCCAGCGCGACGTCAACGCTCTCAAGAGCGGCGGCGGCGTTGTTGAAGGCTCCGCTGATCTGTCCGGCGTTAACGCTGCCATCGAGCGTAACCGCTCTGACATCGCCAACATCCGCGAGTTCGTCATCCTGCTCCGTCGCGACCAGGTAGCCCTCCGTGACCGCGTCTCGGCCCTCGAAGCCTCCGACGCCGCTCAGGACGCCGCCATCGCCGACCTGCAGAGCCGCGTTCAGGCTCTCGAAGAGAACCCGCTCGGTATCAACGGCAACATCGCCGTTCGTTACTACGTTGGCCGTATCATCGACTACCGCTTCGACGTCGACCGTGTCTACGGCATCAACAACGCCCGCAACATGGGCGCCTCGGTGTTCTCCACCGGCGCCGCCGAACTTAGCGGTCCGTTCGTCCACTGGATCGGCCACCCCGAGTACCGCACCAACATCGGTGAACGTGCTCAGGACCGTGCCGACATCCGTCAGGCCAGCGGCGACGACATCTTCGCTCGCCTCACCCTCGCCTTCGACTACGGCTTCAACTTCGACGGCCAGGGCAGCCCGCGCGGCCTGAACAGCTTCAGCGGTGTGCTCGACGTGTCCCTCGACACCCAGCGCATCGACTACGACACCGTGAACCCGGCTCCGGACTTCGAAGACGATCCTGCCCAGGGTCGCCTCCTCGGCAACCTGTTCCGCGTGAACGAGTTCATGAGCACCTTCGAGCCCATCGGCGCCGTGCCGCTCACCTTCTCGTTCGGCACGAACGTCCGCTCGACCTTCACGCCTTACGTCCTGCGCACCAACGATCCTGGCTTCGTTGCCACGATCACTGCGCCTGACTTCCTGGCGTTCCTCAACCCGACGCTCACCGCCGTCTACACCTCGCCTGCTGCCGACACTTACCTGCGCGGCGCTCGCGTGACCCTCAGCCCGCTCGACGGTCTGACCGTCGGTGGTAGCTTCGTCCAGCGCGCTGCTAACGCCGGCGACAAGGACGACTACCTCGCCGACAACGACCAGATCACGGTCTGGGGTGTCGACGGTAACCTCGCGCTCAGCATCTTCAACCTCGGCTTCGAATGGGCCAACGGTACCGGTGCTGCTACCGACGAGAGCGTCCTCTACGCCCGCCTCGGTGTTGACGCCAGCGGCCTGCCGATCATCGACAGCCTCAGCGCCAACTACCGCAGCATCAGCCCCGTGTGGAACGCCCGTGGTTACAACCTCGGCGCTGCCGCCAGCGGCTACCCCTTCAGCCAGGATCAGACCGGCTTCGGTGTGAACGCTGGCTTCAACCTCTTCAACCTGGTATCGCTCACCGGTTACTTCGACACCTACACGGTTGACGCTGGTAACTCTGTGACCGCCTTCGGCGTAGACGCCACCGCGAACCTGTTCGCCGGCTTCTCGCTCGGTGGCTGGTACCACCAGGCCGCTACCGACGGCAACGCCGTCGATAACGTCCGCTGGAACGTCGACGCCGCGGAAGCTCAGGTAACTGCTGCTGACCTGCGTCGCAACAGCAACAACTGGAACACGGGCTTCGGCGTCAGCCTCCGTCACAACGGTGCTGCCGACAACGCCCTGATCCGTGGCCTGAACCTCAGCGCCAGCTACGCTCAGGAAGAAGCCGACTTCAGCCGCTCGACCATCGCGGTCAACGCTGATTACGCGCTCAACGTCTCGATCGTCAGCCTCACCCCGTACGTGGGCTTCACGCTCATGAACGACTCGGACGCCGCTGCTACCCCCGGCTCCGCGTACGCTGGCCTCCGCGAGATCCGCGCGGGCACTGGTCTCAGCACCACTGCTCTCGACATCTTCCTCCGCCCCAGCCTCATCGGCGCCGTCAACTACCGCTCGGCCACTTACACCGAGTTCGGTGGCGCCACTTGGGACGCTTCTGAGCTTCAGTGGAGCGTCGGTCTCGTGCTGAACGAGTTCATCTTCGAGAACAGCACCCTGACCGCCAAGTACGGCAGCTGGACTGGCACCAACATCAACAACGTCACCAACTCTGTCGGCGCCGGCGATACCGCCACCGACATCAGCGGCGGCGATGTTAACAACGGCGACACCCAGACCACCTCGGGCTACGAGCTGATCTGGAACTACTGGGATCTCCAGTTCGCCTACGGCGTCTACGTCAACAACGACGCTCGCGGTGGTGCCTCGGCCCAGGCCTTCTCCATCAGCTACACCGTTTCCTTCTAAGGAACGCATAGCTGACCCGACCTAACGGTCGGACAAAGCAAGAACGAGCCCCGCCTGCGAAGGCGGGGCTTCTTCTATGGCGGTGTGATGGCGTCAGTAGCGTAGTAGCCGCCGCGTGCGGCGCCGCGCCGCGCCGCTGGTCAGTAGACGACGCGCAGCAGCTCGGGAACGAGCTCCACCTCGTAGCGGCTCTTAGGCCCCAGCGGCTCACCCTCCGCGTGACCACGCTGCGGCAGCTCCCACTCGAGGCTCACGCGTGACCCCCTGAACAGGTGCACCCGCTGATGGCCCAGATGACGACCCTTCATCAGGCTTGGCATTATGGCTAGCGCGCCCAGGCGACCGAACTCACCCGCAACCAACACGTCCAGCAGTCCGTCGGTGTTGCTGGCCTCGGGGGAGAACAGGAAGCTGCCGCCCGCTCGCGGACCGTTCTGCATGGCTACCAGCAGGGACGCGCCGCCGTAGCGCCGCTCTCCGTCTACGGTCACCACTACGTTCACCGGCCGGAGGTCGCCCAGGGCTGAGAGCACACCGTAGAGGTAGGCCGCCAGGCCCTTGAACAGCTTCGGCGAGTTACGCACCCTGTGGGCTGCTTCGGCGTCGAACCCCACGCCTATCGAGTTCACGAACGGCTCCCCGTCCACGAAACCGACGTCGACCAGCTTCGTCCTCGGCTCCACGAGGCGCACGAGGGCGGCCTGAAGGTTCCCGCGCTCGATGCCGAGGGAGAACGCGAAGTCGTCGCCCGAGCCGAGCGGGACGACAGCCAACGTCTTGTCGGGCGGCCCCCACCGCGGCCCGCCGTTGAAGAGCCCCTTGGCTACCTCGTGCACCGTGCCGTCGCCCCCGATGGCGACGAGCGTGCTACCCCGGGGCGCCGCGGCGGCGAGCTCCGTGGCATGGCCCACGCCCTTGGTAGTGAGCAGCTCGTGCTCGATGCCGTGCTGTGCGAGGAACGACTCGATGGGACCGAGCGCCGCGCTGGCGCGGCCCTTGCCCGCTGCGGGGTTGAAGATGAGCTTCAACACGTCTGGCACGAATTGTATCTGGTAAGCGCCACGCCCGGTTCGGGCGCCAGGCGGTAGACTCTGGCCATGCAGACCAGCTTAAGGAGTGCCGACCTGTTCGACCTGGAGCGCGTGCCGCAGCCCATACGGGGGCTCTTAGAGGTAGAGCACCCGTGGCAGGCCCTCGCTCTGCTCGACGAGTTCGGTGCCACGCTCAAGGCGAACACCGTTCAGGGCGCAGTCCACCCTAGCGCCGTGGTCGAGGGCACCCTCTACATGGAGGAGGGGGCAGAGGTCGGCCCGTGCGCCTACCTGACCGGGCCCGTGTACCTGGCCAAAGGGGCCAAGGTGGGGCACGCCGCCTACCTCCGCGGCCCCGTGATCATAGGTCCCGGGGCACACGTGATGCACGCCTCCGAGGTCAAGCGCTCCATACTGCTCGGTGGCGCCAAAGCGCCCCACTTCAACTACGTGGGCGACAGCGTCGTCGGCCACGACGTCAACTTGGGGGCCGGCGTGAAGCTGGCCAACTTCAAGACGATGGGCACCGAGGTCAACGTGGGCGGGCAGGGCACCGGCCTGCGCAAGTTCGGCTCGGCGCTCGGCGACGGCGTTTCGATAGGCTGCAACGCCGTGCTCTCACCGGGCACCATAGTGGGCAGGCGCACTATCATCTATAACCTCGCCTCTGTGCGCGGTGTGGTGCCGGCCGACGCGATAGTCAAGTACGCGCCCACGCTGACGGAGGCGCTGCGGCGCTGAACGCGCCGCCAGGCTCGCCAGATGATCCCGCTCCGAGACCGCAACCCGCGTCACGGACCCGCCTACGTCACCTGGCTGCTGGTGGCGCTGAACGTTCTCGTGTTCATCTACCAGGTGCGTCTGGGAGAGACCCGCGCGGGTCTCGAGTTCGTCTTCACCTACGCCTTCGTACCCGCAGAGTTCTTCGCCCAGCCTGCGGCGCACCTGACCACTCTCATCACCAGCGCCTTCATGCACGGCGGGCTCAGCCACCTGGTCAGCAACATGATCTTCCTGCTCGTCTTCGGGGACAACGTCGAGGACCGCATGGGCAAGGTCGGGTACACGCTCTTCTACCTGGGTGGCGCCGCCTTCGCGACGCTGTTACATGGACTGTTCGAGCGGAGTAGCCCGGTGCCGCTGGTGGGCGCCTCCGGTGCCATCAGTGCGGTGCTCGGCGCCTACATCCTGATGTTCCCGAGGCAGCAGGTGATGACCTTCATACCGCCCCTGTTCCTGCCCTGGCTCGTCCTCAGCGTCTTCTTCCCGGTCAGGCGCTTCTTCGCCCTGTGGCTGCCGGCCTGGATCTACATCGGCTACTGGGCCCTGGTGCAGTTCTGGGAGGCGGGGATGGGGCTGGTGAACACACCTATCGAGACGGAGCAGCAGGTGGCCTGGTGGGCGCACGTAGGCGGCTTCCTGTTCGGTCTCGGCGTGGTGAAGCTGGGGCTGGGCAGGCGCGAAGAGAGCTCCGCCGAGGGCGTACTCTGGCGGAGCTCGTGATGCCTGCTAGGGTTCAGGCGCTGGGCTCGATGACCCCGTAGTTGCCGTCGTTACGGCGGTAGATGACGCTCACCAGGTCCGTCTCTATGTTGCGGAAGAGGAAGAAGTCGTGTCCGAGCGCTTCCATCTGCACGGCGGCGTCCTCAGGGGCCATGGGCCGCAGGACGTGCTTCTTGACGCGGGCGATGTGGGGGTCCCGCTCCGCCTGCTCGGTCTCCACGGGAACCGGCACCGTCTCGGTGCGCTGGTTGATGAGCCGGCCCTTGAAGCGCTTGAGCTGGCGCTCGAGCTTCTCGGCCACGAGATCGACGGCGGCGTAGGTGTCCAGCGCCCGCTCCTCGGCGCGTATGACGCCGCCGGGAACGTTGAGCTGCACCTCTACCTTGGCCGGGTTGCCGGCGTGTCTGCTGCTGTCGTACGACATGACGATGCTGGCGTCGACGATCTGATCGGATATACGGTCTAGTCGAGAGATCTTGTCTTCGGCGTACTGACGCATGGCGTCTGTCACTTCGATGTTGCGACCGATCAGCTTGTAGATGTTCATGTCGCTCCCTTCTGCCTCTCTAGGTCCGCGCCAGGAGGTGCGCACATGCCGCCTGAATGCCCAGGGCGCGCTGCCCCTCCGGAAGCCGAGTGTACCACCGGCGCGTGGCCCTCCCAAGGGCCGGGCGTCCCTGGTCGCGCGCGCCCAGGACGCATAATCGGCGTGTAGGCCACGTCATCTTCGGGGCCGTCGGCCGGTGGTAATGTGGCAGGCGTAGTGGCAGATGCAGACCAAGATCAACGCCGTGTCGCGGGTTACGCGGGGCCCTCCCAGCGTGTGCATGCCGTGGGCGTTAGGCGTCGCTGCGCTGCCGGCTCTGCCATCGAGATCCTGCAAGAGAAGTGGGTACTGCACATAGTGCACGCGCTGCTCAAGGGTCCCATGGGCTTCAACGAGCTGGGCCGCGAGGTGGGCGGCTGCAACCCCACCACGCTGACGCAGCGCCTGGCACGCCTCGAAGACCTGGGCGTGGTCGAGAAGACCAGCCCTATGAAGTGCGGCTACAGCCTCACACCCGCCGGTCGCGACCTCGAGCGGGTGATCATGGCCATCCGCAGCTGGGCCCTCGCCCACCTGCCGCCGCAGGAGATGGGCCGGCCGGAGTAGGTTCTCGGCCGTAGGCGCCGGCGTGCACGCACTGCTGACCAACCGGACAACTCGCTGGAATACGGCACGCACCCCTAGCCGAGCGCGCTCTTAAGTCATCTTCTCGGCTGCGCCATGGAAGGCCACAAGATGTGGGCCGTTACTGGTTCACGGGCAGGTTGGCCACCAGCACCATGCGGTCGCCCTGCTGCTCCACCTTCACCGAGTAGTCGGCCTCATCGGCCGGGAAGTACTTCTGGATCACGGTCAGAAGCTCACGCTTGAGTTCCTCCATGCTGCCAGGGGAGAGCTTGGCGCGGTCGTACGACAGCACAAGCTTAAGGCGCTCTTTGAGCTGGTCCTTGCTCTTGTTGCGGTTGAACAGGTTGCGGAACATCAGCTGCCACCGAACACGCGCCTGAGGCCGGCGAACAGGCCCTTGGGCTGGTCGTAGGAGGGGTATGGAACGTCTTCACCCCGGATGCGCTTAGCGATGTCGCGGAAGGCGGAGCCCGCGGCGACCTTGGAGCTGCCTTCTTCGAGCGACGCCGGGCTACCCACGTTGGTGGAGACGAGGATGCGCTCGTCCTCCGGCACGATGCCGATGAGCTTCACACCCAGGATCTCGAGGACGTCGTTCACCTCGAGCATGTCGCCGCGCTTCACCATCTCGGGGCGCAGGCGGTTGATGATCAGGCGCATCTCGGGGATCTCGCGGGCCTCGAGCAGGCCGATGATGCGGTCTGCGTCGCGCACGCTCGACACTTCCGGGTTGACCACTACCAGGGCGCCGGTGGCGGCCGAGGCGGCTGTCTGGAAGCCGGTCTCGATGCCGGCCGGACTGTCTATGAGCACGCGGTCGAACCCCTCGTCCTGGAGCAGTGCACGCACCGTCTCGCGCATGCGACTCTCGGAGAGGGCGCTCTTATCGCGGGTCTGAGACGTGGCCAACAGGTGCAGGGTGTCTACCCGCTTGTCGCGGATGATGGCCTGGCGGAGCTTGCAGCGCCCCTCGAACACATCTATCAGGTCGTAAACAACGCGGCCCTCAAGGCCCATGACGACATCGAGGTTGCGCAGTCCGACGTCGGTGTCGATAACGCAGACCTTCTCGCCCAAACGTGCAAGTGCCGCGCCGACGTTGGCGGTAGTAGTGGTCTTGCCCACGCCGCCCTTACCGGACGTCACCACGATGGCTTTGGCGTTCACAGTTGGTGTTCCTCCTCGTGAGACCGCATAGTAAAACGGCTGGTGTGAACTATACCACCGCCGCTGAGACCGCTCTGAGGGGGGTGTCGTCCCGGACGAAGCGAACCTAGGTCGCGGCACGGTCACGGCGTGACTGCTGACCGGTGGGTGCTATCCTCTCGCCACCCTCTAGCTCGGTGCCAACCAAGTGCTGCGCGGTCGGTCAGCCGGCGGCGGTTAGGCCGGCATATTTCACCAGCAGCCGCTTGGCGCCGGCCTGCTCGAACACCACCGTCACCTCGGCCTTGGCGCCCAGGCCAGTCACCCCGACGACGGTGCCCAGGCCGAACTTCGGGTGCTTGACGCGTTCGCCGCCCTTGAGGGTCAGCCCGCCCGGGGCAGACCCGGGCTGCTCAGCCGCGGTGCTCGTGGCCGGCTGCACGGGCGGTCGCCAGACGTCACGCGAGAAGCGGTTGGATACGCGTATGCCCAGCTCCTGACCGAAGACGTCCGTCTCCGTGAGCTGGTCAGAAGGGATGTCGCTGAGGAAGCGGCTGGGGCGCGTGGGCTCGGTGCGACCGAACTGCAGTCTGGCCTCGGCGTGCACCAGGTAGAGCTCCTCCTGCGCGCGGGTGACGCCCACGTACAGCAGCCTGCGCTCCTCCTCCAGGTCCTGCAGGCTGGCGGTTGAGTTGCGGTGGGGGAGGAGGTTCTCCTCCATACCCACCAGGAACACGATCGGGAACTCCAGGCCCTTGGCGTTGTGCAGGGTCATGAGCGTCACCGCGTCGTCCACCATCTCGCCGTTCACCGCCTGCACGGCGCGGTCGTCGTTGCTGCCCAGCAGCGCGGCCTCGTCCAGGAACTCGGCCATCGAGCCGCCGGTCTCCTCCTGCCACTCGGCCACCGCGTTCAGCAGCTCCTCCAGGTTCTCGAGCCTGCCCTCGGCCTCGTGGGTGCGCTCCGCCTTGAGCGCCGCCGTGTAGCCGGTGGCGTCGTAGACGAGCTTGAGGAAGTTGGCGGCGGGCAGCTCGTCGGCGGCGCGCGCCAGGTCGGTCATCAACTCGTAGAACTCGGCCACCCTCTTGGCGGCCGGCGTGCCGGAGAGCACCTCGCCCGCGTTCTGGCAGGCTGCCGAGAACGGCACGCCCTTGCGGGCCGCCCATGCCGCCAGGTTCTGCTCGCTGGTGGCGCCCACGCCGCGCTTGGGGCGGTTGAGGACGCGGCGCCACGAGACGTCGTCGGCAGGGTTCAGCGCGGCGCGCGCGTAACTAAGCACGTCCTTCACCTCGCGGCGGTCGTAGAAGCCCACGCCGCCTACGATGCGGCCGGGGATGCCGGCGCGCCGCAAGGACTCCTCCAGCACGCGCGACTGCGAGTTGGTGCGGTACAGCACGGCGAAGTCCTGGAACGGTCGCGGTCGGTCGGCGCGTAGGCGCTCGATGGTGCGCGCCACGAAGTCGGCCTCGGCGCGATGATCGGCGGCGCGGTACAGCCGCACCTTCTCACCCTCGCCCTTCACAGGCCTGAGCTTCTTCTCGATGCGCCCCTGGTTGTGGCTGATGATGGCGTTGGCCACGCCCAGCACGCTGCCCACCGAGCGGTAGTTGAGTTCCAGGCGGTAAACACTGGCGTCCTCGTAGTCGCGCTGGAAGTCGAGGATGTTGCGCAGGTCGGCGCCGCGGAAGGCGTAGATGCTCTGGTCCGGGTCGCCTACCACCATCAGGTTCCGGTAGGTGTCGGCCAGCAGGTGGGTGAGGCGATACTGGGCGGCGTTCGTGTCCTGGTACTCGTCCACGTGGATGAACACGGCGCGCTGCTGCACGCGCTCGAGCACGTCGCGGTGCTCGTCGAACAGGTCGACCGTGCGGCCGAGGATGTCGTTGAAGTCGACGGCGTTGGCCTGGTGCAGGCGCTGCTGGTAGCGGTGGTAGAGGTCCACCACATGCTCCAGCGGCATGCCTGCCACGATGCGGCCCCACACGCGCTCGCCTTCGGAGGCCAGGCGTTCGGGCGTCCACAGGTTCGACTTGGCCCGGTCGATGACGCCACGAACGGCGCGCGGGTTCATCTCCGGCTGACCGTTAACGGACGGGATGAGCGACTTCAGCAGGTCTATCTGGTCGCCGTCGTCGTAGATGGCGAAGCCGGGCTTGAGGCCTATGCGCTCGCCGTACATGCGCAGCACACGGAGGCAGGCCGAGTGGAAGGTGCTGACCCACAGGTCACGACCCGGTGGCCCGATCAGGCTCTCCACCCGCTCCTTCAGCTCCCCCGCCGCCTTGTTGGTGAAGGTGACGGCCAGCACCTGCTGCGGCAGCACGTCGTGCTGCGCCAGCAGGTAGGCGATGCGGTGTACGACCGTGCGCGTCTTGCCGGACCCGGCCCCCGCCAGCACGAGGGCGGGACCCTCGAAGTGCTCTACTGCGGCTCGTTGTTCCTGGTTCAGTGGTGCGAGGAGCTCTTCAGGTGACACGCCTGCCAAGCATACCGTGTGGTCAGACGGGCGCCAGTGGTGCGGGTGCGGTACGCTGAGGCCGTGATCAAGGGCGTTTGCTTCGACCTGGACGGCACTCTCGCGCACTACGACGGCGATTTCGAGGCGTTCGGGGCACTGCTGCGCAGCGAGCTCGGCCTGCAGATGTGCGACATGAACGAGTTCTCCCGGCTGCTGGGTGTGGCGCTAGCCCGCGACGGCGCGCTGAACCTGGCGGGGGCGTTGGGGCATGTGCTGGAGCAGCTCGACCAGCGTCCGCCGGCCGACCTTGCCGTGGTGGCGGCCGCCGCGGCCCAGGCCTATGCGGAGGACGTGCGTCCGTACCATGGTGCGCGGGAGCTGCTTGTCAGGCTCGACGCCGCCGGGGTGAGGCTGGCGCTGCTCAGCAACGGGCCTGAGGACATGCAGAAGGCGGCGCTGGCAGCGCTCGGCTTCGCGGAGTTCTTCCGGGTGGTGCTGGTATCAGGCGACCGCGACGTGGCGGCCCGCAAGCCTGCGCCGCGCATCTTCTCGCTGGCCTGCACGGGGTTACAGTGCCTGCCTGAGGAGTTGGTGATGGTGGGCGACAACCCGGGAGCCGACATAGGGGGAGCCCTGGCTTACGACATGAACGCCGTGCTGCTAGACCATGCGGGCGAGGTGAAGCCGGACAGCCTGCCCGAGGGAGTGCCCGTGGCCTGCTCTCTGGCCGAGCTGGATGAGCTGCTGAAGCTTCGTTACAAGGTCTGAAGTCCCTCAGTCAGACCCCGATTCCGAAGTACAATCCGGGCATGGACGAGAAGTCACAAGCCTTCTACCGAGCCTGGGCCGAGCTGCTCGAGTGGATGCGTGAGTACGCCGGTACAAAAGATGACGTGAGGTTCGTCAAGCAGGCCGACTTCACCGACTACATCTACCGTATGGCCCGCCCGTACGACCTGCCCACCACGATCATGTCGGCCAGCCTCTCGAACCCCAAGGACCAGCCGATCCTGTTGGTGAGCGCCAGCCAGCGCGCCTCGGTGTTCAAGGAGGTGGTGCTGCACCCGTTCGAGTCGCACGTGTACCGCACCCTGACGCTGGCGAAGGACGGTCAGGGACTCGCCGAGGGCAGCCGCAAGTTCACGAAAGAGATGCTCTTCAAGCTGGCCGACGACCTGTTCGCTGTCGCCGTTCACTGACCCCTTCACGGCGCATGGGGCAGCGGGCTGCGGCCGGTGCCGGCAGCTTCGTTAGCGTTCGGCCTGTCGCCCGCCTCACTTAAGCCGGGTGGCGAGTTCGTCTGCGAGGCGTTCTGCTGCGAGGGCCGCGCGCAGGAAGCCGCGTCCCCCGAACGCCGCCATCAGATGGAGGCCGGGGCGAAGCCTGCGCACCACGGGCTCACCGGACGCGCGCTTGGCGCGCACGCCCTGCCAGCGCGACAGCTCGGGGGCGGCGGCGGCTGCCGGCAGGTGCCAGGCGAGGGCGCTTCTCAGCTGGGGCCCGTCACCGTCTTCGGTGGGCTCGCCCGCGCTCTCAGTGACACCCGCCTCGTCCCGAGCGTCCCGAGACCTGCCCAGCCAGCCTACGTGCCTATGGCCTCCGCTGACGAACGCCAGCCCGTCGCGGAACGCGGCCACGACGGCGCCCGCCAGTGGCAGCGGAGGCGTGAAGCCCAGGTCGAGCACCCGCGCCTCCCCCCACACGAGCTCCAGCCGGGGCAGCTCCAAGCCCTCGGGCCGGTCGGCCCCGGTAGCGATAACCACCGTGCCGCACCTGATCTTCGACGTCTCTGCGCCCGGAGCGGTGCGTACCACCGCACACGGGCCGCCGTCGTCTGCCACGCCCACCAGCTCTAAACCCCAGCGCACGTCCACCGGGCCTTGGGTCGCTCCGGTGGCCAGCGCTGCGAGCAGCGTCCGCGCATCGATCCAGCCGCCGCCAGCCACCAACAGAGCCCCGAACGGGGCGTGGTAGGGGGCGGGGACCTCCGCCGGTTCGAGCCACTGGGTGCCGATGACCTTCTGCCAGTTCCGTGCCTGGCGGGCGTTGTCCGCCACCCGCAGCACACCGGTCCGGTAGGCGCCGCTCACGCCTACCAGGTCTTCCAGGTCCCGCGTCATGCGCCAGAACGCCTGGGCGCCGAGCAGGTCGGCGGGAGCGGCGCGCGCCGTGCGACCTCGGTGCGGGTTGATGAGCGCCGCCGGAACGGTGGAGGCGCCCGCAGGCCCCGCAGGGCTGCGGTCCAGCAGGACGGTGGCCACGCCGCGCCTGCTCAGTTCGAAGGCGAGCGCGCTGCCCGCCACGCCCGCGCCGGCCACGACCACATCGGTGGTCGGCGGCAGGGCGCCGGCTCGCGCCACGCTGGCGGCCAACCCGGCTGCTGCTGCCCGGGCCTGCCTCACGCGGGCCTCTCCGCCACGAGCACCTCGCGCTTGCCCCCGACGGGCCCGGGCGCCTTCCTTACGACCAGGCCGGCAGCGGCGAGCGCCCGGCGCACCGGACCGGCCACGCTGAAGCTCACGAGTCGGCCGGCGGGCGCCAGCAGCGCCGCCAGGGACGACAGGAACCCCGGCGACCAGAGCTCCGGGTTGGTGGCTGGGCTGAAGGCATCGTGGTACACGGCGTCGAACGGTCCGGCCGGACGCAGGTCTTGGGCGTCTCCCACCAGCAGTCGCAGGTTGGTCAAGCCGAACCGATGTACGTGCGCGCCGCCCTGAACTTGCGTTCCCAGCGAACGGCGCCACTCGATCAGTCGAGCCGGCAGCGGCGACGGGGTCAGCAACTCGTCGTAGCGCAGCCGTGCCAGGACGTCGGCTGACGGGGGCGCCTTCTCTATGGCCGTGTAGTTCAAGCGCGTGCCGGTTGTCGCGGCCAGCTCCGCAGTGACCAGGAACACGAGCCCGGCGCCGAAACCGACCTCAAGTACGCTTGTGGCCCTCCCGTCCCGCAGCCTCTCTGCGACGCCGCTGCCCTCCAAGTACACGTGGCGGGCTTCGGTGAGGGCGCCGGCCTGAGACTTGTACCCCTCGCCGCTGTCGGCAGCCCTAAGTGTGAGCGAACCGTCCCCGGTCAGCAGCAGCGTCGGGCCGTTGTGGTCGGCAGATGAAGACACCTTCAGATGTTACCCCCGGCCAGGTCAAGGTTCTCACCATCGGCGCCTTTATAGTCACGAACCAGGGGCAGGGGGCTCGTGTGCGGATAGCTTGTCGCGGAGCGGCGCCGTTACCGGCCCCGAAGCCTGCAGAATGGAGTCGATGGTGAGGTTCCTCGAGCTGGCATGGGACGCGTTGCGCAGCACCGCGCTTCGGCTGGCAGATTGGTTCGCAGAGACGGCAGCGGCAGGGCACCTAGACCCGCGCGGCTGGCCGCAGAGCGTATGGCTGATAGCGGCCCTGGCCGTTCTCGTGGTGGCGGCCGCGGTGCTGGTGCGCAGGGTCAGAAGGCGTGCCTCGAAGGCTCTGCCGGAGATGATGATCTCGCACGGCGAGATAGCCACCATAGACGAAGCCTGGGACGAGGGTGTGGCGTACGGCCCGGCTGCCCCGCCGCGCGCCAGCCATCGGCTCTCGCTGACCCTCAGCAACCTGAACCCCTGGCCCGTGCAGCTGCTGGAGCTGGCCGTACGGACCCGCGGGCTACGCCAGCCGGTGGTGGCCGAGGCCGGCTCCGTGGTACCGCCCAACGGCGCCGTCGACGTGGTGGCCGAGCTGTTCGACCTCCCGGGTGACGTCGGCGTGGTCGAGCTGTTCCTCTACAGCAACCGCGGCGCCAAGCGCACCTACAGGCTGAGCGCCCCCCTGGAGTGGGAACCGTGGGACAAGCGTTACCGCATCCGCTCGCTGTCGGCGCGCGTCGCTCCGGTGGCCAGGCTGGCCTCGCAGGAGCGCAGGCGGCTGGAGAAGCGCTCGTACCGCTCTGCCAAGCGGCGGGAACGCCAGAAGGAGCTTGTGGACTCCACCTGGCGGCGGGCCGAGCAGCTCACCTCGCAGTTCAAGCGCCGCCGCTCGGCAGCCGCCGAAAGGCGCGTAGCGGCGTTCGCCGCGGATAACCCGGCGGGCGAGCCCCTTGTGCCGAGTGGGCGGCCGAACGGTGCCCGGCGCGCAGCGGTAGACCCGTTCGGTCCCAGCACACGCCCCGTGGAGGGCCACGACCTCGGAGATGCGCCTCACCGCGACCCGGTGGAGGAGCCCAAACTGCCGCCGCGCCGTGAGCGTCTGGACTTCCCCGACGAGTTCTGAACTCCTGGGCGCCACAGTATGCTTGGCGCCAGGAGGCACGAGTGAGAATCGAACGCGTCGAGCTGCGCATGGTGCGCGCCAACCTCAAGTTCCGCTTCGAGACCAGCTTCGGGGTCGAGGACGACCTGCAGAAGCTGCTTCTCGTTATCCACTCGGGAGGGCTGGAGGGTTACGGCGAGGTGACCGCCAACCGCGTGCCCGGCTACAGCTACGAGACCTCCCGCGTGGCCTGGACGGCCCTCGAGGAGTACATCCTCCCGCGCGTGGTCGGCAAGGAGTTCAGCACGCCCGCCCAGCTAGTGGCCAGCCTCGAGCCCGTCAGGGGTCACGACATGGCGGTGGCAGCCCTCGAGACCGCCTTCTGGGACCTGCTGGCCAAGGCCGTCGACCTGCCCCTATGGCAGCTGTTGGGCGGCGTCCGCACCGATATCCCTGTGGGCGCGTCCATCGGCATCCAGCCGACCGTGGAGAAGACCGTCGAGGTGGCCACGCGCCACGCCGCCGAGGGTTACAGGCGCCTGAAGTTCAAGATCAGGCCGGGCTGGGACGTGGAGCCGCTGCGGGCCGTGCGCCAGGCTCTGCCGCACATGTCGCTCACGGTCGACGCCAACTCGGCCTACCGGCTGACCGACGCCCGGCTCTTCAGGGCGCTAGACGAGCTAGGCCTCGACTACATAGAGCAGCCGCTCGCCTACAACGACATCGTCGACCACGCCCGCCTGCAGGCCATGCTCAGCACTCCCATCTGCCTGGACGAGTCGGTGCACTCGGCCGCCGACGCCCGCAAGGCGCTCGAGCTAGATGCAGGCCGCGTGATCAACGTGAAGCTGGGCAGGGTCAGGGGGCACCTGGCCGCCAGGCGCGTGCACGATGTGGCCGCCGCCTTCGGCGCGCCCGTCTGGTGTGGCGGCATGCTGGAGCTTGGGGTCGGGCGCGCCCACAACCTACACATGAGCACACTGGAGAACTACACGCTGCCTGGCGACACTGCCAGCGCTTCGCGCTATTGGGGTGACGAGGACATCATCGAACAGCGCCTAGACGCCGTGGACGGCGTTCAGGCCGTACCCGCCGAGGGCCCGGGCCTGGGCGTCACCCTCCGCAAGGACCTGCTCGAGCGTCAGACGATAGACAGGCTGGTCGTCTAGCTGGGGGGCCAGTCGCCCGCCGGTGAGCGCTGGAGTATGAGGCGGGCATGCCGGTCGAACGTCAGGTAGTTGTAAGCCCAGCTGAACACGGCCGAGAGCCTGTTGCGGAAGCCGGGCAGGTAGATCAGGTGGAGGAAGAGCCACCCGAGCCAGCCCATGAAGCCGCGCATCTGCAGGCCGTAGAACCTGCACGAGAGCTCGGCGATGCCCGCGTTGCGCCCGACTATGGCCATACTGCCCAGGTCGACGTAGGCGAACGGCCGGCCGGGGCGCCCTTGCAGCCGCCTGACGATCGTCTCGGCGGCGTGCTTGCCGCCCTGCATGGCGACCTGCGCCACCTGCGGCCACAGCTTGCCCCCCTCGACATCCGGACCGGCGCCAGACACGTCTCCGATAGCGAACACCTCCGGATGCTCCGGCAGGCTCAGGTCGGGCTCCACCTGCACGCGCCAGCCCCGGGTGAGGTCGGACGAGAGCTTCTCGGCCAGCGGGCTTGAGCGCACGCCCGCCGCCCAGATGACGGTGCCGGTGGGAATGACCTCGCCCGAGCGCAGGACCACGGCGTCGCTCCGGACCTCTGCTACGGTGCTGGCCAGACGCACGTCCACGCCGCGGCGGCGCAGTACCCGCTCCGCGTAGCGCTGCGACTTGTCTCCGAACGTGCCGAGCACCTTGTCGGCGGCTTCTATGAGCACGACGCGGGCCAGGCGCAGGTCCAGCTCGGGGTAGTCGGCCGGCAGTACGCGTTCGAACAGCTCGACGAGTGCGCCGCTCATCTCCACGCCTGTTGGGCCGGCTCCGACGATCACGAACGTGAGGGCGCCCTTCTCCACGAGGCCGGGGTCGGCCGCTGCGCGCTCGAACTGCGTGAGGATGTGACTGCGCAGAGCTATGGAGCGTTCCAGGCTCTTGAGGACGAAGGCGTGCTCCCGAACGCCCGGCGTTCCGAAGTCGTTGTAGACGGCGCCGGGCGCGGCTATAAGGTAGTCGTAGGCGAGCGGCTCGCCGTCGGCCAGGATCACCTGCCTGGCCTCCTTGTCGATGTCGGTCACGAAGGCGTTGCGGAACGAGAAGTTCTTCTGGCCATGGAAGATGCCGCGTGCCTGATGCGCGACGTCGCCGGCGGCCAGCCCCGCGGTCGCCACCTGGTACAGGAGCGGCTGGAAGGTGTGGTAGTTGTTCTGGTCTACCATCAGCACTTCCACGGGTGCCCGTCTGAGGGCCTTGGCCGCGTAGAGGCCGCCGAAGCCTGCGCCGATTATCAGTACACGAGGGCGGTTGGTCATGACCGCGGTCCCCTTTCATGGGCGGGACGTTTGTCCCTCGTGAAATATTGTACAAGCTCTGACGGCGCCGCGGCTCCTACGGGTAACAGAGCCAGGAAGGCTCGCTGTGCCGGCGGTAGGTTGGCGTTGGCCTACGGGTAGATAGCGGCCTGCAGGGCGTTCGTCAGCCGGCGGCCATCTTCAGGGCCACGCGCCGACCCGTGGGCGTGTCGGCCACGCCCCCCTCGCCCGTCTCGCGCAGCTCGGGCGGCAGCATGCGGCCGACGGAGGCCATGGCGTAGATGACCTCGTCCGGCGGGATGAACGACTCCACCCCTGCCAGGGCCAGCTGTGCGGCCGAAACGGCGTGAACCGCGTAGAAGGCGTTGCGAGATACGCACGGCACTTCGACGTAGCCTCCCACCGGATCGCACACCAGCCCGATGGTGTTCATGAGCGCCTGCGCGGCTGCATGCACGCTGGCGCGGGCGCCGCCACCCAGCAACTCGGTTATGGCCGCAGCAGCCATGGCCGCACTAGAGCCTATCTCTGCCTGACAGCCGCCCGTGGCGCCCGCTATGAACATGCTCTTGCTGATGACCTGGGCTACGCCCGCGGCGAGCACGAGAGGCATCACCAGGTCGTCGTCGGGTATGCCCAAGTGATCTGCCACCCCGAGCAGGGCGCCCGGCACCGTGCCGGCGCTACCCGCCGTGGGGGCGGCCACGATGCGCCCCATGCGGGCGTTCTCCTCGTTCACCGCCATGGCGTACTCCTGCACGCGCTTGAGCAGCGGGGAGTTCAGCGGATCGCGGGCTTCATGCAGTGTCCTCGCGTTCCAGCCCACCATGCCCGTGCGGCTGGGCTCCTTGCTGGCCAGGCCGCGGCGGATGGAGTCACGCATCTCGTCGATGCGCGTGCGCATTGTGGCGAGGAGCTTGGCGCGCTCAGCGGCGTCGTCACCGACCTCGTGGTCGAGGACGGCCTCCGACGCCCTGCCTGGTGCTTTGGAAAGTTCGTCTAGGGTCACTCCAGCGCCTCGCTGCCTTCTGCCCAGCCGGTGTTCACGGGCGGCGTCTCGGTCTCTGTGACGCGCTCCTCGGAGCCGTGCATGACCTCGGGAAGCATCCTGAGCCAATGGATGTACGGCAGGTTCTGCAGGTACCGGATGGCGTACGGTGCCAGCGGCTTGTCTATCTCGACAGACATCATGGCGTGTCCGCCGCGCTTCTGGCGGGCGGAGAAGGCCGTGGCGATGTTGCCGTCATCATCGGCCACCACGCCGGCCACGCGGGCGATGACGCCGGGGCGGTCCGTATGCAGCGCGAGGAGCGTGTGGTAGGAGCCGCTCACGTGGACATCGAAGCCGTTCACCTGCGTCACGCGGACGAAACCCGCACCCAGGCTGGAACCGAGGACGGACACGCTCTCCTCGTTATGGCCCGTGAGCTCGAGCCTGGCCGAGTTGGGGTGGATGTCGCCGAGGTCGGCCGTGACGTACTCGAGCTGGAGGCCGGCCGCCTCCGCGTGCGTGAACGCCTCGCGGATGCGCGGGTCGTCAGGCATGAAGCCCAGCAGACCACCTGCCAGTGCGAGGTCTGTGCCGTGGCCCTTGGCCGTCTTGGCGAAGGAGCCGTGCAGCACGAGCCGCGCGCTGCGCGGCGTGGTGCCGCCCAGCGCGTGCCGCGCTAGGAGCGCCAGGCGGCAGGCGCCGGCAGTGTGTGAACTGGACGGTCCGACCATGACGGGACCGATCTGATCTAGGAGGCCCATGATGCTGCTCAGTGTAGCCGTGCAGCGTGCTTAAACGCCGCGGCATATGACGCAGCGGGAACTCTACTTGCGGGTGCCGTCCTTGAGGCCCTTGCCGGGCTTGAAGGCCGGGTACTTGCTGGCCGGGATCTTGATCTTGTCGGTGGTGCCGGGCTTCACGCCGGTGCGCGCCTTGCGCGAGCGCACCTCGAACGTGCCGAAGCCGGTGAGCTGCACCTTGTTACCCTTGCCGAGGTTCTTGCTGATCGCGTCAAGCACCGCGTCCAGAACTTCCTTGACGTCCTTCTTGCGCATGTCGGTACCGTTCGCGACCACGTTCACGAGGTCAGCCTTGGACACCGTCTTCGAAGCGGCCTTCGCCATCTTGCCCTCCTAAGAACATCCGTATCCGGATTCGGCGGTCACTGTAGCAGAGCCGTACAGCACTTCTAAGCGAAAAAAGCCGCTCGGAAGGGCGTTAAACGTTCTTCGCGGCTGCCGGGATCAGCGCGCCGATGCGCGCCATGACGTCCTGGGTGAGCGCCTTGGCGTCTTCGCGCGAGCGACCCGTGGGTGTTATGGGTGCGCCGAACGACACATGAAACGAGCGCCCCTCGCGCCAGATGGCGCCGGGGATGAGCGGCACCCCCGCGCGCTGCGCGAGGAAGCTGGCGCCGTCGAGCGCGGCGGCGTCACCGGAGTTGCGCGTGCCCTGCACGAAGACGCCGATCATGCGGCCCGCCGCCAGACGCCTGAGCGCCTCCTTGATGGCGCCGATGTCCTGCCCCTCGCGGTCCACGGGGAACGCGCGCAGGCCGCGCATCATGGCGCGCAGGAGCGGCTTCTCGAACAGCTCCTTCTTGGCCATGAACTCGAGCTTGCGGTTGATGGCTACGCCCACGATGGGCGGATCCCAGGTGCTGACGTGGTTGCACGCCACCACGGCGCCGCCGGTGGGTGGGATGTTCTCCAGGCCGTACACCTTCAGCCCGTAGAACAGGCGGGCGAACGTGCGCACCGCGAATATCGCCGTAGGCATGAACCAGTTGGGGTGGAAGATGCGCTCCAGAAGGCTCAAACGCGGCTCGGCTTTCCTACTCGGTCTGTGTGCGCCCGCGGCGCCTGTCCAGGTACAGCGATACCAGCACGCCGGCGGCAGCCACCAGCAGGTGCATGGCGACCCACGTGGCCTGCTGCCCGTCCCAGGGCAGCGACACCTCGAACAACGCCATGCGCTGCGGCAGCTGCCACGTGGCCAGCGCGGGCACCACGAGCAGGATGGGGGAGAGGGGCACGGCCAGCAGCCGCCAGCCGTACTCCAGGCCGATCATGGCCAGCAGGTTGCCGGAGAGCACCACGGGCAGCATGACGAGCCAGTCGGGGTCGCCGCCGATGAGGCCCATAGGCGGTGCCAGCAGCGCGGTGAGGTAGGCCGCCGGCATGCCCGCCATGGCGAAGCCGAGGTAGGCCGACAGCGCTATGCCAAGGCTGCGGTAGAGGATGGGCATGGGCGCCACGGCGCACACCACTGCGGCCAGGAAGAAGAACAGGCCGATGAACAGACGTTGCGGCATGGCCACCGTGCGGATCAAAGCGGGTGCCTCCCTATAGGCGCATCGTACTTCGTCGCGCTTCTACGCTGCATAGGGGCTCAGGCCACCTCGGCTACCTTCGGCAGCCGCGCTTTGAGCTCCGGAACGGCGTGCAGGAACGCGCCGGTGGCGCTGGTGGGGTGCAGCGCCACCTGCTCGGGCGTGCCGGCGGCCACCAGCGTGCCGCCCCGGGCACCGCCGTCGGGGCCCAGGTCGATGATCCAGTCGGCGGTCTTGATGACGTCCAGGTTGTGCTCTATGACCACCAGCGTGTTGCCCTGCTCCACCAGGCGGTGCAGCACGTCGAGCAGCTTGCGGGTGTCGTCGAAGTGCAGGCCCGTGGTGGGCTCGTCCAGGATGTAGAGGGTCTGGCCCGTGCTGCGGCGCCCCAGCTCACTGGCCAGCTTCACGCGCTGCGCCTCGCCGCCGGAGAGCGTGGGGGAGGGTTGGCCGATCTTGATGTAGCCCAGGCCCACATCCTGCATGAGCTGCAGCTTGCGCGCGATGGCCGGGATGTTCTCGAAGAACTTGAGGCCCTCGTCGACGGTCATCTCCAGCACGTCTGCTATGGACTTGCCGCGGATCTTCACCTCGAGGGTCTCGCGGTTGTAGCGGGCGCCCTTGCACACCTCGCACGGCACGTATATATCGGGGAGGAAGTACATCTCGACCTTCACCGTGCCGTCGCCCTTGCACGCCTCGCAGCGGCCGCCCTTGACGTTGAAGGAGAAGCGGCCCGGCTTGTAGCCGCGCTTGCGCGCTTCGGGCGCGCGCGTGTAGAGGTCGCGGATGTCGGTGAAGATGCCCGTGTAGGTGGCCGGGTTGGAGCGCGGGGTGCGGCCGATGGGGCTCTGGTCGATCTCTATGACCTTGTCTATATGCTCCGTGCCCTTGATGCGCGTGTGCGCGCCGGGCTGGGCCTTGGCGCGGTACAGCTTCTTGGCGAGCGCCGCGTGCAGGATGCCCTTGACCAGCGTCGACTTGCCCGAGCCCGAGGCGCCCGTGACGCACGTGAGGGTGCCCAGCGGGAACGTGACGTCTATCTCCTTCAGGTTGTGCTCGCGCGCGCCCACCACGACGAGCTTCTTACCGTTGCCGTCGCGGCGCTTGGCGGGGACGCTTATCTTCTTGTCGCCCCGCAGGTAGGCCGCGGTGAGCGACTCCTTGCTCTTCTCGAACGCGGCCGGCTCTGCCGCGGCCACCACCTTGCCGCCGTGCACGCCGGCGCCGGGGCCTAGGTCGACGATGTAGTCGGCCGCCCGCATGGTCTCCTCGTCGTGCTCGACGACGATGAGGGTGTTGCCCAGGTCGCGCAGGTGGAGGAGGGTCTTGAGCAGGCGCGCGTTGTCGCGCGGGTGCAGGCCGATGGAGGGCTCGTCCAGCACGTACAGCACCCCGGTGAGACCGCTGCCGACCTGAGTGGCCAGGCGGATGCGCTGCGCCTCGCCGCCCGAGAGCGTGTTGGCGCTGCGGTCGAGGCTCAGGTAGTCGAGCCCCACGTCCTCGAGGAAGCCCAGACGGGCGTTCACCTCGCGCAAGATGGGCTTGGCCACCTGGTCGCTGGCGCCCTCGAGCTTGAGCTCGGCGAACAGCTTGCGGCCCTCTAGCACGGTCATGCGGCTCACCTCGGCGATGTTGCGGCCGTCCACCGTCACCGCCAGCACCTCGGGCTTGTAGCGGGTGCCACCGCAGTCGGGGCACGCCACGAGCGACATGTACTCTTCCAGGCGCTCGCGCACGCTCTCGCTGGCGGCCTCCTTCAGGCGCCTCTCCAGGTTGGGTATCACGCCGTCGAACTCGGCCCTGAAGCGCATGGTCTCGCGGCCGCCGCGCGCGTACACCACCTCGATGGGCTTCTCGGAGCCGCGCAGCACGAGCTGACGAGCTTCATCGGGCAGCTGCCGCCACGGGGTGGCGAGGTCGAAGCCCGCGTAGTCTGCCAGGGCCTTGAGACGGTCCCAGTAGAAGACCTTGCCGGCGTCGCCGCGGCCCCCCGTCCATGGCGCGATGGCGCCCTGGGCGATGGAGAGGTCGGGGTCGGGCACTATCAGGTCGGGGTCGAACTGCTGCAGGTAGCCCAGGCCGGCGCAGTTGCTGCAGGCGCCGTAGGGGGCGTTGAACGAGAAGGTGCGGGGCTCCATCTCCTCCAAGAACGTGCCGTGCTCGGGGCAGGCGAAGTTCTCCGAGAACAGTTCGTCGACCTCGTCGTCGGGCAGGAAGGCGCGCATGAGCCCCTCGCCCTTGGTGAGCGCCAGCTCCACCGACTCGGCGATGCGCGAGCGGTCGGTCTCGGCCAGCACCACGCGGTCGATGACGATGTCTATGTCGTGCTTCTCGAAGCGCTCCAGGTCCGACTCTAGCGCCTGGTCGAGGGTCTGCACGAGGCCGTCGACGCGCACGCGCGTGAAGCCTTCCTTCTTTATCTCGAGGAAGAGCTTGCGGTACTCGCCCTTGCGGCCACGCACCACCGGCGCGAGCAGCAGGGCGCGCTTGTCGGTGAAACGGGTGAGCAGCTGGTCGACTATCTCCGAGCTGGACTGACGCTCGATCACGCGCCCGCATACGGGGCAGTGCGGCACGCCCACGCGCGCGAACAGGAGGCGCAGGTAGTCGTGGATCTCGGTGACCGTGCCCACGGTGGAGCGCGGGTTATGGCTGGTGGTCTTCTGGTCGATGCTGATGGCGGGGCTGAGGCCCTCTATGGAATCGACGTCGGGCTTGTCCATGATGCCCAGGAACTGGCGGGCGTAGGCCGACAGGCTCTCTACGTAGCGCCTCTGGCCCTCTGCGTAGATGGTGTCGAACGCGAGCGTGGACTTACCTGAACCGGACACGCCTGTGAAGACGATGAACTTGTTACGGGGTAGCTCAAGGTCGACGTTCTTGAGGTTGTGCGCGCGTGCCCCGCGGATGATGAGGTCCTGCAAGGTGCCTCCCTACACGCTTAAAAAGCATGCCTTAGCAGTTCGCTTAGGGCGCCGTTCCCAGCGCGTTAGCGGAGCAGTATACCAGAGGGTGCCGGAACCCCCGTATGCGGGGCGAACACATGCTTACTGCGCTAAACTGGGCCGGTAGGAGGGTCATAAGTGAGTACGGCAACCCACAGCTTGGCGGCCAACGAAGCGAAAGTAGACAACGAGAGACTGCTGGGCCTGTTCGGCGTGATCTTCGGTGTCCTGGCCACCTTCGGCATCGGGCTCTTCTGGTCCATGGGCGTGAACATCCTGCGCACGGCCGAGGGGGGCAACATAAGCGACCTCAGACTCGAGGGCATCTGGAACACGCTCTTCTGGTCGTACCCGTTCGTGGCGCTCGGCTGCATCGTGCTGGCGCTCGGCGCGTTCGCTATCGGGCGCGTGAAGGAAGCGGCCGCTATCTCGTTCCTGCCCGCTCTCGGAGTGCTCCTGTACTACTTCGCTTTGGTTCAGCTGCGCTGATCACCATGAGCCGGCGGCAGGCCGGCAGGTGGCAGGGCAGCTCGTGGAGGGACCATGAGACTTAGATTCCTGGGGCATGCCGGGGTGCAGCTGACCGCCGGCGTGCCAGGCAAGTCGTTCGACCTCGTGATCGACCCGTTCATCAGCGGCAACCCGAGCACGCCCGTCGGTCTCGACGAGCTGAACCCGGACTACGTGCTGGTCACCCACGCTCACGGCGATCACTGGGGCGATGCTCCCGCGCTGGCCGGCCGTACGGGTGCAGCCGTCATCGGCACGGCCGAGATAGCCACTTACGCCGCCGGCCTCGGGCTCAAGGCGCACGCCATGAACGTCGGCGGCGCTCACGAGTTCGAGTTCGGCAGCCTGAAGCTCACGCCGGCGTGGCACTCCAGCTCCTTCCCCGACGGCACCTATGGCGGCATGCCCACCGGCATGGTCATCAAGGCGGGCGGCGTGTGCGTGTACCACGCTGGCGACACCGCGCTCTTCACCGACATGAGCCTGATAGGTGACCTTGGTATCGATGTGGCGCTCCTACCCATCGGGGACAACTACACTATGGGTCCAGACGACGCTCTTAGAGCTATCCGGCTGCTTAGGCCCAGGTGGGTGGTCCCGGTTCACTTCGGCACGTTCCCGCTCATCGCGCAGGACGCCGGCGCGTTCAAGGCCAAGGTCGAGGAGAGCACGAGCGCGCGCTGCCTGGTGTTGCAGCCGGGCGAGGCCGCTGACCTTGGCGAACTGCTTCGGGAGGCGTGAGTTATCACGCGAAGAAGCGGTTGTCACTCGGCGGCTGGTGGTAGAGGAGCCTGATGGCAGACGTAAGCGCTGAGCACAAGTTCGTTCCGCCTGGCTACAAGATCGTGTCCAGGCTGGGCTCTGGACAGACATCGCACGTGTACCTGGCAGAGCACTCCGTGTTCGGCAAGGTCGCGCTCAAGCTCCCGCGCCCCGAGCTGGCCGTGCGGCCCGTGCTGAAGCGCATGTTCGAGAACGAGGCGGCCATCACCGTCAAGCTGTCGCACCGCAACGTCGTGTCGGCTTACGACGGCTTCCCCACCGGCGAGGGCGCGTTCCTGGCGCTCGAGTACTGCGGTGGCGGCACCCTCGACCAGCACCTTTTGGAGCGCGGTCGCCTGCCCCTCGCGCGCTGTTACGAGCTGATCGTCAACGTGGCCGACGGTCTGACGCACGCGCACGAGGGCAAGGTCCTGCACCGCGACGTCAAGCCCGCCAACGTGTTCCTCACCGACCAGGGCGAGGCCAAGCTGGGCGACTTCGGCACGGGCGTGTTCATGGGCGAAGACAGCGAGGCGCGTGTGGGCACGGCCTTCTACATGGCTCCCGAAGTGTTCGAGGGCCGATCGGCCGGCGTGCTGTCGGACATCTATAGCCTGGGCATCCTGGCCTACGAAGCCATCGCTGGCGAGCGGCCGTTCGTCGGCAACTCGTACGACGCGCTGATGGTCGCCCATCACACAGAAGTGCCGCGCGACCTGCGGGTGCTGCGGCCAGACATCAGCACCTCTATGGTGCGAGTGGTGTCGAAGGCCATGGCCAGAGACCCTGGCAAGCGCTTCGTGACGGCGGCGGAGTTCGCCAAGGCGCTGCGCGACGCGGCTCATATGACCAGTGCCGAGGCCGCACCGGAGGAGAAGCCCGCTGCGCCCGCCACCGGCCGCTCGAGTCGCTCGACCAACGGCGGCAAGTCGACCTCCGGCGGCCGCAGTTCCACGCCCAAGCGCGGGGGCCTGTTCGGGTGGTTGAAGAAGAACAAGTAGCTGCCGCTAGGTTCATGGGCGGCCTCCTGTAGCCGCCAGGCTTGATAGGCTGATTCCTGAGTTCGCCGGTAGGCATCACCGCAGCAGACCCGCCGGTGATATCCCGGTTATAATCAAACTCGGAACGAGTCCGATTTATGGCCCGCACGTTCGGCCTGCCGGTTAGGACACGACACATAACCACAGCAACAGGTGCAGGCGACTGCACGCGAGAGGTGTATAGATGAGTGACAAGACGCTGGAGATACGGAACCTTCACGCCCGCATCGTCGATGGCGACACCATCCTCAAGGGTGTAGACCTGATAGTGCCGCGCGGCGAGGTGCACGCGTTGATGGGCCCCAACGGCTCCGGTAAATCTACCCTCGCCAAGGTCATAGCCGGCGACCCACAGTACGAAATCACTGACGGCGACATCCTGCTCGAAGGCCAGTCCATCCTCGAGATGGAGCCGGACGAGCGCGCCCGCGAAGGCCTCTACCTGGCCTTCCAGTACCCGGTCGAAGTGCCGGGCGTCAGCATCGCCAACTTCCTCCGCCTGGCCCTGAACGCCCGCCGCGAGGAGGGCGACGAGATCGGCGTCATGGAGTTCTATCAGAAGCTCCAGAGCGCCGTTAAGAACCTCAACTGGGACGACTCGATCATCGAGCGCAACCTGCACGAGGGCTTCTCGGGCGGCGAGAAGAAACGCTCCGAGATCCTGCAGCTTCTCGTTCTGGAACCCCGCTACGCCATCCTCGACGAGACCGACTCGGGCCTCGACGTGGACGCCCTCAAGGTCGTGTCGCAGGGCGTGAACGCCGCACGCGGCCCCGACTTCGGCGCCCTCGTCATCACGCACTACCAGCGCCTGCTCAACTACATCGTGCCCGACAAGGTGCACGTGATGGTCGAGGGCCGCGTGGTGCGCACGGGCCCCAAGGAGCTGGCCATGGAGCTGGACCAGAA
>JBIQNJ010000010.1:0-57702 GCA_044462445.1 Truepera radiovictrix | reverse complement strand
TGTCTACTGACCTGATCATCGTTCTCGTAATACTCGGCGGCGCGCTGGCGCTGTTCGTGTCGGACCGCGTGCGGCTCGACATCGTGGCGTTGCTGGTTGTGGTGGCGCTGTCGGTAACAGGCGTCCTTACCCCACAACAGGCGTTGGCCGGGTTTGCGGACCCTCTGGTTGTCATGATCGCCGCGCTGTTCGTGGTGTCGGGTGCACTCGTAGACACCGGTGTAGCTGCCAACGTGGGCGCGTGGATAGCCAGGGTGGCAGGTACGGGGGAGATGCGGCTGACGGCCGTGCTGATGTTGGCCACTGCGCTGCTTTCCGCGTTCATGAGCTCCACTGGGACGGTGGCGATAATGCTGCCCATTGCCATGCGATTGGCCTGGCGCAACCGTATCAGTCCGAGCAGGTTGCTCATGCCGGTGGCCTTTGCGGCGCTGATGGGCGGCACCCTGACCATCATCGCTACGCCACCTAACCTGGTGGCGTCTCAAACGCTGGAAGCCGCCGGCTTCGGCGAGCTTGGCTTCTTCGCTTTGGCACCCGTCGGTATCGTTCTGGTGTTGCTGACCGTAGTGTTCATGGTCACGGTCGGCCGCTGGCTACTGCCTGCCCGGGCGCCTGCGGAACCTGACCAGGACGGCGAGCGTGCCGGAGACCTGAAGGAGTTCGCCAAGCGCTACGGAATGTCTGACGGGTTGCGGCGCTTCGTGGTGCCGCAGAACTCAGAGCTCATAGGCAAGGACCTGGACACCCTGGGCTGGCCGCACCGCTTCGGCGCGCGGGTCATCGCCATAGATGCCGACCCGGAGGCCGTGAGGCAGGGCCTGCGCGCGCGGCGCGACGTGGGCGTGTCTAAGCGCATAGGGCCCTTCACGGTCCTAGATGCCGGCGACCGCGTGCTGGTTCAAGGTACGGGGGAGAACCTCGACCAGCTGTTCAGCAAGTACGGCCTGGAAGGTGAGGTCGTGGAGGCCGACGCCGGAGCAGTGGTGCCCTCGAACCTGGTGTTCGCGGAGCTGCTGGTAACGCCCCGTTCGAGCTGGCAGGATAAGACCCTCAACGAACTGCGCTTCCGCGACCGCTACCGCCTGGTGGTTCTGGCCATCCAGAGAGGCAGCGAGCGGCTGACGGGCAAACTTGCCGACCAGCGCCTGAAGTTTGGTGACGTGTTGCTGGTGCGCGGCTTCCCCAAGGCCATAACCCTCATGCGGCAAGACCGCAACGATGCTGTGATGCTGAGTGAGGCCAGTGACGGCGACGTTCCCGCGCCCAACGCCCGCCGTGCGCCTATAGCTGCGGCCATCGTGGTGGCCATGCTGGTGACCATGACACTGACCTCCCTACCGCTGGTGATGGTCGTTCTTGCTGCGGTTCTGGCATTGGTGGCCACTCGCAGCATCAGTCCGGAGTCGGCGTACCGCAGCGTTCAGTGGCCGACGGTGATCCTCATAGCCGGCATGTTGCCGTTGGCTACGGCGCTCACCGAAACTGGCGGGGTAGACCTGGCTGCGCGCGCAATAACGGGATTGCTTGGCGACGCGGGTCCGGTGGTGCTTCTCGGGGGCGTGTTCCTGCTGACGGTGCTGGTGACCCAGTTCCTCACCAACACGACTTCGGCGGTGCTCATGGCGCCCGTTGCCCTGCAGGCGGCACTGGCGTTGGGAGTGTCTCCGGCTCCGCTGCTGGTAGCTGTGGCACTGGGGGCGTCGTGCACGTTCATCAACC
Organism: Truepera radiovictrix; assembly: GCA_044462445.1. Classification (GTDB taxonomy): domain Bacteria; phylum Deinococcota; class Deinococci; order Deinococcales; family Trueperaceae; genus JAAYYF01. The sequence goes on along the minus strand of JBIQNJ010000010.1, from coordinate 55,980 downwards.
CGGTGTCGTCGCCGGTCACCACCTTGGTGCTGGGCCCCGGGCGCTTCCGGTTCAGCGATGTGCCGCGCGTCGGGGTGCTGTTGCAGGTGCTGGTGACAATTGTGGTGCTGGTGCTGGTGCCGGTGTTCTTTCCGCTCTAACCGCGGTCGCTTCAGAGGCGTTTGTCGAATCGGAACTCGAGGGGCTCTCCAATGGTGACTGTAGAGAACTCAGGATGTGAAACCGATAGAAGGTAGTTATGTTCCCAAGGGACTACCACGCTCGGTACTCGCAGGGCTGCCGTCAACCTTCCGGCTGCCCAAGCGGTACCGATGTCTTTCGTACTGACTGGCGCAGGACTGGCCTTCCAGTCATCTGGGAGGTTGTCCAAAGCGTGAACCGTCGTTGATGGAATCTGAACGGGATAGACGTGGTACGGAATCATGTTGTCCGGAGATCCTGCGTGCACCAGCACTTCTAGCGCGGCCAGGCTAGTGGTAGAAGCAACGTAGACAACGCGCGTTCCAGGGTGGTTCCACCGATTTCCATACAAGTAGCTACCTTCTCCATCAAATGCGCCCCGAGACCGTGCTTTGGTAACCAGGCGCCAGGTGGTGATCATGCAGGAGCACCGTCAAGTATGCGTTCAAGGACCCTGTCAACCTCATCGGCGCCTATGGAAGTCTTGGCGTAGTTAAGGGGAGTGTCTCCGCCCAGTTGCTGATTCGGTGTGGTGAACCACAGATGTATCCGCTCGGGGGTTGTAAAAACCGAGGAAGCCTTTGCCGCTAAACTCGCCAACCTAAGTAGACGCTCACTTTCTTCTGGCGTGAAACGGCCCTCGCGCTTGCGCCTGGTTAGCGTAGACACGCTTATGCTAACGGCCTCGGCAAGCTGCTGGTCTGAAACCTGAAGCGCAGAAGTTACCTTCTGCCAACCGTTAACAGGCAGACCGTCAAGCAGCGCATCAATGGCCTCGCGTTGGCCTTGGGCTGGTACGCCCAACATTGCGAGGGCAATTGAGGGTGGGTTGGCCCTTGGAATGCTCATATGGTCAGCATAGCATGCCCACATGACTATGCCTGAAGTCACGCCCCTACTTGCTCTCAGAGGAACTGCTTCGGGGTAACAATGGCCATAATGGATGCTCTACCGAATAAAGCTAACGAAGCTGGTAGCGCCACACGGGTTATAGGTCTCATATTTGTGGTGCTTGCCCTGATGGTCTTTGGATTTGGTAACGCCCAGCAAAGTGCAGGCGTCACCCAGCAACAGATTCAACTGGTAGCAGTGCAGATGACCCTCGACCTCGACGACTACTGGACCAAGGAGGCGTTCGAGGCCAAGATCAGGCAGCAGATGGACGAGGTTGCTGCGTCTACCGACCCGTCTGTACCAACGCTGGTGGTGTTCCCGGAGGATGTGGGTCTGTTGCTGGTGGTGCAAGGCATGCAGGACCGGCTGGCTGGCATAGACTCGATCGGCACCGCTATCGAAACGGCGATAAAGGCGCACACCATGTCGCTGCTGTGGACCAGGCTCATCCGCTGGAAGTCGTGGGTGCCGGCGCTGTTCCTCAACAAGAACAAGCAGATAGCCGAGGCCTACTTCGAGACCTTCTCGGCCGCGGCGCGTGACTACGGCGTGTACCTGGTAGCCGGTTCGGCCGTGCTTCCGCCGTACCGAATAGAGAACGGCGTGGTGCAGTGGCAGCGCGGTCCGCAGAGGCACCGCGTGCACAACACGTCCTACCTCTTCGGGCCAGACGGACTAGTGATAGGCAAGCAGGACAAGGTGGAGCTGATAGCGCTGGAGACCGAGGAGGCCCTCAACCTTAGCCCCGGCAGCCTGGACGACCTGCGGGTGTTCGACACGCCGCTCGGCCGTATTGGCATAGCTATCTGCCTCGACGCCTTCATGCCAGAGGTCGTCGACCGGCTGGCCGCACAGGGCGCTCAGATACTCGTGCAACCCTCGGCCAACCCCGGACCGTGGAACACCTGGCAGCAGGAGGACTGGCTGCGCAGCAGCCACGAGAAGGTGGCTGTGGATGGTCGGTTCGCGTACGCCGTCAACCCTATGCTGACGGGCCCGCTGTGGGACATCGAGTTCTTCGGGCAGTCGTCGATAGTCCAGCGCGGAGCTGCGGATATGGGTTTCGGTTACCTGGAGATGGGGCCGATGGCCGGGTTCGTCGGCGTTGCCGACTCCGACAATCGTGAGGAGCTACTGGTGGTTGTGGTGCCGCATCCGGACTACGTTGAGTGAGGGGCGCCTGCGTCTTAATGTTCCTCAAGTGGCACTACTGAAGCGGGGGTAGGTTGCATTATTCGCCGCCTTTACCGTGCGGTCTCGAAGAACCCGTGGGAGGAGACTGACTACATGACTTATGCGCTACGTGTGCTGCGTCAAGCATCACCTAAGGCCTCGTGGACGATAGTTATGACGGCTCTCGTTGTGGCAGCGTTTCTGCCCTATGGAAAGGTCCTTGCTCAGGCTATAGACGTGAGCAGCGAGGAGTACCTGAACGCCGCCACGGTGGTCACCGCCTACGACCACTTCTTGGAGAGCTGTGACGTTGGCTCCCTATCGGCGGAAGATGCTGCAATCATTCAGAACTGGGAGACCGAGAATCTGGTGCCCCAGTTCCGCGCGCACCTGATGGCGACAGATCCTAACCAAACAGGGCCAGTGTGGAACATAAGAGACGAACTGGCTGACGAGTTCGAGTCTTACGGCATCCGGGGCTGCCTTGGTGCGTTTGCTCTCATAAGTGCTCCTCAGGCAGACTTGTTCGCGACCGCACCAACGGTCATGGCAGCGCTGGACTCAGCACAGGTGTCTCAACCAGACACGAACCCAGAGGCAGCAACACAACCCGATAGCAACCAGCAATCAGGTAGTGCACCTCAGGCTGACGGTGTTGCTCTGGAGCTCAGGGAGCAGATAGACAGCTTTGCCTTCGACGCCACGTACGGTTTCGGCGTTGGCGGCTTCATGACGGTCGACGTGATTCCGGTGGTGCTGTTCACTACTGGCGACGTGCTGCTGAAGATCGAGCAACTGTCTGCGGTCGATAGCATCGCCGATGGCCGAGCGCAGAACCCAGAGGCTTGGTCCAAGTGGCGCCGTCGAGGTGACGAGATCCAAATACAGCGCTCGGCTGGCTGGGAGAACCTGCCGTTCACGGCTACGTACTCGGCGCTTCCTCGTGGGTTTCAACTCAACGGTCGTTATAGGTCTCTCGGGGGTGGGGGCTCCATAGCGTTCGGCGGCACGACCTCGGTGGCTGCGTGGACCGACTACGTGTTCCTGGAAGGCGGCGTGGTCTTGCGAGGCGGCGGCGCCAGTGGCAGCAGCGAGTTCGGCAACACGAGTGTGGTCGTGGCCAGCCTGCCGCCAGACCAGCGCGGTCGCTACGAGATAAACGGGCTGATGCTCAACATGTACTTCGACAATGGAGCCTCGTTCAGCTACGTGCTTGTTACAGACCCGGGCAGTGACAACAGCGCTATCTGGCTGGATGGCGTGGCATTTACGCCCAGATGAGCTTGGTGGTATCTGACATCGCCGCCTAGGCTCCGGACTGGCGCGCGTAATTGCGCAACATCATTGCTGCTGCGGGTTGCATACCTAGACGCGAATAGAAGTGCTGCTTATCTGCATCGCAGAGAAGATCCACCATGTACAGGTGTTCGAGTTTGGCCAGCATGCGTCTCGAAAGCTCGGAGCCTATGCCCTTGCTTTGATGCTCCGGAAGTACCTCTAACAGGGGTATGTACGCACTGAGAACACCGTCGCTGACAGCGGTAATGAAGCCAACGACTTGTTCTTCGGGATAGCTGACGGCGAGAACGACAGCATCGCTGCCCTCCAGCAGCCGTAGGTGGGTCTCAGGTGTTGGTGGGTCCGGCCAGTCGACAAAAAAGCCCAGTAATTGGCCGGAATTGATGTCGTCGAGCTGGTCGATGTACTCAATCATCGTCTGCAAGTATCGCTTGAAGAAACAGTTAAGTCCAACCACCGGTCTGATAACGTCGGCACTATGGAGGTGGTTCATGGCAGCGGATAGCAAGGCGGAACTAACTACACAGGTTGAGGCTGCTTTATGGGACAAGGTTAAAGGGGTAGCTAAGTTGGAGGGTGTGCCGATACAGGACCTGGTCGAAGAAGCGCTCCTCGACTTTCTAGAAAAATATGGCGGCTCGAAGCCAAGATCTCACGTAGCCGCCGCGTATGAAGCAAGCGTTGGGAAGTACGAAGCTCTGTACAAGAAGCTTGCCGAGTAACTAATCTTTGGCCGCTTGCCGCGTGCAGGCCTTTGGCCCGCTATAACGCCTTGGTAGGCGCCACCAGCTTCCCAAGTCCGTCAAACACTTCACCTTTATCGAACCCCTCCTGGTAGGGCGGCAAGCGCATGCCTGTGTCCCTGAGCTGCTTCCAGGTCTGTATGAACCCTAGTGACGCGAACTCCCGAACGCGTTTAGCCCTGCCAGCCGACCAGCGCGGACGCGACGAGATAGACGGGTTCATGCTGAACATGTACTTCGGTGACGGTGCTGCGTTCAGCTACGTGCTGGTAACCGATCCAGATAGTGAGGACAGCGTCATCTGGCTGGATGGCGTGGCGTTCTCGCCTAGGTAGAGCATGGTTGGGCATCGGCTTGAACTTATGAGGGCCGTGCTAGCTGCACGGCCCTCACGAGCTTGCCCGATCTGCTTAGGTTGTCAACCGGGTCTGAACAGGTACTGCCCAGTGGCCTCACCGACTATCTGCCCGTTCAGGTACACGGTGTTGCCGCGCACGAAGGTGCGCTTGACGCGCCCGGTCAGCTCCTGGCCCTCGAACGGGGTGTAGCCCTGCGCCGACTCTGACTCTGCGGCGCGTACCACGAACGTCTCGTTGGGGTCTAGCAGCACAAGGTCGGCGTCGAGGCCCACGGCGATGTCGCCTTTGGTGCCCAGCCCGAAGCGCTTGGCTGGGTTGAGGCTGGTCAGCTCGGCCATCCGGTTAGGAGAGAGACCGCGCTTGCTGCCCTCGCTGAAGAGCCCAGACAGCAGGTACTCGGTGCCGCCGAAACCGGACTTCGCCAGCCAGATGTCGTCAGGGTTCTCGGCAGATACCTTCATCTCGGCCTCGCAGCAGGCGTGGTCGCTCACGATCCAGTCCACGCTGCCGTCCAGCACCCGCTCCCACAAGTACTCCACGTCTTCGCGCGGTCTTATGGGAGGGTTGACCTTGGCCTTCGGGCCAGCCGGGCTGTCGACATCGAGGAGGAGGTGCCCGATGGTGACCTCCTTCTTGAAGGATATGTGCGGGAACAACTGCTCCATCATCAGTGCGGCACCCAACGCCTTGCGCCCGCTTAGGTGCAGGAGGTTCACGTTGGCCAACTCGGTCTCGTAGGCGAGGTAGGAGGCGATGAACACGGCGAGACCCTCCGAGTGCGGTGGCCGGGCTGCGCTGTACGCATGGAGGCCCTTGAGCTTGCCGTCACGCTCCACCATCGCGGTGTAGGCGTTGAGGATGTCGGCCACTTCGCAGTGTAGGCTCAGCGATATCTGCGCGCCCCGTTTCGGGTCGTCCTTGATCATCTGCGACAGCTTGCGCATGATGAACTCGAAGTGCGCGAAGTCGTAGTTCTCGCCCTCCTCGAGGTGTAGGAAGTTGCGCTGGTTGCCGGAGCGTCCGTGCAGCCCGAAGCCGCCGTAGAACATGAAGATCTTGAACGACGACACTCCGTGCTTGTCGAGCAGCAGCGGCATCTCATCGATGTGGCTTCTGTTTATGGGCGCCAGGTGGTAGCCGTAGTCCACCCAGTAACGGCCTTCGGACTGGCGTAGTACCTCGGGGTAGAACTCCGCGTAAGGACCACCGCGGTTGAGATAGTAGTCCCCGGTGCGGAAGTAGGTGAGCGCACTGGTGACTCCGCCCATGGCCGCAGCTTTGCTCTCCGTAACTGCGTCGTCGCGCAAGGGTGAGTAGATGCCCACGTGCATGTGAGCGTCGACCAGACCTGGGAACGCGAACATGCCTGTGCCGTCCACTACTTCTTTCGCGCTATTTGCGTTAAGGCCGGGTGCCACCTCGGCGAACTTGCCGTTCTTTACGGCGATGTCGGTCATGGGCGTGCCGTTCTCCAGCGGCCTGGCTATGCGCACGTTCTTGATGATCAGGTCGTAGTCGGGTTGCGTGCTCATCTAGTACCTCCGGGGGGCGGCGCTTCCGCCAGGGTGTGTCCAGCACTCGCTGCAGGTGCGTCGTCTGCAGTGGCGATGACGCCTGCTAGGGTTAGTTCGCGTATCTGGTTGGGGGAGAGCCCAAGGCTGGTCAGGACCTCAGCAGTGTGCTCGCCCAGTCGCGGCGGGTCGAGGCGCTTGCCCCAGATGTCTCCGCTCAACCTCAGCGGTAATGCGGGCAAAGGGCCAGTGGTGCCGTCCGGGAAAGTGGTGGGCAGAAGGCTGCCGCCCCCTAGAAGCTGAGGATCGTCGAACAGGTCCTCGGGTCTCGCAACCGGCGAGAAGGGCAGCCCCGCGAGCTCGCAGCGCTGCACAGCGCTCTCGAGCGACAGCTTGGCTATGCGCTCCCGGAGGAGCGGTAGCAGCCAGTCGCGCTCCCGGATGCGGTCGTTGTTCGTGGTAAGGCGCTCGTCTGCGAAGAGGTCGTCGAACTCGAACGCACGACAAAAGCGCTCCCACTGCTTATCTGAGGTGACCCCGATGAACACCAGCTGGTCGTCGGCTGTTCTGAACTGGTGATACACAGCCCAAGCGCTCACGCGCTCGGGCATGGGCGGGACGCTCTCGCCCGAGGCCAGTGAGTAAGCCAGGTGATGTCCCATGACGAACGCTGCGGTCTCGAAGAGTGCGGAGCTGACCACCTGACCGCGGCCGGTGGAGTCGCGCTCCCTCAGCGCGAGGATGGCTCCCATAGCGCCCCATACCCCAGTCATGATGTCTATGACAGATGCGCCGGCTCTTAGGGGGGTGCCCTTGGGCCCGGTCATGTATGCCAAACCCGACATCATCTGCACCACCTCGTCGAGTGCGGTGCGCTGCTCGTAAGGGCCGGGCAGGAAGCCTTTCAGGCTCAGGTAGATCAGGCGTGGGTAGCGCTCTGTTAGGTTGGAGCCTAAGCCCAAGCGCTGCATGGTGCCGGGTGCGAAGTTCTCGATGAGCACATCAGCGCTCTCCAGCAGCCTCTGAACCACTGTCATGCCGCGCTCGTCCTTCACGTTAACGACCACGCTCTTCTTGTTGCGGTTGAAGTACGGATAGTAGCCCATGCCGAAGCCGCGCAGGTAGCGGGTCGGGTCGCCCTTAGGAGTGGGTTCGACGCGGATGACCTCGGCGCCCATGTCTGCCATGACCATCCCAGCCGTGGGCCCAAGCACCGCCTGTGTGAACTCGACCACCCTCAACCCCGCGAGTGGCGCTGCGGACGCCCGCCCTGGCAGCCCCTTGTCAGGCGGCTGACTCACTTCTTCACCGTGTAGTCGCCGCCGGCTCTCAAGTATTCCTGCAAGCCGCCGGCCGCCAGGATCTGCGACATGACGGGAGGCATGCGCGTGCCCCTGAAGCTCATCCCGGTGGTCAGGTCCTCGACTTTGCCATCGCGCACGTTCACGCGTACCTGGTCGAGGTTGGCCACATCGAGGTCAGGCACCTCTACCACCGGCAGGCCGACGTTGATAGCGTTCCTGAAGAAGATGCGCGCGAACGACTTGGCTATGACGCACGAGACCCCGGCGGCCTTGATGGCTATGGGTGCCTGCTCGCGGCTGGAGCCGCAACCGAAGTTCTCCCCTGCAGCAAGGATGTCGCCTGGTTTGAGGCGCCCCACCAGTTCGGGATCGTAATCCTCCAGCAGATGGCTGGCCAGTTCACTGGTGTCGAGCGTCTTGGTGTGCTTACCCGGGATTATGCGGTCGGTGTCTACGTTGTCGCCCACCAGATGAGCGGTGCCCTCGTACTGGCTGGTCGCTTGGTTCACGACGGGACCCCCGAAGAAGCTGCTGCCTGCGGGCTACCCATGAAGAACGGCGCCGGATCTGTGATCTCGCCCGTTATGGCGGCGGCGGCCACGGCAGCCGGTGACGCCAGGTAGATGTTCGAACGCGGGTTACCCATGCGTCCTCGGAAGTTGCGATTGGTGGTAGAGATAACGTTATCGCCGTCACCCGGCACTCCTTGGTGTGTGCCTACACAGGGGCCGCACCCGGAGGTTATGAAGCTGGCACCTGCCTCGCTCAACGTCTGGATGGTGCCGTCGGCCAACGCGTCGTTAAGCACCCTTCTCGACGCAGTGGTAACGATGAGCCGCACCCCGGTGGCCACCTTGTTGCCTTTCAGCACGTGTGCGGCCGCATGCAGGTCTTCGAGCCGGGAGTTGGTGCACGAGCCTATGAAGGCCATGTTCACCCTGGTGCCAGCCACCTCACGCACGTCAACAACGTTGTCAGGCAGGTTCGGGACCGCCACTTGCGTGCCCAGATCGCTGATGTCTAGCTCCACCCACTGGCGGTACTCGGCCCCTGCATCTGCGTTATGGTCCTGGAAACTTCTACCGGCTATGGCTGCAGGATATTCGAGGCCGGCCGTGTCGACCAGGCCGGCCTTGGCGCCCATCTCGGCCACCATGTTGGCCAGCACCATGCGCCCCGCCAGGCTGAGGCTCTGTACGGCTGGACCACCGAACTCAACAGCCTCGTAGGTGGCCCCTGCTATGCCCAGCTTGCCCACCAGGTGAAGGATCACGTCCTTGGGGAAGGTGCCGGGCCGGAAGCGGCCGCTGAGTTCGATGCGGACGCTGCGCGGAACCTTCAGCCAGATCCTCCCGGTGCGCATTACGGCCGCGAGATCCGTGGAACCCACGCCGACCGCGAACGTTCCGAGCGCGCCTATGGTGGGGGTGTGAGAGTCGGCGCCCACGAACAGCTCGCCCGGTGCCGCGTGGCCGTTCTCCACCATCAGCTGGTGGCAGATGCCGTCTCCTACTTCGTACAGCTTCAGACCCTGCTCCAGGGCGAACTCGCGCATGAGCGAGTGAAGCGCGCTGATGCGCTCGTTAGGTGCGGGCGTGGCGTGGTCGAGGATGAGCGAGAAGCGCTGGCGGTCCCACACCGCCCCGCCGCCCATGCCCTCGAACGCCTTGATGGCGAAGGGCGCCGTAGCGTCCGTACCCATGGCGCCGTCTACCTCGGCCACCACGATGTCGCCGGCGCGTAGTTCCTCACCGGCCTTGCGGGAAAGGATCTTCTCAGAGGCTGTCAGCGGCAAGGGGCGCCTCCTTGTGGCCAGGGTTGCCGGCCCCGACGCGGTGTGGTGACATGGCCTGGTACATGCGGCTGGGCATGGCCACTCCCAGCCACTCCTCGACTAGACTGCTGCCGCGGGCCACTGCGGCTATGTCGATGCCGGTCCGAACCCCTAACCGGTCGAGCAAGTGCACGGCGTCTTCCGTGCCGACGTTGCCGGCGGCTCCGGGTATGAACGGGCAGCCACCCAGTCCGCCGAAGGCGGTGTCGAAGCTGGTAACGCCGAGCCGCAGCGCCGTAACTAGGTTGGCCATGCCCAGCCCCCTGGTGTCGTGCAGATGCAGGGTGAGAGGGGTGGTTCCTAACACGTCCTGTACCTCGGTTATCACGGTGGCCAGACTTTGAGGGTCGGCCAGACCGGCGGAATCAGCCAACGCGAGCTCCGCAGCGCCGGCCTGAACCAGAGTCGATGCCAGCGCCACCACATGGCCGACCGGCACTCGTTCACCGGGCTCAGAACCGAAAACGCACTGCACCCCCGCGCGCACGTGTAACCCGATCTCCTTAGCTGCGGCCACGCCGCCGGCTATCTTCTGTTCGGCCTCTTTGACGCCCATGCCTGTGTTGCGGCGTGAGTGGGGCTCGGAGGCTGACAACGACAGGTCGACGCTGCTGAGGCCCGCCTGCGCCAGACGCTCTACCCCTCTCGGGTTGAGCGCCAGTCCGCTGAAGCGCACCTCGGGGTGGCGCTCCAGAACTTCCGGCAACCTGGTGCAAAGCTGCTCCGCATCGGCCATCTGAGGAACGCGCGAAGGGCTGACGAACGATGTGACCTGTATGTTCGTCACCCCCGCCCGAGCCAGAACCCGGATCAGCTCGAGCTTGCGCTCGGTGGGCAGTACCTGCTGCACGCTCTGCAGGCCGTCCCGCAGGCCCACCTCTACCAGGCGTACGCTGCCGGGAAGCGGGGCATCGGGTGGGAAGGCCCACGTGTTCACGAGTGATCGAACTCCAGTGAGTACTCGAACTGGTCGCCGCGGTAGACGGCAGTGAAGTACTCGACGGCCTTCCCGGTCGCGTCGTAGGTGATGCGTTTGACCTGCAGCGCCGGCTGACTGGCTGAGGCGTTGAGCAGGAGCGCAGTCTTGGTGTCAAGGGCCACCGCCTCGATGGTTCTGACACTCTTGCCGATGGAGAGACCTAGGCGGTCGCGCAGGTAATCGAGCGAGGAGACACCGTACAGCAGGTCGTCGTCGACCAGCACTGTGGGTAGTGCCAGGATTATGGGGAGGGGCACGCTGACACGCTGTAGGCCTATCGGCGTGTCGCCGGCCAGGCGTACGCGCTCGAAGCGCAGCACCCGACGGTCGTCGGTGAGGTCGAGCGCTAGGGCGGCCTCCGCGTTGGCCACGTCGACCTCGCGGGAAAGAAGGCGCGTGCTGGGTGTTATGCCGCGCTCCTTCATGTAGCCTGACAGGCCCAGGGAGCGCGCCTTCTCGGGTTGCGGGTTGTGACGCAGCTTATGGGGCAGTGCGAAGGTGCCGCGACCCTGCTCTCGTACCACTACACCTTCCTGCACCAGTTCCTGAACCGCTTGCCTAACCACGGAGCGCGAGACCTGATACTTCTCCTGGAGGTCCTTCTCGGTCGGCAGCAGTACCGGTTGCTGCGAGTCTTTGACAGCCATGATCTGATCGATGAGTATGGCCTTGAGCTGGTGGTAATACGGCACCGGGCTTTCTCTGTTGAGCATGGTCATCCCCGTCCCCGAGCTAGCGAATGGTCTTCGCACATTACGCCAAGCCCCTTCTGGATGACGGGCAGTGTGCGAACCATAGAATTCATACGGACATTATGTTGTTGTGTTGACAGCCTGTCAAACGTGGCGCTAGAGTGACCACGACGTTCAAAACTGCGCGGCACGCTCCGGACAGTGGGGCTTTCCGCGACCATGAATGAGGAGGCTCATACAGTGTCCCAAGGCCTAGTTTCCCGCCGGAGCCGCACGTTCGTTGTCTCGTTGGTTGCCGCTTTACTACTCAACCTCCTCGTTTATGGGGCTGCGCAACAGGTCGTTACGATCGGTTTCTCGCTGCCTCTTACGGGCGGCGCCGCTAAGGAAGGAACAGAGAGCCGTGTGGGTGCCGAGCTGGCAGCCCGCTACCTCAACGAGGCCGGCGGCTTCCAGGTCGGTGACCAGACAGTGACCATAAAGCTGGTGTTCGAAGATGACCTGTGCACCCCGCAAGGCGCCATAGAGGCAGCCAACCGCCTTGCCGTCGCCGGTGCCACTTACGTGGGCGGCTCGTTCTGCAGCTCATCTGCGCTGGCCCAGATGCCGGTGCTTGCCGCCTTGGGTATCCCCCAGATCCCGTTCGCTTACGCTGACGAGCTCACCACCACCGCCAGGGAGGAGGCCGGTGCCAACCTCGCCGTTCGCCTAGGTGTCCAGGCTCGCAACGAGATGGTGCCCCTAGCCAAGTACGCGGTGCTGGAGAACGGCCACAACTCGTTCTTCGTCATGGCACAGAACACGGACTTCGGCCGCAGCATGGTCAAACACTTCCAGGCCACCGTCGAAGCGCTGGGTGGCACCTTAGTGGCAGAGCCTGAGTACTTCGCTTACGCAGCCACCGACTACCGCACACTGTTGACCCGTGCCAAGAACTCCGGCGCAGACGCCATCGTGGCCATCGGCCTGGCGCAGGAGATGATCGGCATACTGCTTCAGAAGGACGAGCTTGACGTTACCCAGACCATCTACGGTTCCGACCTTGTGTCCGACGCCGCTGTGGTCGAGGCGGTGGGTAACGGCGTGCTGGGCGTGTACTTCCCCTGGTATGACGACGACGGCACCGCTGCGCGCACCTTCGACCGTACCGAGGTCGGCGCGGGCGTAGAAGAGATGGTGCAGGCCGGTCAGGACCTTATGGGCATCAAGGCCGGCCGCAACCATGGTCTCGGGTGGGGCACGGTCATGCTCATCAAGCAGGCTATGCAGCGTGCCGGCACCACGGATGCGGAGGCTGCCATGGCGCAGGTGCTGTCGGGCGACACCTTCGAGCTCTCGTACGGTGATTACCACTTCCTCCAGTGTGGTCAGGCCGTGCTGGGTGCCGGTGTGGCCACCTTCAACGACGCTGGCCTGCTGTACGTGGCAGACCGTGATTACGCGTTCGTAGACCCTGTGATGCTCACGGAAGACCAACTCTGCGAGTGACCGGGCCTCGGCTGAGCCAGTGGCCCGTAACCTGAACATGTAACACCAGGCCGCGCCGCCTGCTGGACCGAAGTCCCAGGCGGCGCGCCTTGTAGCTCCGAACATCAGGAGCTGAAGGGAAGCAGGAATGAGCAGGTCCGACAACGACGCCCATACTCCGGCAGAGTGGTTGCTAGCCAACCCGCGCGCCGCTGAGCCAGAGCGGCTGGCAGTTTCGTTCCTGGGCAGCATGGAGAGGCGAGACCTGGAGGCCGCCGAAACAGTCCTGGCCGAGGGTTTCCGGATGGTGTTCCCGGGGGGCGCGGAGTACTTGCGGTTACAGGACCTAGTGACCGGGGCGAAGGGCCGCTACAAGTGGGTGGCTAAGCGCCTCACGGCGGTAGAGAGCTTCTCTGGAGGTTCCGAGACCGTGGTGTGGGTGCGTGGAACCCTCTACGGCGAGAACGTGCACGGGGTCTCTTTCTCCGGCATACGCTTCGTCGACAGGTTCGGATCGAAAGGCGGCAAGCTGACGACCCAGGACGTTTGGAACGACCTCGCCGAGACGGGCGTGCTCAACGAGCGTCCATGAGGGAAAGGGCTAACTGACACGTGGAACTGGCGGCGCAACTGGCGCTCAATGCTCTTCATGCCAGCAGCCTGTACGCGCTGGTGGCGCTGGGGTTGACGCTCGTCATGGGCGTCATGGACATAGCCGATTTCGCGCAAGGCGCTATCTACATGCTGGGCGCGTATACCGCGTTCTTCGCCACCAGAGAGTTCGGACTCTCGTTCTTCATAGCTCTACCGCTGGCCATGCTCATCGGCAGCTTCATCGCGGCCGGCAACTATCTTGTCGTTTACAGGCCACTGCGGCGCTACAGCGGCGCCACAACTTTCATAGCCGCATTGGGCCTGCTACTCATATTGCAGAACCTGGCACTGCACTTCTTCGGCGCAGACTTCAGGATCGTCAGGGCACCTTTCGTGACCGCCCGGGTGAACGTACTCGGCGCCACGTGGACGGGCTACCAGGTGCTCATCGCCTCTGCGGCCATCCTGCTGGTGGTAGGCACCTGGGCCTTCCTTAAGTACACATCGGTCGGAACATCGTTGCGCGCCGTAGCGCAGAACCGGCGTGGGGCACTAGTTATCGGCCTGGACCCGTTCCGGGTAGAGCTCGTGGCGTTCCTCATGGCCGGTGCGCTTGCGGGTGCGGCGGGCACGCTGGCTTCCGGTGTCAACGCCTTCGATCCCAGCATCGCCGCCATCGTAGTTATCAAGGCGTTCGCCATCGTGATATTCGGAGGCATGGGCAGCGTGCCAGGCGCCATCGCAGGTGCGCTCATCGTCGGGCTGGCCGAGAACCTCATGGCTGGTTTCGTCAGCACCCAGTACGCCGAGCTGACAGCCTTCGTGCTGATGGTCATCGTGCTGCTGTTCCGGCCGCGGGGGCTGATGGGCACACCGGAGGCCAAGCTGTGAGCAGCGCAGCCAAGGTAGGCGCGTGGCTGCTTGGCGCAGCTGCACTCGGTCTGGCACTGGCCGCACCGCACATCTTCACGGGCCTGGCCGATCGCCACCTCCTCGTGCTCATCGGCATAAACATCATCCTCGTGGCCAGCCTAGACCTCCTCATAGGCGGCGCCGGCCTCATCTCGCTCGGGCACGCCGCGTTCATGGGTGTTGGGGCCTACGCATCCGCGCTTGTGGTCAAGAGCGGACAGCCCTTCGTGGTCGGGTTGGGAGCGGCCGTGCTGGCGGCTGCGGTGGCCGGCCTCATGGTTGGCATTCCAGCGTTGCGGCTGAAGGGTCACTACTTCTCGGTCATCACGTTCATAGTCGGGATAATCGTTACCATCCTGATGACGAACCTAGACGGATTGACGAGAGGGCCTATGGGCCTCACCGGCATACCGTTCGTGAAGATAGACCTGTTCGGGTTCGACCACACCTTCCGAACGATCATCGACAAGGTGGGCTTCTACTACTTCGTTCTGGGCTTCGCTGCCCTTGCCCTGCTGCTCAGGTGGCGCCTCGGCCGTTCGCGGTTCGGGCGGGCGCTCATGGCCATCAAGGGCGATGAGAACCTGGCGGAGAGCGTGGGTATACCCACCTACCGGGTCAAGGTCATGGCGTTCACACTCGCAGCCGCTATGGCGGGCGTGGCCGGTTCGCTGTACGCCCACTACTCGGCTTTCATCAGCCCAGATTCCTTCACGTTCGTGCACTCCTTCGATCTGTTCGTCATGAACCTGCTGGGCGGAGCCGGCACCGTGGCCGGCCCTATCATCGGCCCCATCTTCCTGACCGTCCTCTCCACCGGTGTGAAGGCGCTGTCGCCCGCCATGGCGCACGTGGTGTACGGCGTGCTTCTGATAGTGGTCATAGTGGTGCTGCCGACCGGCATAGCGGGCGGGTTCGGCCGCCTAAATGCTTATCTCGAGGCGCGCCGTCAACGCTCAGCCGCTAACCTTCCCGTCACGAGGCAGGCCGATGAGTAGGGAGGTCCTGCGGGTAGAGGGCCTGACGCGCCACTTCGGCGGCTTCGCAGCCGTGACCGATCTGGGCTTCGGCGTTAACGAGGGTGAGATCGTGGGGCTGGTCGGCCCTAACGGCGCCGGCAAGACCACCACGTTCAACCTTGTGACGGGTTTCATAAAGCCGACCAGTGGAACCGTGACCTTGTTCGGCGAGAACGTGACCGGTCTAGCGCCACACGTTCTGGCCCGACGAGGGATGGTGCGTACCTTTCAGCACACCCGTGTGTTCGCCGACTTGACGGTGAGGGAGAACATCGGGGCCGCCAGTCACCTTGTCGAACGGGGTGGGCCGCTGCGAACCGTCTTCGGAAGCAGGGTCGAGCACGGCGCGTTGCAGCGCCGTATAGACGAGGTTCTTGATCTGGTAGGGTTGACGCACCTCCAGCACAACACCGCCGGTAGCCTGTCGTACGGCGACCAGCGCGTTCTCGAGATCGCCCTGGCGCTGGCTCCTGTACCCAAGCTACTGCTACTAGATGAGCCGTTCGCCGGTATGAACGACACCGAGTCGGCAGCGACCATGGAGCTCATACATAGGATTCGTGCTGGTGGCGTGACCGTGCTGGTGATCGACCATCACATGCAGACCATGGCGCGCGGTTGTGACCGGCTGGTAGTGATGGACCATGGCGTGAAGCTGGCGGAAGGTGTGCCGGCCACTGTCGTGAACAAGCCGGAGGTAGTCTCCGCGTACCTCGGTGCAGGTGATGAGGTGACCGCTCCGGTCACGGTGCCACAGCCAGATGTGGTGCTCCGTGTGCAAGACCTC
Source organism: Truepera radiovictrix (assembly GCA_044462445.1). Classification (GTDB taxonomy): domain Bacteria; phylum Deinococcota; class Deinococci; order Deinococcales; family Trueperaceae; genus JAAYYF01. Next base: position 40,233 of record JBIQNJ010000010.1, on the reverse strand, counting down.
GCCGTGCGGTACGGCCGGATAGCCGCGCTGAGGGGCGTCAGCCTTGAGGTGCGGCGCGGAGAGATAGTGGCTCTGGTGGGAGCCAACGGTGCCGGTAAGACCACTATGCTGCGTGCCGTCTCCGGCCTGGTTCCCACGGCTGCGGGCGGCATAGAGCTGCTCGGCAAGCGTGTAGACGGGGTAGACCCGGTGTCCCGCGTGCATGCCGGGTTGGCGCACTGCCCGGAGGGGCGCGAGGTGTTCCCGCGCATGACGGTCCTAGAGAACCTGACGTTAGGCGCCGCCAACCTTTCTGGCTCGGATATCGGCACCGAGCTCAGGCACGTGTATGAGATCTTCCCGAGGCTGGCTGAACGCTCCCACCAGCTTGCCGGCAGTTTGTCGGGCGGCGAGCAGCAGATGCTGGCTATCGGCCGCGCCCTAATGAGCAGACCTAAGGTCCTGATACTCGACGAGCCCACTCTGGGCCTCTCGCCTTTGCTGGCGCGCGAGGTGGGGGAGACGCTCGTGAGGCTCAACGAAGAAGGGTTGAGCGTTCTGCTGGTCGAACAGAACGCGGTGTTGGCGCTCGCGATCTCGCACCGCGCCTACGTGCTCGAGAACGGTGTTATGGCGCTGAGCGGACCGGCCGGGGAGTTGCGCAATGACGAGGCGGTCAAGCGCGTTTACCTTGGGGCTTGAGCGTTCCTACAGCGCCTTCTTAGGCGCCACCAACTCCCCAAGCCCGTCAAACACCTCGCCCTTCTCGAACCCCTCCTGGTAGGGCGGGAAGCGCATGCCTGTGTCCCTGAGTTGCTTCCAGGTCTGTATCAGCCCTAGCGACCCGAACTCCCGCACGCGCTTGGCCCTGCCGGGCTCGATGCGCACGGTGAAGAAGGTCTCGCCCTCGCCGGCCTGGTGCAGCACGGCTCCCTCGGGGTCTATGGCCGTGGACCGACCGCCTCCCCACGGTCCCACCCCGTTGACGTCGATGAAATACACCTGGTTGGTGATGGCGTTGGCGCGCGCGAGCACCAGTTCCAGTTCGCGGTCCTGGGTGGGCGTCATGGTGGGGTGGAGGATGACGTCTGCACCCATCCAGGCAAGCGTACGCACGGTCTCCGGGAACCACATGTCGTAACAGATGGAGAGGCCGAAGCGGCCGACGTTGGGCACGTCGAAGACGCAGTAGTCGCTACCCGGGGTCACAGCAGACTCGAACGGGTACCACGGGAAGAGCTTGCGGTAGCGCGCCACGATCTGGCCCTCGGGAGAGATGGCGATGGCGGTGTTGTACTGCTTGCCGCCGTCCAGCTCGAACATCGAACCCGGCACCAGCCACAGGCCGTGACGCTTGGCCAGGGCGCACAGACGGTCGGTGAGCGGCCCCGGCACGGTCACGCGCGCCTCGGCCCACTGTTCAGCGCTGGGGGCAGAATCGAACTGTACTAGGGCCGACGCCGCCAGCTCGTGGAACATGACCATGTTCACCCACGGGAAGCTGGTTGCTATCTGGCGCACCATGCCCGCCATCTTCTCGAAGGTGGCGTCCACGTCCCACGGCACCACGGCCATCTGCACGGCAGCGATGCCGAACGGTGAGTTCTCGGGTGTGCTCATCAACACCTCTCCCGGCACGACTCTCGTGCCGCCACGGCACGTGCGGTGCCGTCTGAACTAGCGCTAGGAGGAATTGCCGCCATCAGCGGTACTCCCTTGGGTCAAATAGGTCGCGCAGGGCGTCTCCCACGAGGTTGAACGCCAGCACGGTGATGAAGATGGCAAGGCCAGGGTAAGTGGAGGTCCACCAGGCGGTGCGCAGCATGGCGCGCCCGTCTTCGATCATGAGACCCCAGTCGGCGATAGGCGGTTGGGAGCCCAGACCCAGGAACGCCAGGCCCGTGGTGGCGAGGATGACGGTGCCGATGTCCAGCGACGCCTGCACGAGGATCGGGGCGATGGTGTTCGGCAGGATGTGCCGCCAGGTTATGAGGGGTACACGGGCGCCCAAAGCGCGCGCCGCCTCCACGAACGCCTGCTCACGCAGCACCCTGGCCACCCCGCGCACTATGCGCGTGTACCAGGGCCACCACGACACAGCCAGCGCTATGACCGCGTTGGTCAGCGACGGCCCGAGCAGCGCCACGATGACCATGGCCAGCAGCAGCGAGGGGAAGGCCAGGAACAGGTCGCTGACCCGCATGACTATCTCGTCGACCCAGCCGCCCATCAGGCCGGCGAGCGCACCCAGCGGCGCGCCTATGCCCACGGCCAGGAGGACCACGATGAGTGAGGCCGACAACGCTGGGCGCGTGCCGTAGATGACTCGGCTCAGGACGTCCCTGCCTAGGCGATCGGTGCCCAGTTTGAACTCGGCTGACGGCGGCTGCATGCGTGTGTCTACGCTCGAGCGGCCGGCGCCATGGGCTGGGTACGGGGCCAGCTGCGGCGCGAAGATGGCAGTCAGCACGAGTACCACGATCACCGCCAGACCGAAGATGGCAAGGGGGTCGCGCTTCAGCACGGCCCAGGCGCGTCTGAGGCTGAAACCCCCTGGGCTCGGTGCGGCTACCTTGTGCGGCTCCACATCGCCCTTATCGCCGGAGGGCTGCGGCACCAGGTTGCCAACGAACATGCGTCTGATGGCCATGGCTCAGCCCACCCATATCCGCGGGTCTATTACCGCCTGTGCCAGGTCCACTAGCAGGTTCACCAGCACGTAACCGCCGGCCCCGTAGAGGGTCATTCCCAGGATGGCGGGGTAGTCGAGGTTGAGGAAGGAGCGCACGGTGAACGAGCCCAGGCCCGGCCAGTTGTAGATGACCTCCACGTAGAAGGCGCCGGTGAGGAGGAACGCCAGCGTGAGACCTATGACCGTCAGCGTCGGGGCGATAGCGTTGCGCAACGCGAGGCGGGCATGGATGCGCGCTTCAGACAGACCGTAGGCGCGCGCAGTACGTATGTAGTCCTGCGACAGCACTTCCAGCATGGCCGCTCTCGTCATCCGGGTGATCAGGCCTATGGGGTACGCGGCCAGCGTGACCGCGGGCAGGATGATGTGCATGAAGGCGTCGCGGAACGCGGTGAGGTTGCCCGTTATCAGCGCGTCTAACAGGAAGAAACCGGTGACCGTGTCTAGCGGGCTCACGAACCTCAGGCTGCCGTCCACCCGGCCGGCTACTGGGAACCAGCCCAGGGCGTGCACGAACAGTAGTTGCATGAGCAGGCCCAGCCAGAAGGCGGGCATCGAGACGCCGATGACCGACGTGACGCGCACGATGGCGTCGCTGACCTTGCCCCGCAGCATGGTCGACGCCACACCCAGAGCCACCCCGAGCACCACGGCGATGATCATGGCCGCGGCCAGCAGCTCGAGCGTGGCCGCCAGGCGCGAGGTCAGCTCGGTCGTGACCGGGCGTTTGGTCGCCAGCGAGATACCCATGTCGCCGCCCGCGAGGGCACGCATGTACATGGCGTACTGCTCGCTTATCGGCCTATCGAACCCGAAGCGCTCGTTTATCTGCGCTATCTCGGCGGGCCTGGCGCGCGGGCCGAGGTACAGCGACGCGGGCTCGTTGGGGATCGTGCGCGTGAGCACGAACACCAACGTGGCGATGCCGAACAGTACGAGCCCCGAGAAGAGCAGGCGGCGGGCGACGAAGACTAGGATCTGCATGCTTTAAGTAGTGGCGCGTGCAGCCTGAGGTTGTCAGGCTGCACGCGGTCTCGAACCCTCCTAGGCCCTACTGTGCCAGATGGATGGGGTAGAAGAACGTGGCGAACGGGTAGTTGAGGTTGTACTGGAAGCCGCCCAGGTAGGTGGGCACGGCGTACCAGGCACCCACGTCCATGAAGAACAGGCCGGGCGCCTCGTTCACGAGCAGGGTCTGGGCCTGGGTGTACAGCTGCTGCGCGGCATCCCGGTCGATGCCGGCCAACTCGATGGCTTCGTTGACCAGGGCGTCGAACTCCTCGTTCACCCAGTAGCTGAGGTTGAAGAACGGCACCTCGCTGCTGGCGAACATGGACCAGAGGTTATCGGAGCCGGCGTCGGAGTACGTGGGCCAGTACAGCAGCAGGAACAGGTCCTGGGCGTTCTCCGGGTCGCTGCGCGACAGCGCCCACTGCTGGTTGAAGAGCATGGGCTCGATGGTCACGTCGATGCCGACGTCCGCCAGCGCATCGGCCAGCACCGGCGCGAAGTTGCGCTGCACCACGTTCTCGGCGGCGTGCGTTATGCGCATGGGGAAGCCGTCGGCGTAACCGGCCTCAGCCAGCAGCTCGCGGGCGCGCTCCGGGTCGTAGGTGTACTGCGGAACGTCCTCGGAGTAGGGGAAGATGCCGTAGGGCACGGGGCCGCGGGCCTGCCGGCCGAGGCCTTCGACACCGACTGCTATGAGGTCGTCGTACGGCACGGCGTAGGAGATGGCCTGGCGCACGCGCACGTCGTCCAGCGGCGGGCGCAGGGTGTTGAGGTAACCCACGTAGTTGAACGGGGTGGTCTCGACGTGCACCGTGTAGTTGGGGTCGGCGGCGAAGTCCGGATGCGAGGAGGGCGGCAGGCTGAGCGCGAGGTCGATCTCGCCGGCGCGGATGAGCTGCTCCTGGATGACCTGGTCGGCCACGATGCTGATGACGATGTTGGTGAAGTGGGCGGCGTCGTCCCAGCCACCCCAGTAACGGTCGAAGGCGGTGAGCACGACCTCGTTGTCGGGTACGTAGCTGCTCAGGCGGTACGGGCCGGTGCCGGCGTCTATGCCGGCCTCGAAGTACGACTCGTCAGCCGCTACCGCGTCCAGGGCGTTCGGGCTGACGATCCAGGCACCGTAGAGCGATGACACGATGAGCTCGAGCGGCGCGGGGTAGGCCAGGTCGAAGCGCACGGTCAGGTCATCGACCACGACCACTTCCGCCAGCGGAGCCCAGATGAAGGCGGCGCCGCCGACCGCCGCGTGCCGGTCTATCGAGCGCTTGACGGCCTCGGCGGTAAGGGATGCGCCGTCGTGGAAGACCACGCCCTCGCGTAGGTTGAAGGTCCAGGAGAGACCGTCGTCGGTCTTAGACCAGCTGGTGGCCAGGCCGGGGCTGAACGGCTCGTCGGCCGTGGGCACGTTGGCCCACACCAGCGGCTCGTAGATGTTGGCCATGTAGAGGGCTTCGGTCGAGAACGACAGGCTCGGGTCCCAGGTGGTAACGGCCGCGGTGGCCGCCACCCTAAGGGCTATGGTGTTCTGTGCGGTCGCGACGCCGAGTGCCAGCACCAAAGCCAGCGCCAGCGTCAACGAGACCAGACGGTGCGGTTCATGCCTACGGACCATTTGCTCCTCCACTTTCTGTCAGGCGGAGATCGCCCTCGAGCTCTGGATTGAGATAGCTAATAGACCCTAAATCAGAACGTTGGCAGAACGTTGGCAGAGCGCTGGCAGCCAGGTGGACGCAGGTCCATGGGGCCGCGTTACGCTGTGCCGTAAGCGCATGACCATACTTCGCACCAAGCTGCTAGTGCCCAGCTTCACTGCCAACCGGCAGCCGCGCCCGCGCCTCACCCGGGCGGTGGGCCAGTTGCTGGACCAGGGCGCCACCCTGGTGGTGGCGCCGGCCGGGTACGGCAAGACGGTTCTGCTGGCGGCGCTGGTGGAGCAGTCGCGGCTGCCGGCCGTGTGGTTGCAGCTCGACGAGTCCGACAACGACCCGGCCGCGTTCGTGGCCGCTCTGATCGAGGGCGTTCGGTTGGCCCTGCCCGAGGTCGGAGAGCGACTCTCCGAGGTGTTCGGCGCCACCCAGGGCGACACGGGCGATCGCCACCTGGCCATGCTGGTCAACACGCTCATCGACTCGCCGCCGGGCGACTGGACGCTCGTTCTGGACGACCTGCATATGGTGTCTAACCCCGAGGTCCTAAGCCTGATCGGCAGCTTGGTAGACGCGCCGGCCCCCGGCCTGCGAGTGGTGATGGCCTCGCGCACCATGCCCTCGCTGCCGGTGGCGCGCTGGCGTGCCCGCGGCATGCTGGGAGTTGTCGGCGCAGACGACCTGCGCTTCACGGCCGATGAGGCCGCTGCGCTGCTGCGGCGAGACCTGCCGGCTCTAAGCGACGAAGACGCGGCACGCCTGGTGGAGAGAACCGAGGGCTGGCCTGTGGGGCTGCAGCTGGCCACGCAGCTTCTGCGACATGGTGACGACACCGCTACCGAGACCCTCCTCAGCCGCCTGCAGGGTGGCCACCCGGTGGTGTCCAGCTTCCTGATGGAGGAGGTGTTCACCCGGCAGCCGTATCACGTGCAGCAGTTCCTGCTGGACACCGCCGTGCTGCAGCAGTTCGACGCGTCGACCTGCGCTGAGCTCTGTGCCGTGGTCGAGGGGCCCTCGGGCCAGGAGCTGTGGGCGCCGGCGAAGGTAGCCGAGCTGCTCGGACGCCTGGAGTTCGGGCACGCGTTCCTGCAACGGCTGGACGAGGGGGGCCGCTGGTACCGCTACCACCAGCTGTTCCGCGAGTTCCTCCTGAGCCTGGCCCAGGTGCGTGACAGACGGAGAGTAGTGCGGCTGCGGCTCAGCGCCGCCCGCATGGCCGAAGGGCAGGGGCAGGTGGACCTGGCCATCGGTCAGTTCTTGGCCGCGGACGAGTTGAACGAGGCTGCCCGGCTGCTGCAGCTGCACGGCTCCCGGCTGCTGCGGGCGGGCCGGGTGGAGGCGTTACATAGGTGGCTGCTGCAGCTGGAGCAGGTCGTGAGGTCGCGACCCGCCCTGCGCCTCTTGCACGGCCTCGTGCTGCGCCAGCGGGGCAGGCTGGCGGAAGCGCTGGCGGCACTTCACTCGGCCAGACGCAGCGCCATGGACGAAGGCCTGGCCGAGGTGGCCTGCGCCGCCGTCGTCGAGATGGCCGCCATCGCCCGCTCTCAGGGCGACTACCTGCGGGCGCAGGAGTGGTCTGAGGAGGCCACTGACCTGGCCGGCGCGCGCGGCGTGAGTGCGTCGACGCGGGCCTCCGCATGGCTCGAACGCGCCAAGACCGAGGGTCACCTGAACGGCATGGCGGGCGGCCGAGAGATGGCGGAGCGTGCCCTGGCCGAGCTGGAAGCCAGCACCGACGGTGAGCTGCTGCCTGTGCCAAGGGACGATTCCGACCCGGAGGCGCCCGCGCACCTGCAGGCGGCGCTGGCGTGCTCGCTCGGGCAGATCTGCTGGTGGCACGGTGATGTCGAGGCCGCCGTCAAGCACCTGCATGACGCCCTGGGCCGCTTAGGCGATGCCGACACCCCGCAGGCGGCGGACGTGCGACTGGTGCTGGCCACTCCCGCCCTGTACCGGTTCGACCACGCCACGGCACGCATGCACGCCGAACGGGCACTCCAGACGTACCAGCGCTACGCGCTGCACGAGCGCCTGCCTGCCGCGTACGCGGCGCTGGGCAACGCCCTCACCCGTGCGGGCGAGTTAGAGCGTGCCGAAGCGTGCCTGCGCCAGGCCATGGCCGGTGCGGCAGACATGGGAGGAGCCAGTTACGACCATGTGATGGCCGCAGGCTACCTGGCTTACCTCCTTGAGCTGCAGGGGCGCACGGCCGAGGCCGTGCAGGTGGCGGAGGAGGCGTTGTGGGTGCACGAGGGTGCGCCGACCGTGTACGAGGTGTACGTGTGCCGCAGCGTGCTGGCCGACACCTACCTCAGCTCGGGCCGGCTGGCGGACGCGGAGCGCATCTACCGGGAGCTGATAGACCTGGGCGAGGAGCGGCAGTACCGGGTGCCGCTGTCACTCGCCTACTTCGGCCTGTCGTACCTGCATCTGCTCCGCGGTGAAGACGAGGAAGGCGAGAGGTTGGCGCTGCGCTCTCTCAACATGCTCTCGCCCACCCATGCGTGGCAGCTTTACGCGGACCAGGGTGAGCGGGCGCGGCTGGTGGTGGGCGCGCTGCAGAGGGTGCGGCAGGGCGATACCTTCTTGGAGCGCGTGAAGACGGGGCTGGAGCGAGGCGCCGCCGGGCCCGGACCGGGCGCAGGCAGGCCGGCCCAGGGCGGGCAGGGAGGGGCCATGGGGATGGGTGGTGGGCCATCCGACCTGGTCGTAGCTGTGCTGGGTGAGATGCGGGTCTACGTTGGGGGGCAGCTCGTGCCGCCGGGTGCGTGGGTGTCGGCCAAGGCGCACGACCTTCTCGCCTACCTGGTCACGCTCAGGTCCGAGAGCGTGAGGGTAGAGCAGGCGCTTCATGCGCTGTGGCCCGACGAGCCCGAGCGCACACGAACGGCGTTCCACACGGCGCTCTACCGCCTGCGCGGCGCTCTGCGCAGCGGCACCGTGGCCGACAGGAAGTTCGTGCTGGTCGAGGGCCGTAAGTACAGGCTGGACGTTGCTGGCGTGTCGCTGGACGTAGATCGTTTCGACACCTTGCTGGTGCAGGCCAAGCTGGCTCAGCCCCAGGACGCCGTTGGCTTGCTCGCCGAGGCCGACGCCCTTGTGCGAGGTGAGTACCTCGCCGGGCTCGATTACCCTTGGCTGCTGGGCGAACGAAGACGCATAGCCGAGGCGCATGCTGAAGCGCTTGCCCACCTGGCCGAACTGCACCTGCGGCGGTCCGGCTACGAGGACGCCTTCATGGCTTCGCGGCGGTTGGCTACCCTGGACCCGTACTCCGAAAGGGCGTGCGTGCTTGAGCTGCGGGCGCTGGCAGGAGTAGGTGACCTGGCGGCCGCCGAAAGGCGCTACTCGGAGTTCGAGTCTCTCTTGCGTGACGAGCTCGGCGTGGAACCGTCCGGCGCCACCCAACGGGTGTACCGGGAGCTGCGGCTGGAGAGCCCCAGTAGCTTTCCTTGAAGACCTGAGCCAACTGATAACCTCGGCGGCATGAACCCGAAAGAGGTGGTCATCAACTTCTGGCGCGTCATGGGCAGTAACGACTTCGAGGCTGCCAGCAGCTGCCTAAGCGAAGATTACGAGCTGCTGTGGCCACAGTCAGCGGAGCGGCTGGTGGGGCGTGCCAACTTCGCTGCGCTGAACGCGAACTATCCCGCCCATGGGCTGTGGAGCTTCCACGTCAACTCTCTGGTGGCCGAAGGCGACACCGTGGTGTCGGACGTGACCATCTCCGACGGTGAGGTGAGGGCGCGAGCCATAACGTTCTCTACGGTGAGAGACGGGCTTATCTCCAGACAGGTCGAGTTCTGGCCGGACGACTACGAGGCGCCGGAGTGGCGTTCGCAGTGGGTGGAGCGGGCCTAAAGCGCCCCTCAGGTGCTGGCCACAACGGTCTCGCGGGGCGGCGGCTTCTCCAGGGCCAGGAAGGCGACCGCGCCGATGAAGCCGACCACGGCGAGCACCCCGAAGCCCCAGGTGTAGCCGCCGGTGTTGTCCGCTAGCAGGCCCACGGTCAGCGGACCGAGCACAGAACCTACTGTGACGATGAGCGACGAGAACCCCATGACCATGGCGAAGGCGGCGCGGCCGAAGTAGTCGGCGCGCAGCGCGGACATCAGCGGGCCGCGCACGCCCCACGCCAGACCGTGCATGACCGCGGCGGCGATGGCGCCGGCATGGTTGGGCATGAACGTCAGCGTTGCCATGGCGGCCGTGTGCAGCAGCATGCCTGTGCCGGCTACCCAACGTTTGTCGAGCCGGTCGCCCAGCACCCCGCCTGCGGCCTGGCCGACCATGGAGAAGACGGTGACCAGCATGAGCAGCGCAGCTCCGGTGGTGACGCTCAGACCGATCACCTCTTCGGCGTAGATGATGAAATGCACGCTTACGGCCGAGACGATGGCGAGGGCGTTCGAGTGGCCTATGGACATGAGCCAGAACGCCCGCGAGCGCAACGCCTGGCGGGCCGCACCGGGTGGCGCGGGGGCTGGTCGCGCACGGGCCGAGTTCTGTGCGGCGGCAGGTGGCGTGTCTGAAGCTGCGGCGGTGGTGCCGCTGTCGCCGTCAGGCCGCAACCCCAACGCCTCGGGCTCGCTCACCAGCAGTCGACCCAGGGGAACCATCAGGGCCAGGAACATGATGCCGGAGCCTATGCTCACGCCGCGCCAGCCGTAACTGACTATGAGCCAGGCCAATATGGGCGCCGTCAGGCCGCCGATGCTCATGCCCAGGCCGGCGAGCGCCATGGCGGTGGCGCGCCGCCGTTCGAACCAGTTCACGAGGATGGTCATGAGCGAGAGGATGCCGCAGAAGCTCGCGCCTATGGCCATGACCAGGAACGCTGCTATGAACGTGGCGAAGCCTGTGGCGAACCCCAGGGCCACCATAGATACGCCCATGAGGCCGAGGCCGACCACGGTTATCCGTTGCGGCCCGAAGCGGCTTATGAGCCAGCCGTTAAGAGGGCCAAGCAGCCCGCTTTCGGTGCGTTGCAGCGAGTGTATGAGCGAGATGGTGGTGCGGCTCCAGCCGAACTCTGCCATCCAGAAAGGGGCGTACACGCCGAAGGCGCCGTGGAACAGCGCCGCCTGTAGCGCCTGTACGGCCATGGCCCCCGACACCACCCACCAGCCGCGGAAGATGGAGCGGCTGGAGGCTAGCAGTTGCGTCACGGAACCCAACTTACCCGGTTCGGCGGCGCTGGGCCTACCTGCCGGGCTAGCGGCGGTAGCCGTGATTCGGTGGCGTCGGCGCGTGCAGGCGGTGTGCTATCTTCGCCCCGGCCAGTTGAGCCCCGGACGAGGAGCGACGTACCCGGTCAAGACAAGACGTCGCCTGGAGGGTTCGTTATGGCGTGGTTCGTTCTCATCACATCAGGCATGTTCGAGGCCGTGTGGGCCGTTGCCCTCGGCAAGTCCGAGGGGTTCAGCAAGCTGTTGCCGTCGGCCGTTTTCGCCGTGGCGTTGGTTATCAGCATGGGTGGGCTGGCGTACGCCATGAAGTCGCTGCCAACGGGCACCGCCTACGCCGTCTGGGTAGCGGTGGGCGCCTCGTTGGCCGTGGCCTACGGCATGTTCACCGGAGCCGAGGCGGTGTCGCTCGTGAAGGTGCTGCTGCTGGCCGGACTGATCGGCTGCGTGGTGGGGCTGAAGCTCGTCGGCTGAGGCCGCAAGGTGCGGCCGTTCGCGCTGTGGGTAGACCTAACCCGCGTGCGAACGGCCGTTACGTGGTTAGCCGTTACGTAGTTAGCGCCCCGCTTCCTGCGTAGCTCAGTAACCCTTCCCGTACCTCTTGTTCTCGGGGTGGGGGGTCACGGCCGTACGCCGGAACGACTTCACGGGCTTGAGGATGTTGCGGCACTGCGGGTTCACGCAGCCGGCGCAGCGCAGGCCGTACTGGCTGGAGCACGCCTCGCCGCTCTCCAGGTGCTCGCTCACGATGGCGGCAAGAGCGTCCAGGAATATCGGCAGGTCGTTAAGCGCGGGCGCGCGGCGGTACTCCGTGATGCCGTGCTCATGGGCGAGTTCGCCGTACTCGATGTCGAGTTCGTGCAGGGTCTCGATGTGGTCCGAAGTGAAGGCGATAGGCACGACGAGCACGCGCTTGCGCTTCTTGGTGCCCAGCTCCTTGATGACCGACTCGGTCGAGGGGCCGATCCACGGTACCGGCCCGACCTCGGACTGGTAGCTCAGCATGTGCTCGTAAGGGCGGTCCAGGCGCTTGAGCACCTCGTGCACGCTGGCGGCCACCTCCAGCGGGTACGGGTCCCCGCGGTTGATGATGCCCATGGGGAGGCTGTGCGCGCTGAACAGGATGAGCACGTCGTTACGGTTCTCCGGGGCGAACTGCTCGAGCCCCTGGCGGACGGTGGTGGTCATGGCTTCGATGAACAGGTCGTGCGTGGGCCAGCGGTCGATGACGCTCCACTCGAAGGCGTCGCGCAGGCCGAGGCGGGTGGCGGCACGCCACAGCTCGTTGACGCTGCTGCCGGTGGTGGCGCAGCTGAACTGCGGGTACTGCGTGAAGGCCACGGCGCGCTTCACGCCGTCTGCGGCCATCTGCTTAAGGGCGGTCTCGCTCGAGGGCTCGCTGTACCTGAACGCTATGTAGGGCTTGTGGGGGGCGGTCTCGGGCGAGATCTCGTCGAGACGCGCGCACATCTCGCGGCCCTGCAGCTCGGTCCAGTGGAGTATGGGGCTGCCTCCGCCGATGTCCTCGTAGTTGCGCTGAACGGGCTTGGTGCGCCGCTTGGCGATGAACGGGCCCAGCCAGGACTGCATGGGTAGTTGGATGATCTCGCGGTCGGCGAACAGTTCCGTGAGGAACGGGCCGACATCGCTTAGTTCTTTGGGACCGCCGAGATTGAGCATCACGACGCCCGTGGGAGCACGTGTCATGACGGGCAGGCTAACCAACATGGGGCCCTCCATGGGTCACACAAGTGTCACGGAGGTACACGATGTCCTAATGATTCCGATTCTTAATGCCCTGTAGGCCCGCTTCACCTGCGCGGACCCGCCGGCCAGCGCTCCTTGCGTGGGCGCCGGCAGCGACGTCGGTGCCTACCTGGGCGGTTCGGGAGTGAAGCGGTAGCCGACGCCCCACACCGTGTGGAAGTAGATGGGAGTGGACGGGTCGGGCTCGAAATGGCGCCGTAGACGCACCACGAAGTTGTCGACCGTGCGGCTGCTGGGGTAACTGCCCACGCCCCACACGCTGTCGAGTATCTCGTCGCGGCTTACCACCTCGCCGGCGCGGCGCGCCAGCAAGCGCAGTATGCCCATCTCACGCTCGCTCAGCACCACTTCCTTTCCGGAAGCCGTCAGGGCCGTCCACGAGCGCAGGTCGACCGTGTGGCCGCCGAACACGAGGCGGGAGTCGGCCGCCCTTAGGGCCCCCGTGCGGTCCAGCAGCCTGCGCACGCGCAGGAGGAACTCGGGCAGGTGGAACGGCTTCGCGAGATAGTCGTCTCCGCCGGCTTCCAGCCCCTCGACGCGTTCCTCCGGCGAGCCCTTGGCCGAGAGGAACAGCACGGGCGTGTCGTCACCCGCGGCACGCCTCTCGCGGCACACGGTGTAGCCGTCCTTGTGCGGCAGCATCACGTCCAGGACCACCAGGTCCGGGCGCCCGGAACGCCAGGCTTCGGCGCCGGCCTGGCCGTCGACGGCTCGCAACACCTCGTGCCCCTCGGCCTCGAGGTTGTCGGCCAGGATCGAAGCGAGCGCTGCCTCGTCCTCGACTATCAGGACTCTCGTGCTCGTCAACTCGCTGCTCCCGTCGCGGCCAGTTGGCCTGCCGTCTCGGGGCTGGCCTGTAGCGGCAGGAAGATGGTGACCAGGGTGCCGCCCTCGCTCCCGTCGTCTATGCGTAGGCGTCCACCCAACGTCTCTACTTCGCGGCGCACGAGGTATAGGCCCAGGCCTAGACCGGGGGACGTGCGGGTGAGCTCGCTGCCGACGCGGTAGAAGCGCTCGAGAACGTTGTCGCGCTCGTTGGCCGGGATGCCGGCGCCGTTGTCCTCGACGCTGAGGGCGGCCCACCGGCCGCTGCGCTCGACCCTCACCTGGACCTGCTTCACGGGGCCGGGCGTGTACTTGATGGCGTTGTCGATGAGGTTGTCGAGGATGATCGCTATGTCGTCGGGCGCGGCGTGGACGTGGACGGGCTGGTTCGGGAGCGTCAGCTGCACCTGTGCCGAGCGCGCCTTCGTGGCGGCCGACGAGCGGTTGATGACGCCTGCCACAAGCTCGTTCAGGTCATGCGTATGCCTCGAGTCCTGGAGCGCGCCGGCCTCCAGCCTGGCGGTCGAGAGCACCTTCTGGCTGGCGCTCTCCAGGCGGTCCACCTCGGTGCTCATACTGCGCAGGTACTCCTGCAGTTTCTCCGGCGGCACCGTGCGAATCTGCATTGTCTCGACGAGCAGCCTCAGCGTGCTGATCGGCGTCTTGTACTCGTGTCCGATGGCGTCCAGGAAGTTGCTCTGGCGCCGCTTCAGCTGGCGCTCCATGCGGAGGTTCCTGGAGATGATGAACAGGCCGGTCATGACCACCAGCACGAAGAACGGACCCTCGAAGGCGAACATGCGCACCACGCTGCGGTGCTTTCGCATGAACGCTTCCAGGGCGGCCTCGTTGACCTCGACATGCACGCCTGACTCGTTCAGGCGCAGGTGGGGCTGCATCTCCAGCAGCACCGCCACCTGCCCCGCGGCGCCCTGCCCAAGGAGGGCGTCCAGCGTGTACGCCTCCCGGTAGAGGCTCTCCACCGTCGTGCGCTTGACCTCCTCCACGTAAGCGGCTTGGAAGTAGACCCACCACGCCATCTGTGCCGTCACGAACGCGATTATCACGCCGAACGCCACGCGGGTGGCCTTCTGGGAGGAGAGGAAACGGGGCCTCATCGCGTCCCTGATATTAGCCGCCCAGGTGCTGCCGGTCGGTTCTTGCACTGAACCGAAGATGAAAAGATTAAGCGGCCGGTGTTGGGCCGAATAGCGCAACTCACGAGATTTGCGCTACTTTGACAGTATGTTGACTCGCTTCGGCAAACTTCTCGCGGCGCTCTGCGCTTCCTTGGTGCTTACCTCGGCCCTCGCTCAGCGGGCCCCGGCCGAACTCATGCCAGACACCACCGTCTTCGCGTTAGAGGTGTCCTCGGGCCAGTTCGATCCGGCGGTGATCCACGACCTCTTCGCAGATCTGAACACCGCGGACGCCGAACGCGTCTGGGCGCAGTACGAGAGGCTCTTCTCCACCTTCATGGACGTGCCGGCCATGAACAATACCGAGGAGGATCTCGGTTGGCGGGAGATGAAAGAGCAGTTCGTGGAGGAGTGCCCAACTCTGTGGAACGTTCTGCAGGACGCCGGCCAGCGTGACTGGACCGCGGGCTTCGCTGTCAGCGTCTCCCGCTACGACCCTGAGCCGGACATGCTGTTCGTGGCAAGCTCCGCCACGCGCACGCTCACCGCGCGCCTGCTGGGCGGCGCGGTGTCGTGCTTCGACGGCCGCCACTACGGTACCGAGGGCAGCTCGACCATCTACCTCTTCGCCGACGGCAGCGACCTTCCGCTCCTGCTGGCCGAGAGCGGCGGCGCCATCCTCGCTGCCTCCGACCCAGACCTGCTTCGCGGTGCTATCCGCCGCGCCGCCCGTTCGGGCGAGCCGTCTCTGGCCGACACCAGGGTAGGCCAGTACGCTCGCACGGTTCAGCCTGCCGGCATAACCACTACCGTCAACTTGGCGGCCGTGGCCGACGCGCTCACGCTGTTCAGGGGCGGCGTACCGGCGGAGGCGCTGCAGCTCTTCGACCGGTTCGTAACCACGCTCCGGATAGCCAACGGCTGGGTGGCCGGTGTGAGCCTAGACGCCAGCGCGCTCACCGTACGTACCGTCTCTGCCTGGGACGCCGCGCTGGCCGAGATAGCGGGGGAGAGGGACCTTCTGAGCATGCTCTCCTGCGCCGAGTGCGGTATCGAGCGCGCTCCGCACCCGCTTAACGCCGTGGCCGTGCAGGCGGGCGCCTACCCTGTGGACGCCACGATCGCGTGGCTGGACAGCTGGCTGGCAGACGTCAAGGCGGCCGGCCTGGTCGATGAGGGCGACGAGCTGACTGTCAGAAGCCTGTTCTCCGACGTAACGGGGGCGGACCTCGACACGGCCCTGCTCGACTGGTTCGAGGGCTCGTACTTCACTTACGCCACGGGTGTTCTCGACACGGACACGCGCAACTGGATCATGGGCCTGCCCACGGTGACGGCGGTCAAGGTGTCGTCCGAAGAGGCCGCCTGGCAAGGGGTCCATGAGTGGCTAGACGTGGCGCGGTTCCTCGGAGCGTTCACCGGCTCCCTCGGCGCCACGGGCAGCGTGTTCGATTCCGCTCTCAGCTTCGACCAGGCAGTGTCGGTTCGTGAGCTGAGCTACGGCGGCGTCGATTACCTGCGGGTACGCACCGCTCCCAACGTGGACATCGGCATCGCCGTGTTCGACGGCTACCTTGTCGTCGGTTCGCCGGTCCAGAGCTTGCTGGAGACCATCAACCAGGGTGGAGTTACCACCTATGGCGCCACGTTGACCGGCCCCCTCTCGCCCCTGCACAGCGCAGTTGCCGAGATAGACGGCGTGAACGGCCGACTGCTGGGCTACTCGATGGTCGACTCGGGCGCTTTCATAAGCGGCATCACTCGCCTGGCCGAGCTGGCGGCGGGGCCTGTGGCCACCGGGCTGTGGCTCGGCAGCTACGGCGTGGCGGAGGATGGCCTCTCGGAGAGCTTCGAGCGGGATGCCATTGAGATCCCGAGCTACGACGACGCGCTAGTGCTGACCGACCTGTTCGTAGAGGCGCTCCAGGTGCTGGCTGGCAAGCTCGGGCCGGCCGTGGGCACCGTCAGTATCGAGGGTGACTCCTGGGTGAGCACGTGGCGGCTGCCGCTGGCCCAGTGACCAGGGCAGAGAGACGGGGTGAAGGGGTGACTAGAGCGGGCATAGCGATGCACGCTGCGGCGGTAACGTTCCTCGTGGGCGTGACCGTCTGGGGTGCGTTCATGTACCCGAGCATCCCCGAGTTAATCCCTACCCACTGGGGCGCCTCGGGGGTGCCCGACGCCTTCAGTCCTAAGAGCATCTGGTCGGTGTTCGGCGTGTTGATGATCGCCGGGGCCATCGTTACCGGCATACTCCTGCTGCAGCGTTACTTGAGTGGCAGCGCCATGCTGGTGCCGGCAGAGCGAAGGGCGCACAACCTTCTGTTCAGTTACATGAACGCGTGGCTGGCCCTTCTGTTCGGGGTCATCGCCCTTGCCAGCTGGTACGGAACGCACCTCGGACCCGTCTTCTTCGTGCTCGCTGTCATGGGCGGCCTGCCGATCATGGTAATCATGGGGCTGCACCTGCCTGCCATCATCCGTGAACGCAAGGAACTGGCTGTGCCCGGAGACCCGAGCCAAGACCCTAAGTACTGGGTGTGGGGCGGGATGTTCTACAGCAACCCGCGTGACGCCAGGGTGTGGGTTCCCAAGGCTCCGCACATGGGCGTCGGCATGACGGTGAACGTGGCTTCCCCGGGCGGGCGCCTGTTCGTCGTGCTGATACTGGTGGTCCTAGCAGGCACCATCGCGCTGCCGTTCCTGCTGCCCTGAGCCGTGAGGGCGAGCTCGGCCGCGCAGACCTGATAGGCGTCACTCACCAGCAAGCGCTGGTGAGTGACGCCTCGTGCAGGCTCCTGCGGGTTCTCGCTCTTGGCCTAGACGTGCCCGTACTTGTCGAGCATCTCCTGCGCGGTCATGCCGGACGCGCGCAGCGCACGCGCCTCCTCCTCCTGCCTGACGATGGCCTCGGCCCTCTCCAGCACCTGCATGACCTTGTCGGCCGCGATGACGACCACGCCGTCCTCGTCGCCCAGCACGAAGTCCCCTTGCGCCACCGTTAGCGGCTGGCCCAGCGAGCCTCGCAGAGTGACCGGCTGACCGTGGCTGGTGACCCGCCACCTACCGACCGACTGCAGGGGGCTCACGTAGCGCGCGAAGACGGGGAAACCGGTGCTGGAGACCTCGCTTACGTCGCGGAAGCCGGCATCGACAACGGCGCCGCGGCAGCCACGCTTCTGCATGGTGCCGGCGATGAGGTCGCCGAACAGCGCTATGCCGGCCGCGTCTGTGCCTGCCCACACGGTCACGCAACCCTCCGGTAGGCTGTCCACGACTTGGAGCTTGAGGCGGTCGGCGCCTGGTATGTTCTGCATGCGGCCCTCTATGGGGTAGGCCCAGCCGGCTACTACCTGGCGTTCGAAGGTGCGTCGCGCTATGGCGTTGTCAAGTGCCGGAGCGGGCCACTCGAACTCGTCGTACACGTCGCACACAATGGCGGTGCCTAGCCTGGCGAAGCGCTCGGCTGTCTGTCGGTTCTCCGTGTCTGTCAACGCTGGTTCCTTTCGAGCTGCAGCCCTACCAGCACCGGGTCGTGATCCGAAGAGCGGTACGGGTCGGGGGAGTAGAACGCCTGCTGTGGTGCCTTCTTGAACGACATGTCGTAGTCGAGGATATCTGGCTCGTCGGCGTTGATGTTCCACGCGGCAGCGCCCGTGACCTGGGCGGCGAGGCTGGGGCTGGCGACGGCGTAGTCGAGGTAGCCCACCAGGCCGTCGAAGACGAACGTGTAGGCGTCCTCGCCCACGAACTCGTTCAGCAGGTCTACGTAATCGTCTGCGCTACCCGCCACTCCGTCCGGACCGGCCAGGAGGGCGAGGGTAGGGTCCTCCTTGGCGTAGGAGTTGAGGTCGCCGACGATCAGGTAGTCGGGGTCGCCTGCCCCGGTGGGGTCGCTCTCGAGCCAGGCCAGCAGCCGCTGAACGGCCGTAACACGGGTCAGGTTGCAGTTGCCCTGCAGGCCGCCCTCACCCCGCTCTCCGCAGGCTGAACCTTTGCTCTTGAGGTGGTTCACCACGATGGTGAACCGGCCGCCGTTGGCATCTGCGAACGTCTGTGCCAGGGCTGCGCGGTTACGGTCCTCGTTCGAGCCCAGAGGGTTCACGAAGTCGTCGGCGGAGAGAACGGCCGGCGCACCGACCGGCGTTAGTGCACCCGGCTGGTAGATGAGCGCGACCTTGATGTCGTCGCTGCCTACTGGCTGCACGGTGTCGACGTAGGCGTACGTGCCGGCGCCTGCTGCTTCGTTCAGGCCCGCTACCAGGTCCTTGAGCGAGGCGTGGTCCGCGTCGTTCTCTATCTCCATGAGGCCGACCACATGGGCGTCTAGCTTCACCAGGGCGGCCACTATCTTGGCGCGCTGGCGCTGCAGCTCGGCCGCATCGTCGGCGCCACGGCAATCACTGGTGCCGGCCGGACCGCACACGCTGCCCTGCCGGGTGGTGCGCGTGAAGTAGTTGAGCACGTTGAACGCGGCCGCCCTGACCGTGCCGCCTACATCGGCGGGGCTCGCAGGACGCGGGTTGGCCACGACGTACTCGGCACCTAAAACGGGCTGTATGCGGTATGTGTCGAAGCGGTAGTCGAGTATGCCGGTGAGGCCCTTCAGGCGGTCGCCGCCGCGGAACGAGTTGGCTGCAGAGAACAGGCTGCCGTCGGGGTGACGGCTCGTGGCGGGGTTCTGGTCGCCTATGCCGTCGTCCAGCGTGATGCGGATGAGCTGCATGGCGGTCATGGCCTGCTGCGCCCGAGGATCGTCAGCCGGGAAGTCGTGGGTAGGCTGGTACACCCGCGCGCTCTCCTCGCCCGGCCAGGCCAGCACGACCTCGCCGAAGCGGTCGTAGTTGAAGTACTCGCTGATAACCAGCTCCTGTGGGAACGTCACCAGCATGCCCTCGTACGCCTCCAGCCCTTCTACAGACGCAAGCGGAAACTCGATGCTGGCGGGGGTGGGAAGCGCATGGTCGGTGCTGCACACGATGGTCTCGGACGGGCGGGTGAGCTGGGTGATGAAGCCGGTCTCGACCACGGTGCCGGTCACGCGTACAAGGTCGCCCACGTTCACGTCGGCTCTGGAGTCGGCTATGTAGATGCCCTCCGACGTGTTGGGGTCGGCATCGGTGTCGGCGTCCTCCTCCTGCACGAAGTAGCCGCCGAGGTTGGTGTTGAAGCGGTCACCGTCGCCGTTCTGGAAGTCGCCAACCACTACGCCCTCGATGGTCACCGTCCGGCCCACCATCTGACTGCGGTTGCCGGTGCCCTGGATCTGGCTTATCGGCGTGGCTGGCGCGCCGCACGCCTCCGAGCTCACCTGCCGCTCCGAGCCCTGCGCCGCGCGGCTCGCAGACGGTGCAGAAGCCGGAGCCGCACTCGCCGAGGTAGTGGCGGCTTCGTTCGGGTTCGCCGGGCGGTCGCACGCCCCGATGATCAGTGCGAGCAGTACGAGTACAAGCAGTCTGGCCATGTTCACCTCTCCCAACCGGCTAGCCGCAGCATTTTCGTCGCAACGGGGCTGTACCGACAGGCTGAGCGCGTTCGCCTGAGCATGGCTGTTCGGTCACAACCGCCTCGTGTAACTGAGTCGTCGTCACCGGCCAAGCGCGCTCGGCGCAGGTACAGGCAAAGTTACAACGCCTGGCCAGGCCAGGGTTACGGTTAGCGGCGTTCACCGCCTGCAGCAGTACGGGGGCGGGCTATGTTTGCGACTTGCGACCTGTGAATAAGTCGCGGCGATACACTTCCCGAATGTCGGCGCTGAAGGGTCTTCGCTCCAGGAAGATAGGCCCGGTATCGTTCGACGTAGCCGTAGCCCTCCTCGTTCTCTACGTGGTCTGGGGCTCCACGTACCTCGCCATCAAGCTGGCAGTAGACGACATGCCCCCTTACCTCATGCTGGCTGTGCGCTTCGGGGTAGCGGGCGGCCTCATGTACTTGTACGTGCGGCTAACGCGGCAGCCCGGGGGCACGCCGCGGCAGTGGTTGGGTTCGAGTGTCGTCGGCGTGCTGCTTCTAGTAGGTGGCATGGGCAGCGTGGGGCTGGCTGAGGCGTTCGGCGCGCCGAGCAGCCTTGCGGCCGTCATGGTCGCAACGATGCCGCTATGGTTAACGCTCTTCCTCGCCTTCCAGGGAGAGCGAACCCGTGCGGCCGATTACGTGGCGCTGGTGGTGGGTCTGGCGGGCGTGCTCCTGCTTAACCTAGAGGGAGGGTTACGCAGTAATCCTCTAGCGGCAGCGCTGCTGGTGGCCTCACCTATCTCGTGGGCGTTAGGCTCCGCGCTGGTCCGTAAGCTGCCGCAGGTGCCGGGCGCCATGGGCTCTGCCGTGCAGATGTTGGCCGCGGGGCTGCTGTTCGTGCCTCTTGGTCTGCTCCGAGGCGAGAGCGTGACCGCGGTGCCGTCGATCTCGTCGCTGTTGGCGCTTCTCTACCTCATCACCATAGGGTCGCTCGTCGGGTTCTCGGCCTACGTGTACCTGCTGAACCAGCGCGTGCGGCCGGCGCTGATGTCGTCCTACGCTTACGTGAACCCGGTCGTGGCGGTCATCCTCGGCATGGCGTTCGCGGGTGAGCGTATGACCCTGCTCGAGTTCGTCGGCATGACCGTGGTGGTGCTCAGCGTGCTCCTCGTGATCCGGACGAAGGCGGACGGTTGAGAGGCCCGCTAACCGGCCGGCGTCTGGTCGTCGAGCAGTTCAGCCAAGTCGGCCAGAGTGCCTTCCACATCGTCAACGGGGCACACACGGCCGAGGACCTGCTTCAAGGTCATGTGGTTGAGCGCGGCGCTGTGGCAGCGCTGAAGCGGGTCGACCCCGTGACGAACCAGGGTCTCCCGGGCACCCGGAACGGTGGCAAGAACTTGTCGCATCTTCATCTGCTTCAGGTCTGTGGTCACGTTGTCAGGGTCGCATCGTTGCGCTTGTTGCCGCCACGACCTCGGTCAACGTCGGCGCCAGGCCCGCGCTTACGCACATCGCCGCGCTTTGGCGGGTTAGGGTCGCCTAGGGGCTGTTGCGGAGCGCTCCGGGTGCTCTGTAACTGCTTTCAGAGCGTCATCACAGCTATGACCTCACCGTCCTCGTCGACTTCGCCAGTCTCCTCGAAGCCCAGGCTGAGGTACAGGTCCTTGGCGAACTCGTTGCCCGGTACGAAGCTCGTCTCTACGGTTCTGCCGGGTCCCATGGGTTTGGTGCGCAGGATGTCGATCATCTGCTTAAGCGCCTGGCGGCCGATGCCCTGGCGCTGACGGCGCTTGTCGACCATGAACCGGTAGAACTCGTAGCCGGGCTCCTCGCCGTTCTCGCCCGGACCGTAGTAGGCGATGGCTATCATGCCTACCACCTCGCCGCCCAGGAAGATGCCGTAGATGCGTGGTGTGAACTCGCCCGTGGTGAGGGCCACGTACGCTTCGGCCAGCGTGTACTCGTTAGGGGCGACGAAGCTGTCTTGGCCCTCGTCGAGCTGAAGTGCGAGTACCGCCGCTATGTCGTCGAACGAGAGCGTGCGTAGGTCCACCTCTGGTCGCATGATGAGCGCATAGTGCATCGGCCAGCGGTGACAACGCAAGGTGCATATGCGCTCTGGCCCCGAGCCTAGGCGGCCTACCGCTTCGGCCAGCCCTGAGGCATGC
The DNA here is from genome assembly GCA_044462445.1 of Truepera radiovictrix. Taxonomy (GTDB): domain Bacteria; phylum Deinococcota; class Deinococci; order Deinococcales; family Trueperaceae; genus JAAYYF01. The sequence goes on along the minus strand of JBIQNJ010000010.1, from coordinate 18,360 downwards.
TGTAGAACCTGCCGTCCAGCTCGTTTACTGAAGGGCAGCCGAGCAACCGTAACGTGCGCTCCAGACCGGACCGCAGGATCTCGATAGCCGTGGCCACTCCGCCCTTGCCGCCGGCCGCCAGCCCGTAGGCGTAGGCGCGGCCAACCAGTACCGCCCGGGCGCCTAACGCCAGTGCCGTGGCCACGTCTGCGCCACTGCGCACGCCGCCGTCCAGCAGCACCTCCGTCTCGGCGCCGACGGCTTCGAGGACCTCGGGCAACGCGTACAGGGAGGCGGCCACGCCGTCCAGCTGCCTGCCTCCGTGGTTCGACACCACGACTGCGCTGGCGCCGGCGTCCACGGCGCGCCTGGCGTCGTCTGCCACATGGACGCCCTTCACGATGATGGGGCCGTTCCACAGCTCCCTTATCCAGTCGAGGTCGTCCCAACAGACGGCTGCCGCGGCCAGCTGCGCCCCGATGTTGCCGTACTTCATGGGCCCGTCGGGCAGGGCGACGTTCGGGAAGTCCATGACCCCACCCCCTTTGAAGTACTCCCAGAGCCACCAGGGTCTCGTCAGTAGCTGCGGTACATACGGCAGCATGTCTGGCAGCTTCCGGGCTATCAGCTGCGGGGCTCCGGCGCGGATGTCTCGCTCGCGCATGCCCGCCACCGCCGTGTCTATGGTCACGACGAGGGCGGAGTAACCGGCGTTCTTCGCTCTGGTGATGGCGCTCGCGGCCACGTCCCGGCCACCGCACAGGTAAAGCTGGTACCAGCAGGCGCCCTCGCTGGCAGCCTTCACGTCTTCCAGGCGGGTGCCAGAGAGGGTCGAGAGGGTGTAGATGGTTCCGGCCTCACCGGCAGCGGCAGCAGCTTCCTCCTCGCCATGCGGCCAGAACATCCTGGATGAGCCGATGGGCGCGAGGATGATGGGGAAAGGCAGCTTGTGGCCGAGGACCGTGGTGTTAAGGTCTACCTGGCCGAACTTCACTGCGCCGCGCGGGCGCCACACTATGTCGTGGAAGGCCCCCTCGTTCGCCCGCAGCGTGCGTTCGTCGTCGGCACCGCCGTCAATGTAGTCGAACACCATGCGGGGTAGCCGACGTTTCGCCTTCAGACGCAGGTCCTGGATGCTGGCTACTCCTGGCCAGGCCGCGCTCATACGTGCCTGCCGGTGCTGGCAGAGAAGGTCATGGTTCGCCCTCCAAGGGGGATAGTGGGGCTTAGCCTACCGTTGCGTACGCCCGACCGGTGATAGGCGGGGCGGTATGCTCCAAAAGTGTCGTACAATGAAGCGACATGTTGTCAAGTGTGAAGGAAAGGAGGTTGATGTGACGGTCAAATCAGTTAGCGCCGGCCGCGCGGCCGCCAGACCTGTTCCGGTCCCTCGGCCCACCGTGTTCACCCCCCGGCCGTTCTCCATGTCTGAGAGCGTGCGCCAGCGCCTTGGAGCCACGAACGAGGAGATGGCCAACTATATCGGTGTCACCTCACGCACCTATCAGCGGCGCGCCAAGAAGGGCGAGCTTGAGGACGCCGAGTCCGCCAAGGTAGAGATGCTCGACTCGCTCCTCACCCTGGGCGCCAGGGTGTTAGGTAGTGAGGAGCGCGCGGGTCAGTGGCTCACCTCGCCCATCATGGCGCTCGAGGGGCAGAGACCGATAGAGCTGCTCTCCACCGTCAAAGGTTACGAGCGCGTCAAGAACAAGCTGCTGCAGATCGAATACGGAACCTTCTAGCTTGCGCGCCTGGCGCATCTACCCACACACGGCCGCGTACGCCCAGGCGCCGGGCTTCGACCCGCTGGACGGCGCGGGCGGACGCGTGGCCGCCAACCGCTGGAACGAGCCGGGTAACCCGGCCGTGTACGCTGCCGTTAGCCCCAGCCTGGCCGCGCTCGAGACCTTGGCGAACCTCGACGTCATAGCCGAGTTCGGCGAGCGCACCCTGTTGCAGATCGAACTGCCCGACGACTACGAGGAAGTGTCGCTGGAGCAGACGCTGCGGCTCCGTGAGGACGCTCCGCCCGACGACCCGGAGCTGCTGACCCGTGGCTACGGCACCCAGTGGCTGCAGGAGAAGCGCAGCCTGGCCCTGCTGGTGCCCAGTTTCGTGATGCCGTACGAGCAGAACGTGATCATCAACCCACTACACCCCAAAGCCAAGGGCATGAAGCTACTTCGTCGTGAACGCATGCGGCTAGATCAGCGCCTAGTGCGCCAGTAGCGTGCTGCACGCCTTCGACGACCCCTTACCCACGGCGCCGCAGCGGGTGCTGGTCGCCGGCACGTCGGGCGCCGGCAAGTCAACGTTAGCGCGAGACGTGGCCCGCACCCAGGGGCTGCCCTACACCGAGATAGACGCGCTCTTCCATGGCCCCAACTGGGAACCCAGGCCAACGTTCCTGGAAGACGCGAATGCTGTCACTGCGGCAGAGCGCTGGGTGACGGAGTGGCAGTACTCCTCGGCCCGACCGCTGCTCTCAGAGCGAGCCGACACGCTGCTGTGGCTGGACTACCCCCGCCACCTGGTCATGTGGCGCGTGACCAGGCGCACCGTGTGGCGCTGGCTCACGCGGGCCGAGTTATGGAACGGCAACCGCGAACGCTCACTGTGGGGTGCGTTAACCGACAAGACCGGCATCATCCGCTGGGCGTGGGACACGCACCGCCTAACCCGCGAACGCGTTGAAGCGCTGCTGGCTGAGGGCACCCACCTGATGGTAGTCAGGTTGAGGAGCCCGCACGAGGCGCGCCTGTGGCTCGAGCGGCACTCGAACGAGAACCGGCCCCAGGATCCCGGCTGAGGGGAGGGGCCGGCACTGCGCTTGCTTACGTGGTGGGCGCGGCGGAGCTAGCTGTACCACCGCGTCACCGGTTCGTTCTTACGTCGTTGGCGCTACTCGCACGAGCGTGAAGTCGCCGTTGATGGACGTGGTCGAACCGTCCACCGTGATGTCGAGGCGGTACTGACCCGTGATCTCGTCGCCGTTGACTATGCCGTCTAGCACGAACCGAACGCTGTCGCCTGCGCTGGTGGTGGCTGTGGCCTCGACCGACAGGCTCTTGCCGGTGGCGTAGCTCTTGATGGTGAAGTCCAGGAACTCGCTCTGGTACGACGCCTCGAACGAGTCCTCGACGATCTTGCCGTTGCGCCCGAGCTCGAACGTCATGGGAACGGTGGCAGAGCCAGACGTGGTGTTGCCGGTCCACTGACCCTCGAAGTCGGCAGATACCGGCTGCGGCTGATTGCAGGCGGCGAGCGTGAAGACCAGCGATAGAAGAACGAGTAAGGGTAAGCGCTTCATGTGTACCTCCGCGTGCCCTAGGGCATTACCGGCACGTTACATGGCGATTGTGAGTACATGGCGAGGCGCAGTTAACCGCCTTCGAGCGCGTTACTGACCGACCGATATGAAGGGCAGTGTGCTGCCCGGCAGCATGGTCGTGGGCAGTATGCCGTTCCAGTTCTCGGCGGTCACCAGGGCTATGACCTGCGGGTTGTCGCGCAGCGCCTCGCCGCGTGCGCGGATGGCGCTGGCCTCCGCGTCACCTGCCAGACGAGTCGCCTCTGCCTGCGCCTTGGCCTCTGCCACGCGCGCGTCGGCGGCGCCCTGCGCCTGCGTCACCACTATCTGCGCCTGGATGCGCTGTTGCTCGAGCTCCTGCGTGCGGCGCTGCACCTCTACTTCGGCCATCATCCGGGCTTCGACCGACTGCTCGTAGGCCGTGCTGAACGCCACGTCTTCCACCTGCACGGACTCGATGATGACTGCGGGCGTGTCGATGGCCCTGAGCACCTCCTCGAAGATCTGCCGGTTGAGCGAGCTGCGCTGCTGGATGGCCTCGACAGCGTTGAACTGACCGAAGACGGTGCGTGCCAGCTCGTTGACGCGGCGGTCTATGAGGCGGTTGACCATGCCTTCTTCGCTGCCGAACTGGGCGTAAAGCTGGTCCACCATCTCGGGCGTGAGTCGGTAGGTGACGGAGATGCGCAGCTCGGCCAGCTGCTGGTCGCGCGAGTACGCCTCCATGCGGTCGTAGACCTTGGAGTTGGTCTGGGTGCGCACCATGACGACGCGGTCTATGAACGGCACCTTGAAGCCCAGCCCGGGCTGGGCTATGCCCACTACCGCGCCTAAGCGCAGGTGAACGCCGCGGTAACCCTGGTCTACGGTGAAGAAGCCGTTGAAGGCGATTATCACGGCGATGAGGGCGATGACGCCTATGAGTATCAACCGGCTTGAGCCGCGTACGGCGCGCAGTCGGTTGCGGGAGGTGAGCACGTCGAATTCATCCATGGCGAGGTTCTCCTGTCGCAGTAGCTATTCGGTTTTGTATGCGCCTAGTGCACTACGTAACTCATCATGGCATCATGTCGTGCTCTACAGGGTTGTAGTCAGTTCGCGGAACGCTCGCTCGGCCGCCTTGACGGCGCCCGCCAGGAGCCCGGGGTCGCTCTCGCTCGTTTCGCTGCCGGCCAGGAACGCTCTGCCTTCCCACGCTCCGCTAACCCACGGCCTGGGGTGGATGGCCGGGTGTCCGGCGGCGACTCGGTCATCGGAAGTGGCCGTGAGCGGATCGACAGCCCAGTCTTTGTAGACGGTGGCCGTGTACTGGGCAGCTTGCGGGCCGAACAGTTGCACCAGCTGCTTGGCCGCCGCTTCCACTATGGTTGCGTCGCCCAGCTCTTTGCGCTGCGCGGCCGGAACGCCCACGAAGCCGAAGAGAGCCGCGTGGTTGCTGGTGGTGGCGTCGTGAACCTCCACGAGCGGTCCGACCGTGCTGCGTGCGCCGCCGGACAGGCCCTCCGCACGCCAGAACGGTTGATCGTACGCGAAGACGAGCTTGGCGTTCGGGGCCATCCAGGTGGGGGTGGTGCGCCACAGCAGCGCGCTGCTGGCGTCGACAGTGGGTGAGAAGAGGATGCTGGCCCCAAGCAGGCGCGGGGGCAGCGCGAATATGACGTGTGAGCCGCGCAGCGTGCTGACGCCGCCGTTGGCGTCGGTGACTGTGAGTTCGGTGGCGGCGCCTTCTAGCGCTGCCCGCGTGACCTTGGTCGAGAGCGAGATCCTGCCGGCCGGCAGGCCCGCCGCCAGGCGCGTGATGAGCGTCGCTGTGCCGCCCTCCATGCGGGCGGACGGATAGTCCTGCCCGAGGCTGGCTATACGCTGAGGAGGTTGCTGTGGCGACCGCTGCAACAGCAGCTGGCCCTCTTCGTGCTGCACATAGGTCGCTATGCCCAGCTGGTCAAGCAGCGTGGCCAGAACGGGCTGGGCCGACGGCCAGAACCATGAAGCACCGAGGTCGAACCCGGCGGCACCGGGCGTGCCGGAGGCGTCGACCGTGAGCACGCGGCCACCAAGGCGCCCCCTTGCCTCGATGACCTGGAAGGGTATGTCGGCGCGGTGCAGCAGGCGCGCCGCGTAAAGCCCAGCCAGGCCACCGCCGACGATCAGAACGTTTGGGGTCATCATCAAGCCACTTTCGTTGCTTCGGTTTAGTTGAGAGCCTGGGTTCCGGCGAGGTGCGGGCGGCCGGCAGCTCTAGAGACGATTCTTGCGCATATGGCGCCTTATCGCTATGGCGCCGCCGGGCTCCACGCCGCCACCGCCGTCGGCCCAGCTGCGGATGACCCTAGGTCGGTGTCCCTTGTCGGCGCGCAGCGCCCGTGGTCATGCGGTTCTGCCGAGGCCCATGCGCCGAATCACGTTCCCCTTGGTGAACTGGTAGCGCATGACGCCGGCCACGTGCACGGCCAGGATCGCCAGGTAGGTCCACGCCATCAACCGGTGCCCGGTCTGTGCCCGCGCGTCGGCCAGAGTGGCCGGAACAGCGCTACCGGGCTGCAGCGCCGCGGGCAGCAGGTCGTTCATCGCTAGGGTACCCATACCGCTCAGCGCCAGTAGCAGCGGCACGACGAGCGCCGCCCAGTGCACGCCCTTGAACAGAGCCTCGTTCCACTTGGGCAACGCAGGGGGAGGGGCAACGGGGCGCCGTGCTGCCAGTACGATCCTGACGACGGCTAGTATCAGGACGAGGACGCCGACTACCGCATGGGCGCCGTAGAGGGTGGAACGCAAGGTGTCGCTGGCGGTGCGCGCCATGATGAAACCCATGGGGAACATGGCCAGGATGAGCAGCGCGCCCAGCCAGTGAAGTGCCTGACGGGTACGCGTATAGGACGTAGCAGGTTGCCGGCTCATGGTTCTCCTCGTCTATGTGCTTGACCCGCCACCGGGTCGGCTCTCAGGTTGGCGATGAGTTTCTCCAGGACGGTCAGCAGCTGCTCCGTTTCGTCGGCGGTGAGCCCGGTCAACGTGAGGGCGTTGACTTCGGTAGCGGCTGCGACCAGTTGACCCCTGAGCTCGAGAGCGTGCGGCGTCAGGAGCACCTTCGCTCTGCGGCGGTCGGCGGCGTCTTGCACTCGGCGCACCAGGCCGTCACGCTCCATGCGCTTGAGCGTGTGGGCCATGGTCGATTGGTCTACGGCCGCACGCTCGCTCAGCTCGGTCTGGGTGAGCCCGTCCTCTTCGAACAGCGCTAGAAGCTGCGGGAACTGCCCGGGCACGACGCCGAGCGGCTCTATCCTCGCCCTGAGCGACTGTGCGAGGAGCCTCGCTAAGTAGTTGATCTGGTAGCCCAGAGAGCGGTGCCGGTAGAAGGCGGCTTCCGCTTTGGGGTCTGGACGCTGTGAAGCCATGTGGTCCTCCATGGCAAACACTTGGCTTGCCATGTAAAGTATATGGCAAGCCAAGTAAGGATGGTAGTGCTGCGTTACCGAGCAGTGATCAACCTGCTGACAGCGGTCTAGGTGTGCACCATGGTCAACTCGGCCGCGCCGTGGGCGAACCGGAGAGTGAGCCCAGACGCGGTCAGGGTCGTCCACCCATCTACCTCGCCATATGCAGGCTCTGGCGGCAGCCCCGCTATCTCTATCGACCGAACCCCGTTGAACAGCGGGTGCGGGCCGACCGGTTCCGTGAGGCTGGGCACATCGAGCAGTTCTAGGTCTATCTCCTCGTTCCCTAGGCTTAAGTAGCGCTTGTGGAGTACGTGACCATCTTCGAGTAGGAGTACGTTCATGGGGTCGAAGCCTGCGAGTAGTAGAGGGCGCCTGGGACGAAGCGTCAGCCGTGACCCCGCGGCTGCCCTGAACGACTGGAGCTCGTTCGTGCGCGCCGTATGCAGCCGGTCGACAGCTATAGCAGCCTGGCGGCGTGCAGCAAGCAGTTCGCCGGTGCTGAACGCTGCGCTCTCCGAGCCGGTTCGGGCGGAGGCCAGCTCGTCTAGGTACTGGTCCGGCATGTTCGCCAACTCGGCCTGCCAGCCGGGTCTCACCCTATCTAACAGGTGCGCGATGCGCTCACCCACCGCGTAACCCCTTAGTCTCACCTGGTCGGCGCCGAACTCGGGCAACGCAGCGGGGCTGGCCCCGCGCACCTTGTTCTCTACGTACAGAGCGAGGCCCTCGTACCGCTCTACCTCACGTTCGTAGGTGGCGGCAGCGGCTGCAAGAGCCTCGTACCGTTCCCGCCTTAGCTCCAGGTGTGTTCGTAGCCACCGGTGGCTGCGCGCGGGGTCGGCGATAGCTCTGTGGAGGGCTAGAAGCTCCAGTCGTTTACTAGTCTCGTTCTCGAGGTCAGCGTAGGGATAGGTGAAGAGGCTAGCCTCGTTAGCGCCCCATGTCGGGAAGGCACGCTTCTGATGTGCGTGAAAAGCCTCATGCGCCGCTACCGCAGCCAGGTCCTCAAGTGAAGGCGGCTCGGTGGCGCCAAAGGTAACTGTGGCGTACGTGGCGCCGTCTATCTCGGCGACGGAGTTGGCCACTATGGCCGGGTGCCGCGTAGCTGCGGCCCATATACTCGACTCTTCTTCCGTGGCGGAGAAGCCATCTGGAGTGATCGAACCCAACGAGTAAGTCGAGGCGCCGTCGGTGACCAGCAGTCCGAGAGCCAGCGGCTCGAACCCTTCGAAAAGGCGACCGTTGCCCACTTGCCGAAGCGCTGCAGCCAGACGGGTCATCAAGCTCAACATCGACACTCCTCATGCCCGGGCGAACTCGCTCCCTGCGTTCGGTGGTCCACCCGGGACGATGTTCGTACGATCACCCACCGCACGCCCTGCCAATGGCCCACGAAGCGGTCAAGCCTCACGTAGCAGTCGGTGTTCATAGCTCGTTGTAAATCGTGCTCATCTCTCCTGATTCTAGTCGGCGCGCTTCGCCTACCATCTCTTTAGGGGGTGTGCTGATGCGTACCAACTTGCGCGGTCCGACGCGGCGTTCCTGGCCCAGCCTGTTGTTCGTGGTTCCTTTCGTTCTTGCCTTGGCCGGCTGCTACCGCAACGTCCCCGTGAACGTGCACTACCCTGACGACCCGCGCGTGGTGAACGGTCAGTGGGATCTAAAGGTCCTAAGCCGCGCTACGGCCATCCGGCAGATCCTCTATGTGGCCGGTTCGCAGCGGCTGTTCATGCGCATCAACGACGCTTTGAGGCTGTGGGAGTTCGACGCGGTGGCGGGCTGGCAGGAGGTCGAGTATGACCTGGCCACCAGCGTGAACCTGGCTACCTACGACCCGGTTCTTGAGGCGTTCGTGGCCGTGCGGGCAGAGGCCGGCTCGCTTCGGGTCACGACGGTGCCGGCCGACGGGAGTAGTAGCACCGTCGTCACGGTCGACCTGCCCGAGGGCCACACCCTGGAGGCCACGGCCAGAGGCTCTGGTAACACCTTCGCCTACACCCGTGACGCCGCTAGGTTGCCGCATCTGACCTGGTGGAACACGCTGACCGGGGCCAGGGGAGGGTCGCGCGTCGTGCCTGCGGCGCCCGACGGGTTCGGAGCCTCTCGCAACGGCCGACTGCTCGTGATCTTCAACCTGAACCTGTGGCGCGCCACCGTCATCGACACGGCGGCGCCGCAGGTCAATAAGACCGTAAGGCTGGGAGCCTGCCGCAGCAACGCCCCTATCCAGTCCAGCCTTGACGGACGGTGGGCGCTGTTCAAGGGCTGCAACGACGTCTGGCAGATAGCAGACCTCACCGATGCCGACCCTGGCCTTACGCCCATCGGTGCCTCCAGGACGGAGGTCATAGGCTTCTCGTATGGCGGTAACGACGTCGTGTGGCTAGATAGGGACGGCGCCGTCTACAGCTTCGACCCACAGACCAGGACGAGGACAGAGCTGTTGCGGCTAGACGACGACCTGAACCCGAACAGCAGTATCGATTACCTGCAACTCCATGTGAACGAGACGGCAGGCTTGCTTGCCGTGACGACCCACCGGGGAGCCGTGCGGGTGGAACCGCTTCCTGGCTCTGCTCCCGCACCTGCGATGAGTGCGGAGCTGCCGCGCATGGAACTAGGTGGCGCTACCCTCGACGTCGTGGCTGCCGAACTCACGGTAGACGCGTACGAGTACACCTTCGCGGGCACGGTTAGGCTCTCGGGTTCAGGGGCTCCGGCGGAGGAGCTGGCTATAGAGGGCAGGGTCTACGCGAATATGTTCCATCAGTACAGGCCCGGCATCCAACCGGCCGTGTACATGGCGAGGCTGCTGGGCAGCGCCACGTTGAAAGACCCGCTGTCTGAGGATGAGCTCTACGAGCTTACGTTCGAGACTACCGAGCGGACCGACACCGTCTACGAGGGCCGCCTGATAGACAACGTCAGTGGCCAGTGGTACACCGTCCGCCTGAAGAAGGCCGACGTGACGGCGCCCTGACCAACGGCTAGCTGGAGGGAGCCCGGCCGAACGTGGTGTACTCCCAGACGAGCCCGCGACCGGAGTTCAGCCGGGTGAGCCCGGCCCGCACCGCTGCCGCCTCGATGCCCTCAGGAGGCCGAACGAAGAAGCGGTACTCGCGCCTGAGCAGATGGATGAGCCTGTGCTCGAGCCACGCCGCAGCGCGCAGCACCCACGTGTAGCGCGGATAACTCAGCACCAGCACGCCTCGTGTGAGCCCCGCACTTATGGTCACCAGGTCCAGCCCTTCGGGCGAGCAGCAGATGACCTTGTCGAGCAGCACCACGTCAGCGGGTTCCACGCTGGTCGGATCGCCTAGCACATCGGCCACCCGGAAGCGCGTTCTGTCGGCCACCCCGGCTTCCCGCGCCAGCTCGGCCGCGTACGGCGCGTAGGCACTCACCAGTTCTACGACCTCGCCAGAGCCTGCACCCCTAAGAAGAAGCTCGGCCTGGAGAGCCCCCACGCCACCACCGATCTCCAGCACACGTTTACCCCTCACCTGGTCCTTAGGCACGCTGGCCAGCATGCGGCGCTGCACCCTGGTGGGGCCCTGGCGGCGGTACCTCTGCAGGTCGAGCCTGGCAACGCGCCAGGTGAAGAGCTCTTCACATGGGGCCGCTCGGCAACAGGACGACATGGGCCGATAGTAGTGCACGGTCCGGGCCGTGTTCCACCGTTAGGCCACAGTTCGTTGCCACCACCGCTTCCGCGCCGTACACTCGCTCCATGGCTTCAGAGAAGCGCCTCTCCCTAACTAACGGCCGCATGCTCGTGGCAGCGTTCCTCATGCTGATGGGCGTTCTGTTCACGCTGTCGGCACTGGTTTTCGGACCGTCGCCGGCCAAGTGGACCATCCTGAGCGTGGCTGCCGCCATGTACCTTGGAGGCATCGGAGCGTTCATCCTGGCCCTCAGGCACCGCGGGTAGACTTAAGCGGGTTAACGAGGGTCTCTTCGCTATAACCGGGGCGGCTCTGGTTTGACGCCCTTTTGACGACTTACTTCGTAGACTCCTGTCACATGACAAGCAGCAGCAACTTCCATGCTCGCCTGCTCAGCACCCGCGTGGCCTCCAGAGGGCTCCGCGCCTTCGTGCTTGCGGCCTTGGTGTCCCTCACGACACTGGCGGCTGCCCAGCAGTGCACCTACGAGGCAGAGCCGAACAACACACCAGCAGAGGCTACGTTCATAACCGGCGTCGGTCCAGACGGAGTGGGCACGGCACCCAACGCCAAGCTGGGCACCGTGTGCTTGGCGGGCGCGCTGGAGCCCGGCGACCAGGACTCCTTCTGGTGGGACGTCGGCGAGGTGGCCGCCGGGCACCAGTGGTCCGTGTCGATCGAGGGCATCAGCGGGCAGCAGACGAAGCTCTCCATCTTCCGTATTCAGTTCGCCGACAACGGCGTAGACGTGACGGCGGCCGACGAACTGCACTCGTTCTCCACCCAGACAGGGCAACCCGCCACATCGAAGCCGTTACTGCTCGAACCCGGGCGCTACCTGATAGGCGTAGCGGCCTCGGGCGGCTCCGGCCAGTACGTGGTGAACCTGAGACCCCAGGACCTTGCTTACCGGACGAGTGCGTTCAGCTCCTCGTCGTGGAGGGGCGAGTTCCGTGCCTTCGGTGACGTACCTGGTGAGTCTCAGCAGAGGTTCGAGGTCACGGAGGGCGACGCGGGTTTCGCCTGGGGCCTCGAGCTGGAGACGGCGCTGGGCACCTCACTCGAACTGGTGCTCGAGGGCCCCGGTGGCCAGATCGGCTCAGCGCGGGCCACGGCGGACGCCCCCGCTCGCCTGACCGGTTACGCCTTGGCGCCGGGCGCTTACGTAGCCCGAATCGTCGGCACCTCAGCGGCAGCGCGCCTGACGGTGGCTAAACAGGGCCGGGTGGGTGACGGTCAGGAGCTAGAACCTAACAACGACCGCAGCAACGCCACGCAGTTCCCGCTTGGCAGCCAGATACGGGGCATGACTGAGGACGAGGACTGGTTCATGGTCGAGGTATCGGAAGCCGATGCTGCGAGACCGTGGGACCTCGTCATCGAGCCGAGTGCGGAAGTCGAGGTTCGCCTGTTCGATAACGCCAACACCGAGCTCCTTAGGCGCCGCTACGCCGCTAACGGCGTAGCGGAGGGCCTGCACCTTAACGAAGGCGTTCACTACCTGAGCGTGCGTTACGTGCGTGGAGGTGCCGACTACGGGCTGGAATGGCGCCAGGCAACGCCGGCCGCCCAGGGTATGACCGAGCGCGAGCCCAACGACCAGCATGCCCAGGCTACCGATATAGGCGTGCAGGCCGAGGCGCGCGGCTTCTTGGCAGACCAAGACATCGACTTCTACCGGTTCGAGGTCGAGGGCCAGGCGCAGCTATACCGGTTGCAGACCGTGGGGCAGGGCGTTACCCGGCTCATCGTGTACGCGGGTGGCGGCAGCGAGATAGCCCGGACCACGGGCCAGGGGCGCCTGAGGCTGGACGACGTGCTGCTGCTGCCGGGGGCGCAGTACGTGTCGGTGGAAGGGGAGGGGGAGTACGCGCTGCGCGCCATTCCCATCGGGCCGGCGCCGGCGGCCACCCCGGCGGCTGCCATGCCTGCGGCCACCGAACCGCTCAGCCCAGCCGCTGCAGCACCGGCCGAGCCCGGCGCGGACGACCCCGTGACAGGCAGTCCGGCGGTAGAACAGCCGGTGAGAGTTCCGCCCCCTCCGGGCCTGCTCGAGTTCGAGCCCAACAACGACGAGAGCCGCGCTCACAGGCTGCTGCCGGGCGTGGTTCACGTGGGACGCCTGCATGACGCACGGGACGAGGACTACTACCGCGTGTTCCTGCCGGGCGACCAGTACGTGCGCATAGAGCTGGTGCCGCCCGCCGGTGACGAGAGCCTGGCGTTCGACATCCGTGGCGAGGACCGTTTCAGCGCCCCCGCCGGCGAGGGCGGGCAGCCGGTAGTGGCGGAGCGCTGGCTGGAGGCCGGCGACCACTCGCTGTTCGTGCACGGGCGCACCATCCGGGGCGAGGTGCCTGCCGGTTACTACCAATTGCGCCTCACGTTGCTGGGGGCGCATGAGCGGCCGGACGATCAGGTGACCGCCGACTCGCTAACGGTCACATTGGATGCTCCGGCGGACGAGCTGGCCGCGTACTGGCATGAGGGCCAGAGGGTGGAGGCCACGGCGACAGTGCACAACAGCGGAAGCGAGGCCCAGTCGGTGAGCCTCACCGCGGCTGTGAACCATGCTCGGGTCACCGTAGACCTGGCGGAAGACATCACCGTGCAGCCGGGTCAGTCTGTACAGGTACCGGTGACGCTGGCCGTGCCGGCCGACATACGGGACGACGTTCCGCTGGTGCTACAGGTGGGGGCCAGCGGTGCTGCGGGCACGGCCAGCGCCAGGCGCGACTTCTCCTTGCTGTGCGAGGCGCCGCCTGTACAGCCGTTCCCGTACCACTCGCTGCCCGGCAGCATGCTCGGCCGCCCCAATGTCCTGTGGTCAGGCCTCGGCTCGGCCATCCATGGCGACTCGAGCTGGGCCCGGCGTGACGAGGCGCTGACCGACGGCCGCACCACCATCAGCTACGGCGGCTACGCCGGCTCCGACCATTCGCCCACCTTCGTGCTAGCAGGCGACGCGCCGGTGGTGCTGGTCGGAACCTCCCTGACCAACCAGTCCAACGTCGACCGCACGGGTCAGGTTCGTGACTTCACCGTCGAGACCTCGCTGGACGGCATTACCTTCAGCCCCGTGTTCGAGGGCAGGCTACAGGCGGCGCAGTTCGAGCAGGTGTTCGAGTTCGACGAGCCGGTGACAGCGCGCTTCGCCCGCCTCGTGGCGCCCGGCAGAGGCTACGTGGGCGAGTGGAAGCTGTACGCGCAGGACCCTAGCCTGTTCTCCGGCCTCGACATAGCCCGGCCCGACCTGGGTGGTTACGTGGTGTGGTCCGAGCCCGTTCTGGGCGGCCAGCGCAGCGGCGGCATCCTGGACCCGGAGACACGCGCCAACAGGCAGGATGTGCGTGACCTCGAAGGTCTTAGTTTCGTCATCGGCTTCAACCACGCGCGGGCGGCCATGGTGCAGCGTCTGGAGTGGCGCGAGTCCGAGGCCGGCCTGGCCGCGCCGGACGCGCTCGCCCAGACTGTCGTGGTGGAGTCCAGCCTGGGTGGTGGCGCGGGGCCGTGGGAGAACGTAGCCGAGTGGCAGCTTGAGCGCGACCGCTCAGGCGTGGCTAGCCTGGAGTTCGAGCAGCCCATCTGGGCCCGCTACCTGCGTTTCAGCGTTCCCAAGGGCGCCAGCACCCACCTGTTCGAACCGCAGCAGGTGAGCGTGTTCGAGGCAGAGGTCGGCACGAACGGTTACCTGTCGATATTGGGCGAGTGGGGCAACATGGTCAAGGACGCCTCGTACGAGTTACTGGTGGACTCGGCGTCTGAGACCGCTGCCGCGCGCACCGTGACGGGTAACCACAGCCGTCAGGCCGCAGCGCAGCTTCAGCCCGGCGTACCCGTGCGCGGCACCGTGGTCATCGGTGAGAACGTCGACTGGTACAAGGTCACCGTTCCGCAGGGACAGAACCATGTGTCGCTGCGCCTGGCAGGCGACCCCAGCATCGCTTACGCCTATGAACTGACGGACTCCACGGGCCGGCTCGTGCTGTTCGAGGCGCGGAGCGAGGGTGAGGAAGAGCTGCTCACCTTCTTCGCCGAACCAGGCGACTACTACCTGAAGATCGAGGAGCCCAAGCGCACCGTCATCTTCTCGTGGGACACGAGCGGCTCCGTGGGCCCGTACATCCCCATCACCTACAACTCGCTGGCCAGCTTCGCCCTGGGCGTTGACGGCGAACGCGAAGCCGTGCAGTTGCTGGCCTACAACGACCCGCGGCCGGACTGGTTGCTGCCTTTCTGGTCGTCTGACCCGCTCCGCGTGCAACGGGCCATCCAGGAGTACGACCGCCGCGGCGATTCGAGCAACACCGAGGTCGCGCTGCTCACGGCTACGCAGGCGCTGGCCGACCGGGAGGGTACGCGGGCCATACTTCTGATAACGGACGCGGAGAGCGGCGGGCATAACCTCAACCCGCAGCTGTGGCGCGCGCTGGAGGACGTACGTCCGCGCGTGTTCACGTTCGAGATCAGCTCGAGCGGCAACGACTACGCCCAGGACATGATGCAGAGCTACGCGGCCGTGAACGGTGGCCACTACGAGACGACTGCCGGCGTGGGCGACTTCGATGCCGGCTTCGCACGCGCCAGTTGCCTGCTCAGGCGGCCGAAGGGCTACGAGGTGGAAGTGGCCCTCGGTTTCGTGCCGCCACCAGGCCCAGGCATGCTCAGCGTCGTGCCGGCTCCCGGTGCTGCGCAGGCAGCCGTAGAGGTAGTGTTTGACGCTTCCGGTTCCATGGGCCAGCTGCTGCCAAGCGGGGAGCAACGCATCGCTGCCGCCAAGCGCGCGCTAGAGGCGCTGGTAGGAGAGGTGCTGCCGGAAGGCACGCCGTTCGCCCTGAGGGCCTTCGGCCACGTGACGCCGGCCGCGTGCGAGACGCGGCTGGACGTGCCGTTCGCTGAGCTGAACAGAGAGAAGGCCATGGCGGCCGTAGCGGCCATCGAGCCGAAGCTGCTCTCAGGCACACCGATAGCGGAGTCTCTGACGCTCGTGGCACAGGACCTCGCCAAGGCGCAGGGCGGCCGGCAGGTGATCCTGATAACCGATGGCGAGGAGTCGTGCGGCGGAGATCCGGCTGAGGCGGTGAGGCAGCTACGCGCGGCCGGTCCGCTGTCGTTGGCCATCGTCTCTCTCGCCCTTGAGCCCGATGCGCTGGCCGTGTTCGAGAAGCTGGCCCAGGACGTGGGCGCTACCTACGTGGACGTGGGCTCGTACGAAGCCTTGAGCGCCGCCATAGTCGAGGCGCTCAACCCGGCGTTCGAGGTGTATGACCAGGAGGGCGCGCTGGTGGCGCAGGGCCGTGTGGGCGGTGAGGCCGTGGAGCTACCCATGGGCGTTTACCGCGTGCGGGTGCTGAGCGCGCCGGTAGAGGTGTTCGACAACGTCCGAGTACCCGGAGACGGGAGCGTGACGGTGAACGCGGGACGGTAGGCGGTCGGCCTCGTGGTCTAGACTGGATCACCGATGGTTAGGTCTGTCTATCTGGTTGGGGCGTTCATCGTGGTTGTGCTGCTGGTTGCCACATGGCCGCATGCGTCCGGGCTGAACCGGACCATGGTGATCGCCCAACTGACCGCGCTGCGCGGGTTGCTAGCAGTGACCGGCGCGGCCGGTGCCCTGCTGGCGACCTTGCTATGCCCTGGTTTAGCCGTCTAGTTGTTTAAGTAGCTGTCTCACGGCCCGGACCAGGAACCTGGTACCCACGAAGGGCTTCTGGCGGCGCGGCACGCTGCGGATTATGTGGGCGTACGAGACGGCGTGATACGCCAGAGCCAGGTCAGTGCCTTCATCTATAGACGCCTCGATGCCGCCTAGCAAGTGAGCTTGGCGTGGCGACACGAGCACGGACCGGACCGCGGCCAGGTATGCGCTCTTGAGCTGCCGCAGGTCGTCTGTTTGCGGCTCTCCGTCGAGACCGGCCAGCGTCAGGAGGTCGACGCCGGGCCACGACAGGGCGGCGTCGGTCCAGTCGAAGATGACCAACCTCGAACCTGGTTGCTCGTAGGTTGCATCGGTGTGCGGCGTAAGCAGCACGTTGCCCGTATGCAGGTCTCCATGCGTTAGTACGAGGGGAGCTGTGCGCGCCAGAGCCAGCAGCCGGCGCCTCAGCAGCGCATCCAGGGCGGGGAGAAGCCGACACTCTTCCTCTGGCAGCCCTGCGGCCCCCGCCTCCTCCCATAGGGTGTTCAGGTCGGCCGCCACTTCCAGTGGCCCCCGTGTGGTCACACCTGCCTCGCGCAGCTCTGGTTCGTGGTCGTAGGCGGCGGCTTGAAGGTTGGCTAAGGCCTGCAACACTGCTTCTGGCGGTGGTTCCAGAGCCTCGTCCACCAGGGCATAACGCTCGGTGACCATCCACGCCCCGGTGAGCTTACTGGTGGGGACTCTGAAGGCACCGTGCTTCACGACGGCAGGTACGGTGCTGGGCGCGATCTGGTGCAGATAGGCAGTTACAGACGGCTCCTGCGGCCAGATGGGGCAGGTGACTTTCGTGACGGTGGTCTCGTCGAGCCACACGGAGGAGAGCACCCAGGACTGCAGCTGCTGACAGCCGTGCAGGTCCTTGCCGGAGTGGTTCTCCAGGACCGCCGTGGCACCCGGCAGGCAGTGCGGCGGCAGCAGCGCGAAGGTGGCGTCGGCGCGCACTTCGGGGTCGCCAGACAACCACTTCACCAGTTCCAGCAACGCGTCCTTAGGCTCCGACCGAAGCTGCACCTCGCTGGCAGTGGCAGTGTCTACCCACTCGAACCGGTCAAGAACACCATCCGGTGGAGCAGGGTGGAACTCGCAGAGCATCAAGTACTCGCTAGCGACGTCGTCAACGTTATCGTCTCGCGTGTCGGGCCAGTAGAAGGCCAGCTCCCCCAGCGAGGCCAGCCTGAGACCGGTGCCCAGGTGGTCGGCTATAGGGCCGACGGATCGGGGGTCGCCGTTAGGCTCGTCCACATAGGGAAGATGAACGGTGCCGTCCTCGGCATGTAGCGCCAGGAGCTCTGGACGCGAGGGGTGCACGATGGCTAGGTGCCGCCGCATCAGCGGGGCCGGCGCGGGAGTGGGTTGCTCCGTCATCGCGGTGCCCGGAGCCGTTGTGGAGCTTCGCGAGTTGTGCTCATCAGGCACGACGATACATGCAGAGCCGGTGCGGTGGGCCCGAGGGTGTCATATTCTCGAACTGTGTTCGGGAACCGGATGGAGTTCTTGTGCGTAGGGTTTCCCTAAGTTCCACTTCGCCGGACTACCCCGTGGACGACCTGGAGCCGTTCGTCGAGTGGGCGGCGATGCGCGTGGTGATAGGTTTGGGCGAAACCACTCACGGGACTGCGGAGGCGTTCGAGCTGAAGCATCGACTTATCCGTGCGTTGGCAGAAGCCGGCTTGCTCAGGACCGTGGCGTTCGAATGCGGACTGGTTGGTGGAAGGCTCATAAACGCTTACGTGCGTGGTGGTGTGGGGACGGCGGCCGAGGTACTAGCTGCGCAGGGTTACTGGGTGTGGAACAACCGGGAGGTACTCGCGCTTATCGAGTGGTTGAGGTCGTTCAACCGAGACCGGGCGGCGCGTGACCAGGTGGCCTTCGTTGGCGTCGACGTTCAGAAAGTCGAGGGTGGGCTCGCTGAACTGCATTCTGCGCTTAAGGCATGCAGCGTCTCTCCTGATGGCCGACTGCTTCTGAACGCGGCTACCGAGTTCGTCGAAGCGCTGATGCTTGGTGGTGTCGAGCCCGGTTCTTCCCATGCGATCGAGGCGGCATCTCTGTTGTTCCGTGCCGCCGAGCTGTTACATGACCCGGTGGCCCGAGCGACATGCTTGAACGTGGCTCGCTACACGCACGTTTACCTAGGGCCGGTCGGCGAGAACAGGTTGCTGCTGCGGGACGAGTACATGGCGGCCACTCTCTTGGAGAGTCTTGCCGAGAGACCTGGACTAGCTGTGGTGTGGGCGCACAACGAGCACGTGGCGCTTAACGAGGACTTCT
>JBIQNJ010000009.1:47701-59714 GCA_044462445.1 Truepera radiovictrix | reverse complement strand
CACCTTGTAGACAGTTCTCGCCTCGCTCATGTAAAATCCTTAGGTTAGTCAACGGCCTACCTACCGTTGGCTAGAGGGCAGAAGCCAGAAATAGAAGCGTCTGGCACGCAAGAACAAGCCGAAGTGGCGGAATAGGTAGACGCGCACGGTTCAGGGCCGTGTGTCCGTGAGGACATGTGGGTTCAAGTCCCACCTTCGGCACCAAGAGACAGCGAGTGGGGTCCCGTTGTAACGGGACCCCACTCGTTTCGGTAGCAGGTTCCACTGCCGCTATGCCTAGCCGGTCTGTGCCCCCTCGAGCTCGTCTAACTCACCCAGGCGCCTGAGTACCTCCACCACTTCGTTGAGCAGTGCAAGGCGGTTGCGCCGTACCTGAGCGTCGTCCGCCATGACCAGCACGCCGTCCAGGAACGCGTCCAGGGGAGCCTTGACGCTCACGATGTCGGCTATGGCCTTCTCTACGCCCTTGAGTGTCGCGGCCGGTGCGTCACGCAGGTCCCACGCGGGCAGCTGCTTGCGCGCGGCCTCCAGCAGGCTCATAACGCCGTTACGCGCGGTCGTCAGCGCCTTGAACAGCGGCGCCTCGGGCTCCTCGCGGAACAGTCCCTCGTTCACCTCGGCGCTCTCCTCAGCCTTGGCGGCCAGGTTGGAGGCGCGCTTGTAGAGAGCCATAAGGTCGCCTGCCTCGGGCGACGCCATCAGCGTGTTCAGCAGTTCCACGCGCCTGGCTGCGCCACTCACGCTGCGCGAACCGCGGATGGCGGCCCTGACGACCGGAACGCCGGCGCGGGCGTGCAGCAACGCAGCCACCCGGTCCCACACGAACTCCTCGACCTCAGCCTTCACCTGGTCCGTTACCTCGACCGCACCCCACTCGTACGGCTTGGCCGCCGCAGCCACGAACTCAGACAGCGGCAGCTTCCAGCCGCGCGCCGCTAGCACCCGGGCCACCGCCATGCCGTCGCGCCGCAGCCCGAACGGGTCAGCCGAGCCAGACGGGCGCTTGCCGAGCGCGAAGAAGCCCACCAGCTTGTCGAGCCGGTCCGCCACTGCCAGCACGGCGCCGGCCAGCGTGTCGGGCACCTCGTCCTCGTAGGTGCGGGGCCTCACGCCGCCGAGCAACGCGTCGGCCGCCGCCTGCGGCAGCCCCTCGGCAAGGGCGTAGGCGCGCGCCATCACGCCCTCCAGCTCGGGGAACTCGTACACCATCTCGGTGGCCAGGTCGGCCCTGAAGATCGGCAGCGCCACAGACAGCGCCTCGGCCTCAGCACCTTCCACCCGCAGAAGCTCGGCCACGCGTTCGGCGCCCACGCTCACGCGGCCGATCTTGTCGGCCATGGACCCCAGCTCTTTCTGGAAGGCGATGCCTGAGAGGCCCCAGGCGTGCTGCGAGAGGCTCTTGCGCCGATCGGACTGCCAGAAGAAGCGCGCGTCGTACAGGCGGCCGGCCAGCACCTGCTCGTAGCCGGCACGCACCACGCTCTCGTCGTTCACCCGGTTGTTCGAGACGCCCACGAACGCCGCGGCCAATCCGCCGGACGCCGCACGCGTGGGGAAGAAGCGCTGGTGCTTGATCATGACGGTGGCCAGCACCTCCTCGGGCAGCTCCAGGTACTCGTGCTGGAAGGAGCCGAGGATCGGGAAAGGCCACTCGACCAGGTCGGTCACCTCGTCCAACAGCTCCTCGTGCTGATAGGGCTTTAGTCCTGCAGCACCGGCCACGCTGGCCACGCCGGCCTCGGTGGCGGCGCGCCTGGCGCCGCGGTCGGCCAGGACCCACGCCTTCTCAAGGGTGGCCACGTACTCGTCGGTCGAGGCCACGGCCACCTCGCCGGGCGCCAGGAAACGGTGGCCGCGCGTGGTGGCGCCGGACCGCACCCCCGCCACCTCGATGTCGAGCACCTCGCCGTCGAGCAGCGCCAGCAGCCAGGCCAGGGGACGCAGGAACGCGGTGGCCTCACTACCCCAGCGCATCTTGCGTGGAGCGGGCAGGTCCTTGACCACCTGCTCCAATATGCCCGGCAGCAGGTCGGCCGTACGGTCACCGCCACGCTCCACGACGGCGTAAAGGTAGCTGCCCTTATCGGTGTCGCGCTTCTCCAGCGCCGACACGTCTATGCCGTTCTTGGTAGCGAAGGCCAGCGCGGCCTTGATGGGGGCGCCGCTCTCGTCGAAGGCCACCGAAGCCGGTGGACCGCGAAGCTCCTCGGAACGCAACGTGCTCAGCTCGGGCAGGCCGCGCGCCACCACCGCAAGCCGCCTGGGAGTACCGTAGACGCTTATGTCACCGGCAGCGATATCAGCGGCCTGCAGGCGCTCGCCGAGCAGGGCACCGAGCGCCTGGCTGCCTTCCCGCACGTACCAGTTGGGCAACTCCTCTGTGCCTATCTCGAACAACAGGTCGGCCATGTCAGCTGCCCCCGTCCTTGCCGGCCGGCTCCAGCTCTCCTAGCGCCTCGAGGTAGCGGCGCGCCGTAGCCTCCGCCAGCCGCCTGACCCGCTGCACGTAACCCTGACGCTCTGTGTGCGACAGCACACCCCGGGCGTCTAGCAGGTTGAACGCGTGCGAACACTTGAGCACGAACTCGTAACCTGGGTACACCAGCCCCTGGTTCAGCAGCCGGTTGGCTTCGATCTCGAAGCGCTCGAACAGCTCGCGCTGCAGGCCTTCGTCCGACTGCTCGAAGTTGTACTTGGAGTGCTGCACCTCGAAGTCGCGGCGCAGGTCGCCCAGCGTCACGCCGGGCGCGTACTCGATGTCGAAGGCGTGCTTGACGTTCTGGAGGTACATGGCCAGCCGCTCCATGCCGTATGTGAGCTCCACCGCTACGGGGTTGCAGTCGAAACCGCCCACCTGCTGGAAGTAGGTGAACTGCGTGATCTCCATGCCGTCCATCCACACCTCCCAGCCGAGGCCCCAGGCGCCGAGGGTGGGAGACTCCCAGTTGTCCTCAACGAAGCGGATGTCGTGCGCCTTCGGGTCTAGGCCCAGCGCGTACAGCGAGTCCAGGTATAGCTGCTGCACGTCGTCGGGCGACGGCTTGAGCACCACCTGGTACTGATAGAAGTACTGGAAACGGTAGGGGTTGTCGCCGTAGCGTCCGTCTGCCGGGCGCCTGCTGGGCGCTATGCCGGCCACGCGCCAGGGTGCGGGGCCGAGGGCCCTCAAGAAGGTGGTCGGGAAGAACGTGCCTGCACCCACCTCGGTGTCGGCAGGAGGCGCGATGACGCAGCCCTGCTCCGCCCAGTAGCGGTCAAGCCGGAATAAGAGCTCCTGGAACTGCATGCCACTCCTAAGCCACCGCGGGCGGAATCTTAGGCCGAAGCCCGGCGGTCGGCACCATGAACGAGTTTAAAGGGTTCATTACCCCGAACCTGAAGGAAATCGTAACGAAACTCGGTTGAGGCTTCACGCCAGGCGGGTACTATAGCACCATGCCAAAGCGGCTTCGCTCTCAACCTAAGACCAGCTCAACTGGGGCAAAGCCGCATAAGGCTTGGAGGACGCCTTGAACCGGTACGACGACAGAGCACGCCTTGTCTTCCACTTCGCGCGCAAAGAGGGCACCGACTTCGGTCACGCCATGATCGGCCCCGAGCACCTGCTGCTAGGCCTGATGCGCGAGAACGGCACGGCCAGCAAGGTGCTCACCGAGTTCGGTGCCTCCCTTGAACTGTTCCGCAAGCAGGTCGAGGAGATGGTGGGCCGCGGCGACGGCACCCTGCGCAACGAGGCGGCCGCCATCACCCCACGTGCGCGCCGCGTCATGGAGCTCGCGGGCTCCGAGGCGCGCAGCCTCGGCTCCAACGTCATCGCCACCGAGCACATCCTGCTCGGCATCATCCGTGAAGGCGACGGCGTGGCCTACCGCATACTGCAGAACCTCGAGCGCGACGTGGACGCCATCCGCTGGCGCATACTGGCCGCAGCAGACCCCAAGAACCAGGTGGAGACCGTCAACACCCCCTTCCTCGACGAGTACGCCCGCGACCTCACCGCGGAGGCGCAGGACGGCAAGCTCGACCCGGTCATCGGCCGCACGGAAGAGATCCGCCGCGTCATCCAGATCCTCTCGCGCCGCACCAAGAACAACCCGGTGCTCATCGGCGAGCCGGGCGTGGGCAAGACGGCCATCGTCGAGGGCTTGGCACAGGCCATCATCGAGGGCCGCGTGCCCCCCAACCTGCTCAACGTACGCGTGCTCTCCATCGACCTCAGCAACGTCGTTGCCGGCACCAAGTACCGCGGCGAGTTCGAAGAGCGTCTGCGGCAGATCATTGAGGAGCTGCGCAGCGCACGCGTCGTGGCCTTCATCGACGAGCTGCACACCCTGGTGGGGGCGGGCGGCGCCGAAGGCACGCTCGACGCCGCCAACATCCTCAAGCCCCCACTCTCACGCGGCGAGGTGCAGGTCATCGGCGCCACCACCACCGGCGAGTACCACCGCTACATAGAGAAAGACGCCGCCCTGGAGCGCCGCTTCCAGCCCGTCATCGTGCTGGAGCCCTCCCCCGAGGAGTCCCTCGAGATCCTCATGGGCCTGCGCGAGAAGTACGAGGCGCACCACGGTGTGGTCATACCCACCGAGATGCTCGAGATGGCCGTGCGCTTCGGCGAGCGCTCGCTACCCGGCCGCAACTTCCCCGATAAAGCCATCGACCTGATAGACGAGTCGGCCTCTCGCACCCGCCTCAACAAGTCTCTCGGCTTCCCCGTTCTCGAAGAAGAGGACGGCACACCCATCGTCAGCCGCGAGGACCTGGAGGCAGTTGTAGACAGCTGGGGCGGCATCTACGTCGACGAGCAGGACCATGAGAAGCTCGCCCAGATCGAGCAGCACCTGCAGAAGGTCGTCATCGGCCAGCGCACCGCTATCAAGGCGCTGGGCGCCGCCTTGAGGCGCTCGCGCGTGGGTCTCGGCGGCCGCACGCGCGTGTCGGCGTCCTTCCTCTTCGTCGGCCCGTCCGGCACCGGCAAGACGTTCCTGGCCAAGCAGCTCGCGGTTCAGCTCTTCGGCAGCGAGCGCGCCCTGGTGCGGCTCGACATGAGCGAGTTCCAGGAACCCCACTCCATCAGCAAGCTCATCGGCGCCCCTCCCGGCTACGTGGGGCACGAGCAGGGCGGCCGCCTCACCGAGGCCGTTAGGCGCCAGCCGTTCAGCGTGGTGCTGCTCGACGAGATCGAGAAGGCGCACCCCGACATCTACAACACGTTCCTGCAGGTGCTCGACGACGGTCGCCTCACCGACGGCCTGGGTCGCACGGTCGACTTCCGCCGCGTCATCCTGATCATGACCAGCAACGCCGGCTTCAACCGTTCGGGCGCCAGCATCGGCTTCCAGGCGGCGGGTCAGGCTTCGCCAGAGGTGCCACTCAAGGGCATCTTCAGTCCGGAGTTCCTCGACCGGTTGGACGAGGTCATAACGTTCGACACCTATGAGCGCAGCGACGTGGTGTTCATCACCAACCAGATGCTCGAAGAGATACGGCGCGAGCTCCAGGGCCGCGACATCCAGGTGGCGTTCGCCCCCGAGGTGGCGCAGTTCCTGGTAGACCAGCTTCCACAGGGTGAAAGTGTGCGGCCCTTGCGCGGCATCATCCGCGAGCACATCGAGGACCCGCTCTCCACCGAGCTGCTGGAACACGGCGCGCAGGAGCCCCTGCTGGTCACCATAGAGGACGGCAAGGCCATCTTCGCTAGGCCAGTGCCGCTCGTCTGAGGGTGGCCAAGAGCGTCACCACTTACGTATGTAACCAGTGCGGCAGCCAGAGCCCGGCCTACCTAGGCCGCTGCCCCAACTGCGGTGAGTGGGGCACGCTGGAGGCGGAGACGAGTGCGCCACCGACGCCGAGAAGCGGCGCCGGCAAGAGCAGCAGGAAGTTAGCCTCGCTGAGGCTCGAGGACGTGCAGGACGCCTCGCTAGTAAGGCGCTCCAGCGGTGATGCCGAGGTGGACCGCGTGCTGGGCGGCGGCTGGGTGGTGGGCTCAGCCCTGCTCTTGGCCGGCGAGCCCGGCATCGGCAAGTCCACCCTGCTGCTGCAGTTGGCCCAACACGCCGTTCAGCAGGGCACGCGCGTGCTCTACGTGGCAGGTGAGGAGTCGCCCGCGCAGGTGCGCATGCGCGCCGACCGCCTGGGGCTGGGCAGCGGCATGGAGCTCACGCGCGAGAACGATGCCGCCGTCATCGCCGACCACCTGCGCGCGGCCGCCCCTGAGCTGGTGATCGTCGACTCCATCCAGACCCTGGTGGCAGAGGCGGGCGCCGTGCCGGGCACCGTGTCGCAACTGCGCGACTCCACCGCCACGCTCGTGGAGGCGGCCAAGGAGTCGGGCTCTACCCTCGTCCTCATCGGCCACGTCACCAAGCAGGGTTCGATAGCCGGCCCCAAGATCATCGAGCACGTGGTAGACGCCACCTTCGCCCTGGAGTCTGCGGCCGGGCTGCGCGTGCTGCGTTCGCTCAAGAACCGCTTCGGCGCCACCGGCGAGGTGGGCGTGTTCGAGATGACCGGCACGGGCATGCGGGCGGTGGCCAACCCTTCCGAGGCGTTCCTGGCCGAGCGGCCCGAGGGCGCGCCCGGCTCCGTCGTGGTGGCGGCCCTGGAGGGTCAGAGGCCGCTGCTGCTAGAGGTGCAGGCCCTGGCGTCCAAGAGCCCCTACGCCGCGCCCCGGCGCGTGGTGCAGGGGCTGGAGCAGCGTCGCGTGGACGTGGTGCTGGCCGTGCTGGAGCGGCGGCTGCAGCTGCCGCTCGACACGCTCGACATCTTCGTGAACGTAGCGGGCGGCCTCAGGCTCACGGACCCGGGCGCCGACCTGGCTGTGGCAGCCGCGGTGTACTCGGCCGTCACCAACCGGCCCGTGCCCGCAGCCACGGCTCTGGTCGGCGAGGTCGGCCTGGCGGGCGAGCTGCGTTCCGTGAGCCAGATGGGACGCAGGCTCGAGGAGGCCAGGCGCGCCCACCATCCCCGCCTGATCGGCCCGAAGAGCAGCGAGCTCAATGAAGGAGTACGCACGTTAAGCGAGGCTCTGGCATTACTCTGGGACGGTAGATGAAGACCTTCGGCCGCTCATCCGACCACTCCGCCGACGGCGGTAGCCGCAGCGGCGGCGACCACGGCGCGGACGGTCGTGGACTGGGTGGCTTGCGCGACGTGGGCGGAGGTGCGCGCGGCGCCGGCAACGGCGCTACCGACAACGGCGGAAGTGGCAGCAACGGCCGTGACTTCGAGACCACTACCCTCGGCGCCGCCCTGGCCCGCGGCATCATCAGCCTGATAGGCGGCCTGCTCGGCTACTACCTGGCCCAACTCATGATCAGCCGCTCTCTGCTGTCCGGTCCCAACAACCTCCTCTACCTCACCATCGTCGGCGTGCTCATCGGCTACCTGGTGTCTGGCAGGGTCGCATCGCGCTTCGGCCGCTTCTGGTCGAAGGCCGTGGACCGGCTTCGCAACCTGCCGCCCGACGCTGTTCTGGCGGCCTTCGCCGGGGCCACGCTCGGGCTGCTCGTGACGGTGCTCCTCAACAACGTCATGGCCGCCGTGCCGGGGTTCACCTGGTACTGGTCGCAGCTCATCGCCGTCGTTCTGGTGGTCGGGCTGGGCGGCTTCTTCGTAGCCAACCGTAAGCTCATACCGTTCCTCAGGCCGCCCGCGCAGTCAGACCTGGTGCCGAGGAGCGTCAAGCGCATAACCGACAAGGTCATAGACACGTCAGCCATCATCGACGGCCGCCTTACCGCCATCGTCGAATCGAACTTCCTGGAGGGCCACCTGATCCTCCCCCACTATGTACTCACGGAGTTGCAGCGCATAGCCGACTCGGACGACCAGCTGCGGCGCCAGCGCGGCCGCCGCGGTCTGGAGGCGCTGGACAAGCTGGTCGAGAGCGACAAGGTGACCACGGAGATAGCCCATCAGGAGCATGCCAAGGGTCCGGTCGACGACCGGCTGGTGCAGCTCTGCCTCGAGAGGGGCGCCTCGCTCGTCACCACCGACTACAACTTGAGCCGCGTGGCGCAGCTGCAGGGCGTGAAGGTGTTCAACCTGCATCAGCTCGCCAGCTCGGTGAAGGCCAGCTACCTGCCGGGTGAGCGGCTGTCGTTGGTGATAGTAAGGCAAGGCCGCGAGGCCGGCCAGGGCCTGGCCTACCTGGAGGACGGCACCATGGTCGTGGTCGAGGGCGCGGGCGACTCCGTGGGCGAGACGCTCGAAGTGGTGGTCACTTCCAGCCTGCAGACCAACATGGGGCGCATGATCTTCGCGAAGCCCGAGGTTTGAACCAGGTCTCGGGGTTTGTTCTGCGGCTTTATGCCCGCTCCTTAACCCGGTTCCATGCAATCAGTAAGGGCTGCTCAAGAGCCGAACTTGGCTGCATGACTGCGCCACTCTGACTCCTTCGGCAGAGCCCTTAGCGAAGGCGTGAAAAGTACTAGAGCAACGGCGATGAGGCACAGAGCTCCTGCCACCATCAGCGTTCCTGGTCTCCCTACCCAAGCTAGTCCGAAGCCGGCTAACACCGGCGCGAGCGGCGTAGCGCCCATGCCCAACACCTGCCCAGCACTGCTCACCCGACCCACCAACTCGGTCGGCGTGGCCAGCACCATGTAGCCGGACAGCCCGGCATTAAGGGCGGGCACCAGCAGCACCGAGCCGGCCAGCACTGCGGCGATTCCCGCGAACGACTGCACGAACCCGACCGCCACGATGCCAACGGTGCTCAGGAGCAGGCCGTAGAGCGCCAGCGAGCCGGCCCTGACACGAGTCACCAGCAGTGGACTCAACAGCGCAGCCACCAGCATGGCGCCCGAGATGATGGCCGTGAGCCAGCCGATGGCCTGCGGCGTGTAACCCTCAAGGCGCAGGGAGTAGATGAGGGTAGTGACGCCCAGGTTGAACCCCAGGTTGACGATCGTTCCGATGATCAGGGTACCCCTCAGGTCAGGCCGCCTGAACAGCCAAGCTATGCCATCTTTCGCCTCGGCGAAGGCCGACGCCTCCTTACGCTCGGCTTCCCTTTCGGTAGGGCGCTGCATGTTCTTGGGTATCCGCCGCTTCAGCGCCACAGAGGTCAGGAACGAGACAGCGTGACCGACCGCGATGCCCACGCCAACGAGCCAGCCGCCGACGCCAAGCAGCGCGCCACCCAAAGGCCCACCCGCTAGCTGTACCGCGGCGTCTCGCGCCTGGTTGGCAGCCTGAGCGCGGCCCAGCGCCTCCTCAGGAACGACCTGCTTGATAGCCGATTCTCCACCGACGTCGAACAGTCCCCGCCGCACCCCCAGCAGCACGCTTAATGTCAACAGTGCTGAGAACGTGAGGCCGGCGGCAGCACCGAGCAACGCGAAGCCGGCGCCGAGAGCAACTCCTACCAGCCCACCCATGATCATCACGTTGAAGCGGTTTCTCCGGTCAGCCATGACCCCACCGAACAGCGTTGCGATGAGCCTGGCCGCCATAGAAACACCAGCTATGACGCCGGCTTGCACGGACGACCCGGTGACGGCGATGGCGAGGAGCGGGATAGCGAACGTGCCGACTGCTCCGGCGACGCCCGTGGCCGTATCGCTGGTCAGCCATGTGAGATACGTAGCGTCTTGCCCCAGCCGGTAAGCAGCAGGCGCAACTACTCTTGGTCGAGTCGCGTCCTCTACTGGCGTATCTGCTTCGATCATCTGATCAGGCCGGGCGGTCATATTCACAAGTATAGTTGCGCAATATTAATTGCGCAATAGCAGTTGCGCGGATGTCATCCCAGGCAGCTACACTGTGAACATGGGCAAGAAGGCGCCGGCACCGAAGCACAGCGCTTCTGAAGCAGACTCTACTGACGAACCCAGATCTCCTAACTCGAGCTCTACCGCCGGCATCGCAGAGAACATCGGCTCGATCTCAACGCTGAAAGCGCTCGCCCACCCGATCAGGCAGAGGCTGTTTCGCGCGCTGATAGCACGTGAACACGCCCGCGCCACCGACCTCGCCGCGGCCCTGGACATCCCAGCTAACAAGGTCAGCTTCCACTTGCGCGTGCTGGCCGACGCCCAGATTATCGAGGAGGCGCCAGAGCACGCCAGAGACAAGCGCGACCGTTTTTGGAAACCCAAGAGCGGCTCCTGGGACCTTGGGAGCCCCGAGCGTCCGGTCGAGGATGAGGCGTTGGCCAGCGACGTGGCTGCGTGGTTCGCAGCCGACCTGCACTCCACCATCGAGCGGCTAGTGGCCTGGGCCCCCGAGTACACGTCGGGCCGCACCCACGAGATTCACGGGTCGCTGGTAACCGCCTACCTGTGGTTAACGGACGAGGAGTTCGCTCAACTAACGGACGCACTGGGTACTACGCTCAACCAGTACCACGGCCGCAAGAAAGAAGAGGGGCGAAGAAGGTGGCAAGTCAGCGTCGTTGCGGCGGATGAGGAGATCTAGAACGCCGAGAACCGCAGCCCGTGGCGCACCCTAACCACGCTGTACCTCCGCGACGACGCCCCTACAAGCGGACGAGTGCAGCTAGCATGCCAACGACTGGCTGAAGGCGTAGATATGGGTGGCGTAGTGGAGCCTACAAGCGGACGAGCGTAGCTAGCGCGCCAACGACCCTGTAGCGCCGAACGCGGTTAAGGCGCTATATTGCTGGTCGGGTTTCTAACGGGGCACTTAACCTCTGCCCTGCTCCGAGCCCACACCAGCAAACACGGGGCCTTAGCTCAGCTGGGAGAGCACCCGCTTTGCAAGCGGGATGTCATCGGTTCGAGTCCGATAGGCTCCACCAATAGAAGGAGCGTCTGGAACGGTAGATTTGAGTTCCAGACGTTTCTGTTTCCCTTGCGTCTTGGCTGTTGGCACATATCTGGCACCTGTTCGGCACCTAGGCGCTACAGCGTGCACCACAGGTCTGCCCTTCACTCCTTCTTACATGCTGTGCATCTGTATAGCCTCAAGACGGCTAACTACGCTCGCCAAACACATGCCTCCGAAGCCCAGGCACAACATCCAACAACACCTTAGGTGCGGGCCGCCTGGTAACCAGCGAAACCGAGACCTTGCCGGCAATAGGAGACTTCACGACGCGGTCCCCAGCCTCCCCGTACCAGTTCGCCACGAACCCCGGCACCAGCGCCGGCCAGCGCCTGTGCCGCGCCACCCTTAGCGTCGCCTCTATCGTTGTGCCGGCCCTTGGCTTCGCGCCTAACGCGGCCAGCCTCTCGCGCACGCTCTCCCCCGCCAGGTCGATGGTGTTGTACAGCACGGTCTGACCGACGAACGGTCGCCTGCCCCGCGTTACCGGCGGCTCGGCGCCTTCTGGTACCACCAGCACCAGCGGAGACTCTCCCACGTGGTGCCGGGCCAAACCGCGCGGGACCTGCGTCTGCCCGGCGATCGTGATGACTGCGGCGTCAAGCACGCTGCGCCGCACCATCTGCAGCAGGTTCGGACCGTGGTCCACCTCCGGCACTATCGTCACCTCGCCAAGTTCGATCTCGAGGGCCGTGAACACCATCGGGTTCAACGACTGGATGGTGCCGACCGCTAACGTCGGCGCCGACTGCGCCAGCAGCAGGTACTCGGGCAACCGGTCCAGCTCCGACAGCAGTCGACTGGCGTGGCGGGCCAGCTCCCTACCAGCAGGAGTGACCCTTGCTCCGGTGGTGTCTCTGTCGAACAGCGCCATGCCAAGGCGTCCCTCTAGCGCAGCCAACCTGCGGCTGGCAGATGGCTGAGTAGTGAGCAGCTCTTTCGCGGCCGCGCCGACCGAACCGTGTCTGGCCACCGACTCCACGAGTTGCAGGTCATGTATCTCGATGCGGGACCTCATGCTCTGATTGTATGAGGTAGCGTAGCCTTGGATCATCTACCGTCGTGCCTAGACCGGATGGCACAATCTCCTGATGCGCCGGCCGCTCCTCGTCATGATCGGCACCACGTTCATCACCTGGATCGGCGCCAGGATAACGGCGGTTGCGCTGCCCTTGGTGGCGCTGGCCGAAACCGGCGAGGCGTGGACCACCGGGCTGCCGGG
>JBIQNJ010000009.1:0-47601 GCA_044462445.1 Truepera radiovictrix | reverse complement strand
GGTTGGTAGTGGCGTGGGGTTCGCAACCTCTGCTCTGGTTCGAGAGCGCGTTCATAGCGGCCGCAGCCTTGGCCATGTTCGCCGTCGGCGTCTCACCGAGGTCGGCCACCGCAACACCCGACGGCACCCTTGGGCCGGTCCGACCAGCCGCCCCATCAACCATCGCCGTTCTGAGAGCCAGGCCTGATGTAGCGGCAGGCATACTCATGGCCGGGGTTGGCGGCATCACCTGGTTCGCCTTCTCGCTGGGCTTGGCGCTGTTGGGCGTTGACTACGCCATGCCCGGCGCGCTCATCGCTGCGGGCATGGCGGGTTACGGGGCAGCGTCGGTGGTCACGGCGTTCCTCGTGCCGCTGGTCATAGACAGGTTGCCGCCGATTCCCACCATGACCGCCTCCTGGGTGGTTCTAGGGCTGTCGTTCATGGCCCTGCCGTTCGCGGCTCCGGACCTGTTCGGCATAGCCGCCGTGGCCGGCCTTGGCGGTCTCGCCATGCCGTGGGGCATCGCCGCGCTCAACGCGCTCATAAGCCGGCGAACCGCCGGGGCGGACCGGCGGGCAGCCTTCACGGCTCAGATAGTGCTGCACTCTGGCGGCGGTTCGCTAGGGCTGCTGATCGGGGGCGGCATCATCGGCTGGGCCGGTGCCGGCCCGGTGCTGCTGGCCGCGGGAACGCTGCAGGTACTCGCAGCGCTGATCGGCCTGAGCGTCGCCGCCCGCGTGAAGAGATACTGATACTGTGTCGGCAACCATGAGCTACTTCGACCTGGGCACATACAGCCGGCCGGTGACTACCTCGAGTCCAGATGCACAGGCCTGGTTCGACCGCGGGCTCAACTGGACGTACGGCTTCAACCACGAAGAGGCCGCCGAGTGTTTCCGTAAGGCCGTCGATGCCGACCCGGGCTGCGGCCTGGCGTGGTGGGGGCTCGCCTACGTGGCGGGCTGCAACTACAACAAGGCGTGGACCGCGTTCGACCCAGAGGACCTGAAGGGCGCCGTGACGGTGGCGCACGAGGCCACCCAGAAGGCCCTGGCGCTGGTAGACAGCATGACGGAGACCGAAGCGCTGCTGATACGCGCGCTGCCGGCCCGCTATCAGTCCGCAGACCCGGCTACGGACCTGAACCGCTGGAACGACGACTTCGCCGCTGCCATGCGCCTGGTCTACCACCAGGAACCGGAGGACCCGGAGGTAGCCACCGTCTTCGCCGAGGCGCTCATGAACCGCACGCCGTGGCAGCTATGGGATATCAACAACAACCGCATAGCCGACGGTGCAGACACGGCGGAGGTGGTCGAGGTCCTCGAACGAGCCCTGGCGCGGCCCGGCGGCATGCAGCACCCCGGCCTCCTGCATATGTACATCCACGCCATGGAGATGAGTCCGCAGCCCGAGCGTGCGCTAGCGGCCGGCAACGCACTGCGCGACCTGGTGCCCGACGCCGGCCACCTGCAGCACATGCCCACGCATATAGACGTGCTGGTGGGCGACTACGCCTCGGTCATCTCGTCAAACGCGGCCGCGGTAGAGGCCGACACCAGGTTCCTGGACTACGCAGGCCCCATGAACTTCTACTCGCTGTACCGCTGCCACAACTACCACTTCAAGATCTACGGCGCCATGTTCGCCGGCCAGTACGCCACGGCCATCGAGACCGCCGAAGCGATGAACGCCACACTGCCCGAGGAGCTGCTACTGGTGGAGTCGCCGCCCATGGCCGATTGGCTGGAGGGCTTCGTCTCCGTGAAGCAGCACGTGCTGGTGCGTTTCGGACGCTGGCACGACATACTGGCCCAGCCACTGCCCGACAACCAGGACCTGTACTGCGTTACCACCGCCATGATCTGGTACGCCAAGGCCGTGGCCAACGGCGTGCTGGGCGACGTGGCCGAAGCGCGGCGCTGCGCCGCGCAGTTCGACGAAGCCGTGCAGAGGGTGCCGGCAAGCCGCTACATCTTCAACAACACGTGCCTAGACATCCTGGCGGTGGCGCGCGAGATGATGCTCGGCGAGATCGCCTACCGCGAGGGAGCCTATGACGAGGCCTTCGCGCACCTGCGCAAGTCGGTAGAGCTTGACGACCACCTGCCGTACGACGAGCCCTGGGGCTGGATGCAGCCCGCCCGCCATGCGCTGGGCGCTCTGCTGCTAGAGCAGGGCCGGGTGGAGGAGGCGTACGCGGTCTACCGCGCCGACCTCGGTCTGGACCACACCCTGCCCCGCCCCTGCCAGCACCCGAACAACATCTGGAGCCTGCGCGGCTATCACGAGTGCCTGCTGAGGCTGGACCGGCCAGAAGAGGCGACCGAGTACGAGATAAAGACCGCCGAAGCAGAGCGACTCGCTGACGTGACCGTGAAGGTGTCGTGCTTCTGCCGCAAGAACACGACCTGGTGACTGCCTGATCTGGCCTTAATCCCGAGTTTTTAGGTCAATATTTTTTGGCGCTTCTTGTTCGTGATTTGAGTCACAAACGCGCTAAATCCGGCACACTTGGCGTCACAGAAGTGTCACAATACTGGGACATACGTCCCAGGCGGGGCGTAAAAACGCTTGTGATAGATTGAGCCGGTAATTTAACTGCCCTGCACCCCGCAGTCGTGTACAGCACAGGGTTAAGTACCGTGCGCCGCGTTAGGAGGTTGAACTGAGCGTCACCCGAACTAATCCTTCATGGCTCGCCAAAGAGGCGCGCCGGGGTCCGTCTGACAACTTCCTAACGCCCAGCATGCAACATGAAAGGGAGTGCGCTGAGGTGCCTGCCTGATGCCAAACTATTTTCCGCCCAACTCCAACTCGTTCGTCACCTGGCTGGCCTGGGGCGGCGGGATCTTCGCGGTGCTCCTGATCGTAGCGCTCCCGTTCTACGCCCGTATGACCAATAACAGGGTCGGCGTTCCGGTACAGCAGCCCATCGACTTCCCGCACAACATCCACGTCTCGCAGATGGGCCTCGACTGCCGCTACTGCCACACCTCGGTGGAGACCTCCAACACCGCCTCGGTGCCTCCCACCGAGACGTGCATGACCTGCCACTCACAACTGCGCGTCAACACGCCCGAGTTGGAGGCCGTGACCGTGAGTTGGAACACGGGCACCCCTATCCAGTGGAACCGCGTGCACGACTTGGCTGACTACGTGTTCTTCAACCACTCCGCCCACATCAACAACGGCGTCGGCTGCAGCAGCTGCCACGGCCAGGTCGATCAGATGGCGGGTATGTGGAAGAACGAGCCGATGACGATGGGTTGGTGCCTCGAGTGTCATAGAGACCCCACCTCCCAGCTCCGGCCCGTGAGTGAGGTCTTCAACATGAGTTACACCCCTCTGTCAGACCCCGTCGCCCAGGCCCACCTGGGTGAGGTGCTCGTAGAGGCCTACCACATCGACACTGACAAGCTCATTCAGTGCTCGACCTGCCACCGATGACAGACACCAGAACCGACTTCACCGATATCCGCGCGCGGCTGGCCAACAAGGAGGGCCCGGCCTACTGGCGTAGCCTCGACGAGATCGCCGACACCGACGAGTTCCAGATCTTCCTCCAGCGCGAGTTCCCCAGGCAGGCGGCTCCGCTCGAGAGCGGGCTCCAGCGTCGCGACTTCCTCAAGCTGCTCGGCGCCAGCATGGCGCTCGCGGGCCTCTCGGCCTGCGCCAGGCCCCCGCTGCCCCATCAGAAGATCGTGCCGTACGTGCGCCAGCCCGACCAGATCACCCCCGGTCGGCCGCTGTTCTTCGCCACCGCCGCCACCTACGGCGGCTACGCCGAAGGCGTGCTGGCAGAGTCGCACCAGGGCCGCCCCACCAAGCTGGAGGGCAACCCCGACCACCCGGCCAGTCTGGGCGCCACCAGCGCCACCACCCAGGCGCTCGTGCTGGGCCTGTACGATCCTGACCGCGCTCAAGAGGTGCTCAAGAACGGCACCGTGAGCAGCTGGGAGGCGTTCAATGAGGCGCTCTCAGACACCCTGAGCGGCCTGAGCGACGGCGCCGGCCTGGCCATCCTCACGGAGAACGTCACCTCCCCCACCATGGCCGCGCAGCTGCGCTCTGTGCTAGAGGCCTACCCGCAGGCGCGCTGGTACCAGTACGACCCGCTGCACTCCGACAACGCCTACGAGGGCGCACGCCTGGCCTTCGGCCAGGACGTAACGGCCGTCTACGACTTCTCGCAGGCAGACGTGGTGGTCTCCCTGGGCGCAGACTTCATGGACCGCGGCCCCGCCCGCCTGGCGCACGCCCGCGCCTTCGCCGACCGCCGCCGCTTGCGCACGGCCCGCGACACCGACACCATGAACCGCCTGTACCAGCTGGAGTCCAACCCCTCGGTAACGGGCACCCTGGCCGATCACCGCGTGGCCCTCAAGCCCAGCGACTTGGCCGCAGCCGCGGCCGCGCTCGGCGCCGAACTGGGCGCCGGCTCCTCGGGCGCCAGGCCAGCGGGCCTCAGCCAGGGCCTCTTCCAGGCCATGGTCGACGACCTGCAGGCGCACCGCGGCAGCAGCATCGTCATCGCCGGCGACGACCAGCCCCCGGCCGTTCACGCTGTGGCGCACGCCCTCAACGACGCCCTGGGCAACATCGGCAGCACTGTGCGCTACGTGATGCCGGCAGCCGCCCGCCCCGCCAACCACACGGCCGAGCTCACCGAGCTGGTCAACGCCATGCAGAGCGGCAGCGTCAGGGCTCTGATCATCCTCGAGGGCAACCCGGCCTACACGGCGCCGGCATCGCTGCCCTTCGCGCGGGCCATCGACAACGTGCCGTTCACGGCCAAGCTCGGGCTGTACCACGACGAGACCTCCCACATCGTCGACTGGAGCCTGCCGGGCACTCACTTCCTCGAGACCTGGGGCGACGCCCGCGCGTTCGACGGCACCATCACCATCCAGCAGCCGCTCATCCTGCCGTTCTACGGCGGCAAGAGCTCGATCGAGGTCCTGGGCGCCGTTGCCGGTAACGCCAGCGCCGACGGTTACACCCTCGTGCGCAACTACTGGCGCGCCAACGTGACAGGCAGCTTCGACGACTTCTGGCGCGAGAGCGTCTACCGCGGCGTGGTGGCCGGCTCTGCCAGCCCCGTGGTCGCCATCGGCAACGCCCAGGCAGGCGGTAACCTGCCCCAGTCGGCCGAGTACGAGCTGAGCCTCGTGCTGGACTCCGCCGTGCTAGACGGCCGCTACGCCAACAACGGCTGGCTGCAGGAGTTGCCGCGCCCCCTGACGAAGCTCACTTGGGACAACGCCGCCCTCGTCGCTCCGGCCACCGCCGAGCGTCTCGGCCTCAAGACCGGCGACCTGGTGCGCCTGGCCAGCAACGGACGCGAGGTCACCGCGCCGGTCTGGCTACAGCCGGGACACGCAGACGGCGCCGTTACCCTCACGTTCGGCTTCGGTCGCACCGCCGCGGGCAACGTGGGCAACAACGTGGGCGTCAACGCCTACCAACTGCTGGACGCTGCCGCCACCGGCGCCCAGCCCGTCACCATCACCAAGGTCGCGGGCTCCCACAAGCTGGTCAGCACCCAGATGCACCACGCCCTCGAGGGCACGGGCGAGGCGCGCCACATCGTGCGCTACGGCACGGCGGAAGAGTTCCGCGCTCACCCCGACCACCCCGACTTCGTGCACCCCGTGCCGCACATGCACGAGGACCTGTACCCGGACTTCGAGTACACGGGCTACAAATGGGGCATGGTCATCGACCAGACGGTGTGCACGGGCTGCAACGCCTGCGTGGTGGCCTGTCAGTCCGAGAACAACATCCCCATCGTCGGCAAGGATCAGGTGGCCGTCGGCCGCGAGATGCACTGGATCCGCGTAGACAGCTACTACGGCGGCTCCATCGACGAACCCGAGTTCTTCAGCCAGCCCATGCCCTGCCAGCACTGCGAGAAGGCCCCCTGCGAGCCCGTGTGCCCGGTGGGCGCCACGGTGCACGACAGCGAAGGCCTTAACGTCATGGTCTACAACCGCTGCGTGGGCACCCGCTACTGCTCCAACAACTGCCCCTACAAGGTGCGCCGCTTCAACTGGCTGCAGTACGCCGAACTCTCGACCACCAGCACAGAGCTGTCGCTGGCCAACAACCCCGACGTCACCGTGCGCAGCCGCGGCGTCATGGAGAAGTGCACCTACTGCACCCAGCGCATATCGCTGGCGCGCATCGACGCCTCCAACGAGAACCGCCGCATCTCCGACGGCGAAGTGGTCACTGCCTGCCAGGCAGCCTGCCCCACGCAGGCCATAGTGTTCGGCGACCTCAACGACCCCAGCGCCAACGTCGTGGCGGTCAAGAGCTCCCCGCTCAACTACTACATGCTCGAAGAACTGCAGACGTTCCCTCGCACCACCTACCTGGCTAAGGTCAAGAACCCCAACGAGGCGGTCGGCTGATGGCGTTAGGTACAGGCAAGTTCACCTCTTATCCGGAGACCAACCGCGTCATCCGCCCCGGCGAGACCTACGCGGGCATCGACGATCGCGTCAACACCCCGGTTCTCGCAGGCTTCGGCAAGACGCCCACGTGGTGGTGGATCGGCTTCACCATCAGCGCGATGGTGCTCATGGTGTACCTGGTGTCGGTGGTCAAGCTCATCACCACGGGCATAGGCATCTTCGGCAACAACATCCCCGTGGCCTGGGGTATGCCCATCGTCAACTTCGTATGGTGGATCGGCATCGGCCACGCCGGAACGCTCATCTCCGCCGCACTGCTGCTGTTCAGGCAGCCGTGGCGCACCACCGTCAACCGCTTCGCTGAAGCCATGACCATCTTCGCGGTGGTGTGCGCTGGGCTGTACCCGATCCTCCACCTGGGCCGGCCCTGGGTATTCTACTGGCTCGTTCCGTACCCCAACACCTACGGCCTCTTCCCGCAGTTCCGCAGCGCGCTCGACTGGGACCTGTTCGCCATCGGCACGTACTTCACCATCTCGTTCGTGTTCTGGTTCATCGGCCTGATCCCCGACCTCGCGACGCTGCGCGACGTCTCCAAGACCAAGTTCCAGCGCCTGCTGTACGGCACACTGGCCCTCGGCTGGAACGGTTCCACCAAGGCCTGGCAGCGTTACCAGCGCGCCTACCTGCTACTGGCGGCCCTCAGCTTCCCGCTCGTGCTCTCAGTGCACTCCACCATCGCCATGGACTTCGCCACGGCCCAGCTGCCCGGCTGGAACAACACGATCATGCCGCCCTACTTCGTGGCGGGCGCCGTGTTCGCGGGCTTCGCCATGGTGCTCATCCTGGCCGTGCCTCTGCGCAAGGCGCTCAAGCTCGAGCACCTCATCACCATGAGGCACCTCGACAACGCCGCCAAGCTCATGCTGGCCACCGGGATGATCGTCGTGTACGGCTACTTCATCGAGATCTTCATCGCCTGGTACTCGGGCGTCGAGTTCGAACGCTACATGATCTGGAACAGGATGTTCGGTCACCACGGCATCTTCTTCTGGGCGCTCATCTTCTGTAACTTCATCGCCATCCAGCCACTGTGGTTCAGGAAGGTCAGGCAGAGCCCCTGGGCGCTCTTCTTCATCTCCATCATCGTCAGCGTGGGCATGTGGCTCGAGCGCTTCGTGATCTTCATCGTGTCGCTCACCACCGACTTCCTGCCCTCCTCATGGGCCGACTACGTCTCCACCTTCTGGGACTGGTCGCTGTTCATCGGCAGCCTCGGCCTCTTCAGCACGCTCTTCTTCCTGTTCATCAGACTGCTGCCTTCCATCGCCACCTCTGAGACGAAGGAGACGGCCTACCACGATCACCATCACGGCTCCGACGCCTTCGAGAAGATAAGGATGGAGTACTACAACGCCGAGGAGACCGCATGAGCAGCGTTGCCTTGGGCAGTAAGTCGCAGTCGCTCTACGCCCTCGTGGCTCAGTTCGACAGCGTCGAACAGATACGCGCTGCGGCCGAGCGCACCCGCAAGGCCGGTTACACACGCACCGATGCCTACACGCCCTTCCCTATCGAGGGACTGGACCAGGACCTCGGCATGCGCCCCACCAACCTTGGTTGGCTGGTGCTCATCATGGGCATCACCGGTGCGCTGGGCGGCTTCTTCCTGCAGTGGTGGGCCAACACCACCTACTACCCCCTCAACATCGGGGGCAAGCCGCTCAACAGCTGGCCGAACTTCATCGTCATCATGTACGAGCTCACGATCCTCTCCGCCGGCCTCACCGCCGGCTTGGGCATGATCATCCGCAACGGACTGCCGCGCCCGTACCACTCGATCTTCAACACCCCCGGCTTCGAGAACGCCTCGCGCGACAAGTTCTTCCTCTCCATCGAGGCGCGCGACCCGAAGTTCGACGTGGAGCAGACGCGCGCGTTCCTGGAGTCTCTTGGGCCTGAGCGTGTGTCGGAGGTGGAACGGTGAACCGCCGCGTGTTCAAGCTCTTCATCGCTCTCGCCCTGGGCATGCTGGTACTCACCTCGTGCGGGCGCAACATGTTCGACCAGCCGCGTGTGAACCCCTTCGAAGGCAGCGAGTACTTCTCCGACGGCATGGGCATGCGCCCGATCCCGGAGAACACGGTCTCGCGCGAGCGGGGTGCGCTGCAACCCAGCTACCTGACAGGGCTAGGCCCCACCGGCTTCCTCGCGGAGCTGCCCGTGGAACTCAACTACGAGCTGCTGGAGCGCGGCAAGCAGCGCTACGACATCTACTGCGCCCCGTGCCACAACTACAACGGTGACGGGCAGGGCATGATCGTCCAGCGGGGCTTCCCCCAGCCGGCGTCGTTCACCCACGAGCAGCGCCTGCTGGACTCGCCCGTGGGTTACTACTTCAACGCCATCACCAACGGCTTCGGACGCATGTACAGCTACGCTTCACGCGTGAAGCCTGAGGACCGTTGGGCCATCGCGGCCTACATAAAGGCGCTGCAGCTCAGCCAGAACGCCAGCCTCTCAGACGTTCCCGCAGACATCCTCACGCAACTCAGCTCCACGGAGGCCGCACGGTGAACGCCCTCAAGCTCCCCCCTATCGACACCAGCAAGCTGCAGCTGGGCGCACTGGTCGTCGGCCTCATCGCGCTGGCGGGCGCCGCGGTTCTGGGCTTCACCCAGGCGGGCGACTTCTTCCAGTCGTACCTGATGGCCTACCTGTTCGTGCTCGGCATCTCGCTCGGCAGCCTGATGCTGCTGTTCGTGGTCCACCTGGCCGGCGGCTCCTGGGGCGCCCTCATCCAGAGGCCCCTGGAGGCGGCAGCCTCGCTCATCCCACTGCTGGCCCTGCTGTTCATCCCCATCCTGTTC
This sequence comes from Truepera radiovictrix, assembly GCA_044462445.1. Taxonomy (GTDB): domain Bacteria; phylum Deinococcota; class Deinococci; order Deinococcales; family Trueperaceae; genus JAAYYF01. The sequence goes on along the minus strand of JBIQNJ010000009.1, from coordinate 38,330 downwards.
GCCATGAAGGACCTGTACCCCTGGACCAACCCGGAGTACGTGGCGCAGTGGCACATGGTCGAGGCCAAGACGGCCTACCTCAACGTGCCCTTCTTCATCGTCCGCACGGTCATCGTGTTCGCGCTCTGGACCCTGGGTGCCTACGTCTACCGCTCGCTGAGCCGCAAGCAGGACGAGGCCGAGGGTGAGGCCGGCAAGACCGGCTACCGCATGAAGAGCATGGCTGGTCTATGGATGGTCGTGTTCATCATGACCATGACCTTCGCCTCCATCGACTGGGCCATGTCGCTCACGCCCATCTGGTTCTCGGGCATCTACCCGGGCATCTTCATCGCCAGCCAGGTCATCACAGCCATCGCCGCCACCATCCTCGTCATGGTCAACCTGGCGAAGGTCAACCCCACTATCGACAGGCTGCTCACCCCGAAACGCTTGCAGGACCTGGGCAACCTCATGATGGCCGTGACCATGTTCTGGGCCTACACCCACATCTCGCAGCTCATGATCCAGTGGTCGAACAACGTCTCGGAGACGGCCTCCTGGTACGTCACTAGGCTCGGTCCCGACTGGGTAGGCTTCAGCGCCTTCCTGCTCTTCTTCGGCTTCTTCGCGCCGTTCATGATCCTGTTCTCCAGGTGGGTTAAGCGCAAGCGCCGCGCCCTGAGCATCGTGGCCGTGTGGGCGCTGGTCGTGCAGGCGCTGGGCATCTTCTGGATGATCGCACCGGCTCTCAACCGCCCGGGACCGCAGATCAACCTCACGGACATCCTGCTGCTGGTAGGCATGCTCGGCGTCTGGCTGGCGCTCTACGCGCGCGCCCTCGGCTCGCGCAACGTGCTGCCCGCCAACGACCCGCGCCTCGTGAAAGTGGTGGCTGAGCATCATGCCTAGAGAGCGCGAGTACCTCTTCAGCCCGCAGCAGGTGCGCATGGCCGTGGTGCTCGGCACCATCGGCATGATCGCCACCATCGTCGTGCTCCTACTGCTGGCCACCTCGCGGCCGCAGGGGCGCCTCCAACCGCTCGACGACTCGCAGTTCCAGCAGAGCCTGGCCAACGCCACCACCGACCTCACGGGCTACTCCGTGGACGGCGACCGCGCCACCATCGACATCTACCGCGCCATGGAGCTCGTGGCCGAGCGCGGCGTGCAGAACCCCGGCTTCTACGGTTCGGCGCCTGCGGCGCCGCCGGCTACTGAGACCCCAGCGGCCGAGACCCCAGCAGCCGAGACTCCTGCCGCCGAGACCCCTGCCGCCGAGACCCCTGCCGCCACAGAAACACCGGCAGCCACCGAAGCGCCCGCGACCCCTGAGGAGCCCGCCACCGACGCGGGCACCAGCGGCACGACCGAGGCGCCCACATCGGCCGCCAACTTGCCCGACGGTGAGCCGCTGTTCATGTCCACCTGCTCGGCCTGCCACCAGGGCTCAGGCCAGGGCATCCCAGGCGCCTTCCCGCCTCTCGCCGGGCACATAAACGATGTCTACGCCGCCGACCGCGAGCTGGTCATCGACACCATCCTGTTCGGCATGCAGGGCTCCATCTCGGTGCACGGCATGCCCTACAACAGCCTCATGCCCAGCCACCTTCACCTCGGCGACGAGCAGGTAGCTGCCATCGCCAACTACGCCTTGACGGCGTGGGGCAACGACGCCCTCACCCCCGACTTCCAGCCGTACACGGCTGAAGAGGTGGCGGCCGTGCGCGGGCACATGCTCACCATGGACGAGGTGCACGAGAAGCGCGCGGCGCTGGGGCTCAACTAGCCTCTTAAGGCACAGACCCACAAGAGAGTGGCTGCCTGACCTGGGTCAGGCAGCCACTTCTGCTAGACGCGCACTAGTTCAGATGTCCAGGTTGGCCATGTGGGCGTGCGTCTCGATGAACTCGCGCCGCGGCGGCACCTCTGTGCCCATCAGGATCTCGAAGGTCTCGCCGGCCTCCAGCGCGTCCTCGATGGTGACCCTCTTCAACACGCGCGTCTCGGGGTTCATGGTCGTCTCCCAGAGCTGCTCGGGGTTCATCTCACCCAGACCCTTGAAGCGCTGGATCTCGATCTTCTTGTCGCGGTTGGCCTTCTGTATGGTCGCCAGGGCCGCTTCGTCGTACAGGTACTGCATCTCCTTCTGCCGACCCACGCGCACACCGTACAGGGGCGGCTGGGCGATGTACAGGTAGCCCGCGTTGATGAGCGGGCGCATGTAGCGGTAGAAGAACGTGAGCAGCAGAGTCCTGATATGCGAGCCGTCCACATCGGCGTCGGTCATGATGATGATGCGGTGGTAGCGCACGTCTTCCAGGCTGAAGTGGGCGTCGTCGCCAGTGCCCTCCACCCCGGCGCCGATAGCGGCGATCATGGCCCGGATCTCGGCGTTCTTGAGGATCTTGCCGATGTTAGCCTTCTCCACGTTCAGGATCTTGCCTCGCAGCGGCAGGATGGCCTGGAAGCGGCGCTCGCGGCCCTGCTTGGCGCTGCCGCCCGCCGAGTCGCCCTCGACGATGTAGACCTCGCTCACCGTGGGGTCCTCGGACTGGCAGTCGGCTAGCTTACCCGGCAGGTCGTCGTTCTCCAGCGGGTTGGCGCGGCGCACCAGGTCGCGCGCCTTGCGGGCAGCCTCACGAGCCCGGGCGGCCTGCGCGGCCTTCTCGAAGATAGCTTTGGCCGTCTTGGGGTTCTCCTCCAGCTCCTCGGTGAGCTTCTCGTACACCACGCTGTTGACGGCCGACTGGGCCTCCGGGTTGAGAAGCTTCACCTTGGCCTGCGACTCGAACTGCGGCTCGGGCAGCTTAACGGAGATGACGCACGCCACGCCCTCGAGGAAGTCGTCGCCCGTGGGTGCGGCTTCGCCCTTCTTGAGCAGGTTCTTGCCCTTGGCGTAGTTGTTCAGTACGCGCGTGTACGCGCTCTTGAAGCCCGTGAGGTGCGTGCCGCCATCGCGGTTGGTGATCATGTTGGCGTACGTGAGGATGGTCTGGCCGTAGCCGGAGTTGTGTATGAGTCCCACGTCGACCTCGATGTCGTGCATGCCCTGATCGGTCTGCACCGAGGCCGTGCCGCTCATGACCAGCGGCTTGTCGTACAGGAGCGCACCCTCACGCGCCAGGTTCTTGGCGAAAGCCGCCACGCCGCCCTGCTCGTGGAACGTCTCGGTCTTGGTCGTCTCACCGCGGTCATCCGTGAGGACGATCTTGACGCCGCCGGTGAGGAACGCCAGCTCGCGCAGGCGGCGGCGCACGCGGCTGTACTCGAACCCCTCGATGTCCTTGAATACCGCCATGTCCGGGTAGAAGGTGACCTTGGAGCCCGACTGCTTCTTGGGCGCCGTGCCGACCACCGTGAGCGGCTCCACCACCTCGCCGTTCTCGAACGTTATGCGGTAGTGCTGGCCGTCACGCCACACCTCGGCCATGAACCTGGTGGAGAGCGCGTTGACCACCGAGCTGCCCACACCGTGCAGGCCGCCCGACACCTTGTAGGCGCCGTCGTCGAACTTGCCGCCGGCGTGGAGCTCGGTGAAGATGACCTCGATGGCGGGCTTGCCCTCGCGCTCCATGGTGTCCACCGGGATACCGCGGCCGTTGTCGGCAACGCTGGCGGAGCCGTCCTTGTTGAGGGTCACCTCGACCGTGTCTGCGAAGCCGGCCAGGCTCTCGTCGATGGCGTTGTCGATTATCTCCGTGAGCAGCTGGTGGAAGCCGTCTACCCCTGTGCCACCCTGCACGTACATGGCGGGGCGCTTGCGCACGCCCTCAAGGCCGCGCAGGACCTTGATGTTATCGGCGGTGTAATCGCCGTTGTTCTTCGTGGTGCTCAACTGAACCTCCGTGTTGAAGCCGGCGGCAAGGCCATGACCTCTAAGCGCCGTCCCTGACCCGGCAGAACGCGCTGATGCTTGGGCTGCCGAGGGGCGGGACAGAAAGGGCGCGAGAGATAGATGGGGACACCTGCACCAAGGGTGGTGGCGTGGCCCGCGGGCGGCCTTTCGACGCCGTCCAACTCGTACATCTTACCCCGCCAGGGCACCCCCGGTCAAACGGTTCTTGCCGTCCAGGACGGGGCTTTCGCCGCGTCTGCCTAGGCATCGGTAGCATGGCGGGACGTCCACCACAGCGCTCTTTAGGTAGAGTCAGGCCATGAACCTAGCCGCCTCACAGCCGCTCGCGGTCATCACCGGCGCAGCGGGCGGGCTAGCCCCCGCTGTGGCCCGGAGCTTCGCGGCCGCAGGCTACCGCCTTGCCCTGGTCACCAGACCCGGCCGAGAGGACAGTCTCGGTCCCTCTCCCCACCCGGTCTTCGGCATCGACCTCGCAGCGCCTGAGGCATGCGCCGTGGGCTTCGAGCGGCTGGTCAGCGAGGCGGGGGCCCCGTCGGCCTTGGTTAACCTAGCCGGCGGCTACAGCAGGGGCGGCAGCGCCCCGGCTACCGGCGGAGGCCCCGGTGCAGACGCTCAGGGAGGGCGAAGCGAGGCAGGCACCACCACCGTAGGCCCCATAGGCTCGGGCGTCCGCTCGGCCGACGCGGCGGTAGAGAGCATGCTCACCATCAACCTCCGGACGGCCGTCAACGCCACGTCGGCCGTGCTGCCCGGCATGCTCGCCAGAGGCAGCGGGTTCATAGCCGCAGTCGCCGCCGGCGCCGCGCTCGCGCCCGCGCCGGGCGCCACCGCCTACGCGGCCTCCAAGGCGGCGCTGGCCGCGTACTTCCGGTCGCTCGCCGCCGAGGTGGGCGCCAAGGGCGTGAACGTAGCGCTGCTCGTGCCCGTGGGCGCCATAGACACCCCCGCCAACCGCGCGGCCATGCCCAAGGCAGACCCGAGCGGCTGGCTCGACCCGGAGGCGTTGGCTCGGGGCCTCGTTTACCTGAGCACCTTAGGCGCACGCGGCCGCGTGCACGAGCTCACCATGACCGCCGTTTGAGGCAGCGACCCCGACGGGCCTAAAGCGCAGCCTCGCCGAACGTGAACCGGCCGGCCTTGAGCGTGGCTACCACTTCCAGGCCGTCAAGGCTCACCAGCGGGTCGTGCGAGAGCACCGCGAGGTCCGCGTCGAACCCTGGTGCCAGCATGCCGGAGCGCCCTTCAGCACCGATGGCATAGGCCGCGCCACGAGTGTAGGCGTAGAGCGCATCGTCCGGGCCCACCGCCTCCGTGGGAGTCAGGCGCGTGCCCCGGTCGCTGGTGCGGCGTGCCGCCGCCCTCAGGCCCGTGAACACGTCAGCAGGCGCCACCGGGGCGTCGGAGCCGAACGCCAGGACGGCCCCCGCCTTCGCGAGCGAGCGCATGGGGTACGCGTGGTCCAGACGGTCTGCCAGCTCGGCCACGATCGACTCCACGTCGAAGGTCAGATGGATGGGCTGCATGGAGGCGACCAGTCCCAGCGCGCCGAAGCGCCGCACGTCGTCCGGGTGCATGTGCTGCGCATGCTCCAGGCGCGGTCTCAGCGCCGCCGCCCGCCACGCAGCCTGCGACGCCTCGAAAGCCCTGACTACCGCCCGGGTGGCGCCGTCGCCTATCGCATGTACCACCGGCGTGAGCCCGGCAGCTAGCGCCAGCGGCACGCGCTCCAGCAGCACCTCCTCTGAGTCCACCGCCATGCCCAGGTTGGCGCCGCCCGCGTACGGTTCGAGCATCAGGGCGGTGCGGCTGCCGAGGGCGCCGTCGGCGAAGAACTTGGCGCCTCCGACGATGAAGTTGCGGCCGCCCTGCCCCGTGGCGAGGCCGATCTTGGCGGCCCCCTCGATGTTCGCGTGCGGGATGCAGGCCCATACCCTTAGCGCGTAGTCGGGGTCGGAGGCTGAGAGGGCCAGCTGCCGGAAGTAATGGGGCGGCTCCGCAGCCATGTGGTGCACGGTGGTGACGCCCAGGCTCGCCATGTGGTCCGCCGCCCGGTCGAGCCAGCGGGCTATCTCTGCCGGGCTGGCCTCCGGAAGCGCGTCCTCGACGATGTCCTGGGCCTTCTCGAGCAGGAGGCCGCTGGCCTCACCCTGCTCGTCGAGCACCACCACGCCGTTCGCCACCCTTGTGTCGGCCGTGACCCCGGCCAAGCGCAGAGCGCCGCGGCTGGCCCAGGCAGAGTGGTGGTCCTGGCTCGCCAGCAGCACGGGTCTGCCGCCGGCGGCCTGCTCCAGCGCCGCCGCCTCGCTGGCGCCTATGCTGGTCATGCCCCAGCGGTGCAGCGCGAAGCCCGCGCCCCTAACCCACTCGCCGGCACCCAACTCGGCCGCCCGCGCCCGCACGAGGTCCAGCGCCTCGTCGAGCGACGTGGTGTGGAACAGGCTGAGCTGGCCCAGCTCCTCCCCCATGCCGGTCAGGTGCACGTGGGCGTCGTGGAACCCCGGCAGCAGCGTGCGCCCGCCCAGGTTGACGACGCGCGTCCCGGGGCCGGCCAGCTCGTGCAGCTGCGCCGCGGTGCCGACCGCCATGATCTTGTCGTCTCGCACCGCCACGCCCTGAGCCCGCGGCTGACCGCTGTCCATGGTCAGCACAGAGCCGTAGAAGATCATGTCGGCATGTCTCGAACCTAAGCTCATGCTCTCACCGTTCCTCGCGCACCGTCGACCGGCGCCCGCAAGATGTGTGCCTTAGGCGCTTCAAGGCGCGTCACTCGCCGCGGAAGCCGGGAGCGCGCTTCTCTTTGAAGGCCGTTATGCCCTCCACAAGGTCCGCGCTGGTGGCTGCACGCGACTGCGAGCGCGCCTCCAGCGCCAGCTGGGCTGCCAGGTCGTTGTCTAGGCTGGCGCGCAGCTCGCGCTTCATGAGCCCGAAGGAGAGCGTGGGGCCTTGCGCGAGCTTCTGCACCTCCTGGAACGCCTGCGCCTCGAACTCGCCCTCTATGAGCTTCTCGCCGAGACCGAGCGCCAGGGCCTCCTGCGCCCCGACCCGGCGGTTCGAGAGCGCCAGCTCCATGGCCCGTCCCATGCCCACCAGGCGCGGGAGGAAGTAGCTGCAGCCGGCGTCCATCACGAGGCCGATACCAGGGAAACCCACCGCGAAGGAGGCGCTCTCGGCCAGCAGGCGCATGTCGCACGCCAGCGCCAGGCTCATGCCTGCCCCGGCGGCCACACCGTTAACGCCTGCCACCACGGGCTTGGCCAGCGCGGCGATGGCGTGCACGACCGGGTGGTAGGTGGTGTCGAGGAGCTGGCCGATGTCCCCGTCCACCGGCGTGCTGGCCAGGTCGGCGCCGGCACAGAAACCGCGCCCCGCACCCGTTATGAGCACGGCGCGGACGCGCTTCTCGGCCGCCGGACCCCGGAGCGCGTCTGCCAGCTCTGTCAGCAGCTCGAAGGTGAGCGCGTTGAGGACTTCCGGGCGGTTGAGCGTCACGCGCAGCGCTCCACCCTGCTCCTCCAGTACGAGGGTCTTGTAGGCCATAGCGCGAGTGTACCAGCGCGAATCTGGCATGGCACCCTGAGGGGCAGCGGTCAGTAGCGCGGCGCCCGACCGGCCGACACGGCCAACAGGACGTCGTAATCGTCGTTCACACCCGGGTCGTCCAGTGCGGCCCTGTTGCGCCGCACGGCCCCGCAGCTCCGGCACCGGTGCACGATGACCCAGCCCTTCTTGCCCGGCTCCACACCCACGGGCTCCAGTACCCCGCCGCAGGTGCTGGCGCGGTCACCGGGGTTCACGTCCACGTGCAGCGAGTGAAGGCAGTACGGGCAGTGGTTACGGTAGCCGCCACCAGCGAGAGGCGGGACCGCGGCTCCGCATACCGCACAGTCGAACGGCTGGTTGGCGCCGCGGCCGGTGAACACTTTCACGAGTTCAAGGATAAGGCGCGCGCGGCTACACTGGGTCTCGGGCCGCGACGACCGTTGGCGGGCGGCCGACCTCGACATGGAACTCCTCGTAGCACATCGACTGGGCCGCCTGCGCGAAGGGGCCGAACTGCTGGCCAACGTGAACCTGCGCCTCAAGGCAGGCGACCGCGTGGGGCTGGCCGGCGCCAACGGCAGCGGCAAGTCTACTCTGCTGCGAACGTTGGCAGGGCTGGAGCAGCCCGACAGCGGGACGCTCTGGCGCGCCCCGGGGGTAAGACTCGGTTACCTGCCGCAGCACCATGCGAGCTTCGGCGGCGCAGATACGGTGTGGCAGGCGGCCAAGCACGCTCTGGCGGAGGTGGCCGCGCTTGAGGCGCGCATGCGCGAGCTCGAGCGGGCGATGACGGAGAGCGCGGCCGTGGCCGAGCGGTACGAGCGGGTACGGCTGGAGTTCGAGCGCGCAGGCGGCTTCGGCGCGCGCGCGGCGCTCAGACGCGAGCTGGCGGTCTTCGGCTTCAAAGAAGCAGACGACGACCGGCCGCTTGACACGCTGTCATCGGGCGAGCGCAGGCGGCTGGCGCTGGCCGTCACGCTCGCCGCCAACCCCGACGCCCTTCTGCTCGACGAGCCGACCAACCACCTGGACATCGACCTGCGCGTGGACCTGACGCTGCGCCTGAGCACCTGGCCCGGGGCCCTGGTGGTCGTGAGCCACGACCGGGCGCTGCTCGACGGCTGCACGGTGAAGACCGCCTTCCTGGAGCGAGCGCGCGGCGAGGCCGACGGTCCCAGCCTGTGGAGCCTCGAACCGGGCAGCTACGCGCTCGCGGCCACCAGGCGCGACGCCGCCACGCGGGCGAGCCATAAGCGTGAGCGCGAACGGGAGCGCGAGAGCGAGAGGTTGGCGAAGATGGCTGCGGAGCTCGCCGCCTTCGGCAAGAAGGCCGCTGCGCGCAAACGGGGGGCAGAGAGGCAGCTGAGCAAGCTGCGCCTCGCTGGGGCGCTGGTCCATGCGCACACCCCACAGCCGCGACCGCTCCTGGCCCAGCCGCCCGTGGACCCCTCCCGCCGAGGGCACCAGGGCCAGGAGCTGCTGCGCGCTACGGCGTTGACGGCCGAGCCTGTGCTCGAAGGCGCCGGCGTGACAGTAAGGCGCGGCGAGCGCACCGCGCTGCTCGGCAAGAGCGGCAGCGGCAAGAGCACGCTGCTAGCTCTCCTTGCAGGCGTGCGGCGGTCCGCCGACCCGCGGGCGGAGGTGCGCTACCTGGACGGCGTCAGGCTGCGCTACCTGAGCCAGGAAGGGCGCGGCCTCGACCCGGACCAGGCGCTCTGGGACCAGGCGCTGGCACGCGTAGGCTCGGTAGCTGCCGGCCGGCTGCTGGCGGACGCCGGCGTTCCCCCGAAAGCATGGGGACGGCGCCCAGACCAGCTCTCCGGCGGCGAGCGCGCCCGCGCCGGGCTGGCCCTGGCGCTGGCCGAGACCGCCGACGTGTGGCTCATCGACGAGCCGACGAACGACCTGGACCTAGCGGCCGTAGAGGCCCTGGAGCAACAGCTGCTCCTCAAGCTCGAGGACGGCGACGCCGCGCTTCTTCTGGCGACCCACGACCAGCGCCTGGCCGAGGCGCTCACCACCGAGGTCTGGTCGGTGGAAGACGGGCGTGTGCGCGCTTACCGTGGGGTCCAGGAGTACCTGGCGGGTCAGCGGACCGACCACTCGGCCGGCGACAGCGCCACGAGCGGCTCCGAGCCCCTGGTTACCGACGAGTTCCACGAAGCGACTGCTCGCCGAGCCGTAGGGCGAGAGGCGCCCACAGGCGACCCGGTCCGTGAGCCCCAGAGCGGCGGCGCGCCTGGCGCGCCTTCTCAGGCGCAGGTCGAGGGGGTCGACGCGTTCGAGAACGTCGAGGAGCTCGAGGCGAGGCGCAACGAGCTGCTAAAGGTTCGCGACGAGGAGCCCGCGCTCACCGACCGCGACCGCCACCGGCTGCAGACGCTTCTGGCGGAGGTGGAGGGTCGGCTCATGGCAGCCTACGAGGCCCGCTTGCCGAGGCCCGCCCCACGCTACCGGTCTATCGAGCTGGGGCTGCACCTGTACTCGGATCGGCTGAGCGAGCCGCCTGCAAGCAACAGACCCGCGACAGAACCGCCCACGCGGCTGGCGGTCGTGGCCCCGCACGCCGCCCAGCCGGGGAGCCCCTTCACCACCGAGGCGCAGGCGGCCGCGGCCGCACTCGAGCTCCTGTGCGGCGGCTCCGGCCCTCACCGCGGCCGGGCAGACGTGGCGGCCACGAACCCGTTCGACCACTGCGCCCCCGCCTGGCTGGAGGTGCGACGTGAGGGGCAGATAGGCCACCTAAGACTGGTGAGCGTCGCGCACCGCACGAACGAGTTAGGCGGCGGCTCCAACGCGGCGGCAGCTACCTCGGCGCACGAGCCGCCCGCCCACGCGGCGCCAGGCCCCAGCGTGGGGCTCAACCACGCCAGCGCACCGCGCTACGTCCGCGCCGCGCTGGCCAACGCAGGCGCGCGCCTGGCGTTCACGCGCCTGGGGGTGCAGGCCGTGCAGCTGTACGAGCCGGCGCCGTTACCGGGCACCATCCTCGAACGGGCCGGCGACGGCTGGTGGGCACTCAGCCTCGAACGCTTCCTGGCGCTGGAGGGGTGGCGCGCGAGACCCAGGGCGGCCGGGCGCAGGCGCCGCCGGTCCAGGCGCCGGAGCCGAGCGCGGGGTGGTTGAGCGATGATGCTACCGAACGCCGTGGCGTGCGCACCACGGAGCTCCTGAAAGGCGGTGAGCCGACCCTTGAGACGTCTCCGCATCAGCGTGACCCTGCTGCTGACGGCACTGGTACTGTCGCTCGTCCCGTGGCCACCCGCGCTCGTGGAGCGCGTTTATCTTCGGTTCTTGCTACCGGCCGTCACCAGTGTGACGGCACCCGTGGTGAGCGCCTCCCCCCTGCCGCTGACGCTGTTGGGTCTCGTTCTGCTGACCACCACGGTGGCGCTGCTGCTCGTCGCAGGCGACAGGCGGCGCCGGCGCGCCGGGGTGCGCCTGGCCGGCGGCGCGGTCCTAGCGCTACTGCTGCTCTTCCCGCTGACGTTCGGGCTCGGCTACCGGCTCCCCAAGCTGGCCGACCGACCCCCTGCGGCCGACACCGAACTCGACGACACCACCACACGGCGGGTAGCGCAGACGGTGCTGTCCAGGTTGCAGGTCAGCGCCGCGCTGCTGGGGCCGACGACTACCTCCGAGCTGGCTGCAGGCGAGGCGTACGCCGCCGCGGCACGGTGCGTGAGCGACCTGGCGACCGAGCTGCGAAGCGGCCAGCGGGTCAGCGTGCCCGACAGGGTCAAGCGGCTGCCCGCGGGGTTACAGCTGCGCTTCGGCTTCGCCGGCCTGGCCTTGCCGTGGCTGCTCGAGCCGCATGTGGACGCCGCGCTGCCACCCGCATCCGCCCTGGCCACCGCGCTGCACGAGTTCGCCCACACGGCCGGCTTCGCGGCGGAGGCGGAGGCCGAGGCGGTGGGAGTTGTGGCGGGGCTGGAGTGCGCAGACATGCGCGTGGCGTACGCGGCCTCACTGAGGCTGGCACGGCAGCTGGCTGCCGCAATGCCCGAGGCCGAGCGCCAGGCGTACGCGGCGCAGTGGCCGCCCCGCGCGCACCAGCACGTGCGCGCCGAGGCGGCCGCGGTGGCGCGCTTCCGCGGCCCGCTGGCGCCGGGAGTGGCGGCAGTGTACGACCTCTACCTCAGAAGCCAGGGAGAGGCAGAAGGCATGCGCGAGTACGACCGAGGAACGGAGTTGGCCATAAGGCTGTACGCGGGGCGCCACCCCTGACACGCAGGGGCTCGGCGGCGTTGCGGTGGGCGGATCGGGCACCGAACACGCGCAACCCTTGGCGCACGGAGGCTCGGCACCATGCCGGCGCCTGGCACTGGGACGCTCGCTGCCGTCACGGAAGTCAGGCCGCCGCGCCCTCGTCCACCACGCCCAGGTTGCGCCTTATGAGCGCGCCCAGGTCGGGGTCCCTGCCCATGAAGTCCCTGAAGAGCTGACCGGCGTCGTCGCTGTCGCCCCGGGAGAGGACCTGCCGCGCGAAGTCGCGGCCCGTGCTCTCGTTGAAGATGCCCTCGCTCTTGAAGCGGCTGAAGGCGTCTGCGTCCAGGACCTCGCTCCACTTGTAGCTGTAGTAGCCGGCTGCGTAGCCGCCCGAGAACACGTGGGTGAAGCGGGTGAGGCGGTCGCCGCTGGCGAACTCGGGTCGTATCTCGAGCGGAGCCGTGACCTTGGTGGCCAGCGCCAGAGGGTCCTCCCCCGAGAAGGGGTCGAAGTCGCGGTGGAGCGCCAGGTCTACAGTGCCGAAGGAGAGCTGGCGCATCTGGCTGATGGCGCCCTGGAACGTGCGGCTGCGCTCCAGCCGCTCGAACAGCTCGGTCGGCAGCGGCTCGCCGGTCTCCACATGCCCGGAGATAAGGTCCAGGGCCTGCTTCTCCCAGGTCCAGTTCTCCATGATCTGGCTGGGCAGCTCCACGAAGTCCCACGGCACGTTCATGCTGCTGCGGGCGCGGATGGGCACGCGGCCCATGAGGTGATGGATCAGGTGGCCGAACTCGTGGAACACGGTCTCGACCTCCGAGTGGGTGAGCAGCGCCGGGCCGTCGCCCTCGGGCGCTGTGAAGTTGCAGGCGATGATGCCGACGTGTGGATCGAAGCCGTCGCTCGTGGGCCCGCCCGTGACGAGGCCGTTCATCCACGCGCCGCCGCGCTTGGACTCGCGGGGGAACCAGTCGGCGTACATGGAGCCCAGGAAGGTGCCGTCCTCATGGGTGAGGTGGTACACCTCCACCTCAGGGTGCCAGGCGGGCACGCCGCTCACGCGCTCCACGCGTACCCCGAACAGGCGCCATGTGAGGTCGAATAGGCCCTTCAGCACCGTCGGCAGCGGGAAGTACGGGCGCAGCGCCTCCTCGTCCACATCGAAGCGGGCCATGCGCAGCTTCTCGGTGGCGTAGGAGACGTCGTAAGGCTGCAGGTCCGGCAGGCCGAGTTCGGCCGCGAACGCCTGCAGCTCGGCCACCTCGCGCTTGAAGTGGGGCTCGGTCCGGCGCGCCAGCTCGGCCACGAACTCGGCCGCGTTCAGGCCCGAGCCGATCATGCGCTCCTCGGTCTGCAGGTCGGCGAAGTCGCTGTAGCCCAGCACGGTCGCCAGCTCGCGCCGCTTGGCAAGGATCTCGGCCAGCAGTTCGCGGTTGTCGTAGGGTTCCTCCCCACCCACGGCGAAGTAGGCCTCGTAAAGCTGCTTGCGCAGGTGGCGTCTGTCCGAGTACTTGACGAACGGCATGAAGCTCGGGGCCTGCAGCGTGAAGCGGTAGCCCTCCAACCCTTTGGCCTCGGCAGCCGCGCGTGCGCGCCGCACGGCGCTGTCCGGCAGGCCGGCCAGGTCGTCTTCGTTAGTGATGACGAGTTCGTAAGCGTTCGTGCCGTCCAGGACGTTCTCCGAGAACTTGGTGGAGAGCGCTGCCAGTTCTACACGAAGCTGCTCGACGCGCTTGCGGTCCTCCTCGTTAAGGTCGGCGCCGGCGCGGCGGAACTCGTCCATGGTCTTGCTCAGGTGGCGTCGGCCGATACTGTCGAGCTTCTCGGCGGCCGGGCTGGCGGCGAAGCGCTTCAGGGCCTGCCACACGCGCTGATCGGAGGACAGCCGCGCGAGGAAGGCCACCACCTCGGGCTGCACCTCGTTGAAGGCGGCGCGCAGCTCAGGCGTGTTGACGACCGAGTTCAGGTGGTGAACCAGAACGAACGGTCTGTATATACCTTCGTAGAGCCGGTCCAGGGCGCCGATGCTGGCGTCGTAGGTGATCTCGGCGTCGGACTCCGCAGCAGCGGCGATGGCCTCGAGGCGCTCGCCCGCCACCCGCAGCACCTCACGTAGGCCGGGCACCACGTGTTCGTGCGTTATCTCGCCGAAGGGGATCTCGAACTCGGTCGTTAGCAAGGGGTTCTGTGCCATAAGAGAACCATATGAGAACACGTGATCCGACTCACGTGAGCTTCACCGCTCACGTGCTACGCGCCGCCTCGCCGCGAGCGCGACCTCTTCGTGAACCTCAGGCGAACGCCGGCACGTACTCGGCGGGCACAGGGTGGCTGAACAGGAAGCCCTGACCGTCGTCGCAGTTGAGCCTGCGCAGGAGGCTGTTCTGCTCCTGCGTCTCGATGCCCTCGGCCGTGACCCTCAGCTTCAGGCTCTTGCCCAGCGCGATTATGGCCCGCAGCAGCTCGATCTCTTCCGGACCGGTGTCGGGTCCTAGGCGCGTGACGAAGCTCCGGTCGATCTTGAGTCCGTCTAGCGGTAGCCCTCTCAACTGGGTGAGCGAGGAGTGCGCTATGCCGAAGTCGTCGAGGGCCACGTGCACGCCCATGGACCGCAGTTCTGCGAGCGCGGCGGCGGCCTCATCCAGCGTGTCCTGGCCGGTCCTCTCGCTGATCTCGATCTCGAGCAGGCCGGGGTGCAGGTCGTAGCGGCTCAGGGTGTCCTGCACCTGCAAGATCATGTCCTTGCCGGCCAGGGCGCTGGGACTGACGTTCACGGCCACACGCCGGGGCGTGCGCTGCTTCTGCCAGCGCTTCGCCTGCCGGCAGGCGCGTTCGAGCACCCACTGGAACAGCTGCGGCCCTAACTGCGCCTCCTCCACCAGGGGCACGAAGTCGGCGGGGCGCAGCAGGCCCTTGTTGGGATGTCCCCACCGCACCAGCGCCTCCACAGAGTGGATGGCCCCGTTGTCGAGTTGCACACGCGGCTGGTAGTGCAGCACGAACTGGTCTTCCGCCAGGGCCCGCCTGACCTCGCTCTCCAGCGAGAGCCGCGAGCGCATCTTGGCGTCCAGCGCCTCGTCGTAGAACCTGAAGCCGCCGCGGTTGGTCTCCTTGGCGCGCTCCAACGCCTCGGACGCACGCCTGATGGTGACGCCGGGCGAGCGCGTGGCGCTGCCGGGCATGTCTACACCCATGGTGGCGGACAGCTTGAGGGTGAGCGAACCGTCGGTGTACTGGTCGCGCACAGCGGCCAGGGCCTTCTCGATGACGGGCAGGGCGGCCCTCTCCGACTGCAGGTCACAGAACAGGAGGGCGAAGGTGTCGGGCCCTATGCGTGCCAGGGTGTCTGTGCGCCTGAGGGTGCGCCGCAGGCGCCTGGCGACCTCGATGATGAGCCTCTCACCGTGCCGCTGGCTGAAGGTACGGTCCACGAAGCGGAAGTGATCGAGGTCCAGCAGTGCGAGCGTGACGAAGGTGCTGTTGCGCTTGGCGTGCAGCATGGCCTGCTGGATGCGGTCCTCCAGGAGCTGCGCGTTGGGCAGGCCCGTGAGCGCGTCCACGTGGGCCAGGCGCCACAGCTCGGTGGCACGCTGCTTCGACTGCGTGACGTCCTTCATCATGCCGTACACGGCGGTTATGCCGGCTTCGTCGCTGCGCCACCTGCGGGTGGCGAAGTCCTCGACCCAGATGACCTTGCCGCCGTGCGTGACGATGCGGTACTGGTCTACCCGCTTCTCGTTCTCGCGCAGGTAGGCCATGCGCTCGGCATGGCGTTGGCGGTCCTCCACGTGGACCTGACCCTCGAGCCCCTCACGCACCACGGCAGAGACGTCGTAGCCGGTGAGGTGGCGCCACGCCTCCGACACCCATATGAGCTCGTTGCGGCCGTCGTCGTGCAGCAGCTGGGCGTAGCTGAAGAAGCGCCCGTCACCCTCGATAGTGCCGCTGAACTCCTGGTTGGCAGCCTGGGCGCTCTCCATGTGCACCTGGTCGCTGACGTCACGCACCAGTGTGAGCAGGTGGGTCACGGAGCCGTTGGCGCCGTGGATCGGGTAATGGCGCTGCTCACCCCAGAAGAGGCTGCCGTCGGAGCGGTAGGCGCGCACCAGCGCCGTAGTGGGCCGCCCCTGCTGCACGGCCACGTGGACGGCATGCTCGCCCTCCTGACCCGTGTCGTTGCGCATGAGGAAGCCCAGGTTGCGGCCCAGGAGGTCCTGCACCCTGTAGCGCGTCAGAGCCGCCAGCTCATCGCTGGCGAACACGATCGGGCTGCCTACCTGTGTGAGGTCCGTGAGGCAGAAGCTCTCTTGGGCGAAGAGTCGAGAGGTGGCCTCTATGACGGTCTGCGCATCGGCGCCGGCGGCGACCTCCGCCGCCACACCAGCCGCGCTCAGCGCGGACGCCTCAGCGGGCGCCGCTAGTGACTCTGGAGTCTCGGGTGTCTCCTGGTCAGCAGGCAACTCGTGCGTTGCACGCCCCGAAGACATGTTCGAAGACGACATGCGTGAATACGACTCCCTCTGGGCGCGGGCGGTGAAGCTGCGGCTCGGCGGGGTTCCCTGCCCGCGCCGGAGGCCACTTTACCCGGCAGCCCTAACTCTTCCGAACTGCAACGTACCAGTCAGTTCATAATCCTCATGTGACGAACTTCCGCTCACCGACGGCCTTGTGACGAAACACACGCGGGACTGGTCGGACCGGTGCCGCGCGCCGGCACCGAGGGTGTTGAGCCCGACATCAGGCATGACTTGCGCTCTGATACATTCGTGACTACGGAGGCTAGGATGCCCAAGAGCACATACAACCACGACGTCGTGATCATCGGAGGAGGCCCTGCCGGCCTTACCGCCGGCATATACGCGGGTCGCGCGGACCTGAGCAGCATAATCATCGAGAAGGCCGTCCCGGGCGGGCAGATAGCGCAGACCGAAGAGGTCGAGAACTACCCCGGCTTCCCCGAGCCCATCAGCGGCGCCGAGCTCTCGGCGCGCATGGTGGCTCAGGCGGAGCGCTTCGGCTCCAGAACGACGATGGACGAGGTCACGAGCATCACCAGGCTCGAAGCCGGAGGCTTCCTCGTCAGCGGCATAGAGGCCGACTACCGCGCCAGCACCGTCATAATCGCCACGGGCGCCAACCCGCGCCTGCTCGGGGTGCCGGGTGAGGCCGAACTCTACGGTCGCGGCGTGTCTACCTGCGCAACGTGCGACGGCTTCTTCTACCGCGGCCGCGAGGTGGTCGTGGTCGGCGGGGGCGACGCCGCCGTCGAGGAGGGGGTGTTCCTCACCAAGTTCGCCTCCAAGGTCACCATCGTGCATAGGCGCGGCGAGCTGAGGGCCAACCCGAGCGCTCAGCAGCGTGCGTTCGCCAACCCCAAGATCGCGTTCCTGTGGCACAGCGTGGTCACCGAGGTGGTGGGCGAGGACGGGCTGGTCAAGGGCGTGAGAACCAGGAACGTCAACACGGGCGAGGAGGGGTTGCTGCCCGCCGACGGCGTCTTCGTGTACATCGGTCATGTGCCCAACACTGACTACCTGGAAGGCTTCGTCGACCTGGGCCCTACCCGCTACGTCGCCGTGAAGGACGAGGTGTTCACCAACGTCCCGGGCGTCTTCGCGGCCGGCGACGTCGCAGACGAGGTGTACCGGCAGCTATCGACCTCCGTGGCGGCAGGCACGCGCGCTGCGATGATGGCCGAGAAGTGGCTCGTAGAAGAGGGCATCCCGCCCGTCGAGCGCACGGCGCAGGAGCCGGCCTCGGTCGCCGCCGTGGCCTCCGGCTGAGGCTTGGCGGCGCCTAGCACACCTTCCGAGAGCGTGCGCTCCCTCAGTCGCGCGGTAGGAAGCGCCCCAGGCACGTAGACGTCGTCGCCGACCTGGTGCGCTCCGTCAGTCGCGCGGCAGAAAGTCGTAGATCAGCACTGTTCTATCTTGGTAAGCCAGCAGGTAGTCGAGCCCGCTCCATAGGGGCGTGCCGAAGGCGGCCCGCCACGTCGTAGGGCTGGCGCCCGGCAGTTGCGCGTGCATCGTCAGCCTGACGAAGGGGCCGTCGGCCTGGGCGTACCAGGTGGAACCGGTTATCAGGGCAGACGAGTCTTCGAGGGCGGTCTCCTGTGCCTGCTCCGCGTTCGTCTCCTCGGCCTGAGCCTCCTCGGCGGGCTCGCCGGCGCCTGCGGGGGCCTGCCCCTCCTCAGGAGTGCCCGGTTCTGCCCCCTCCTCCTGTCGGCTGTCAGCCTGCTCACCCTCAGCCTGAGAACCCTCGGCCTGCTCCTCCCCGGGGGCGGAGGCGGCAGGCGCCAGCTGGCCGCGGTAGGTGCCGGTGGCCAGGTCCAGGCGCACGCCTTCGGGCACGCCAGGAAGCTCCTCGACGCTCACTCCCAGGTAGCTGAGGGGGCCCGATGGCGTCATGCCCGCGGCCGGGAGGCCGAGGCCGATCAGCTGCGGGCCGTCCGGCGCTCCGGGCACGATGCGCTCCACCACGATGAGTTTCGGCACACCCGTCTGGGTTCCGTAGCGGGCTGCGCGGACCGTTGCCTGGTCCAACCCGAGGCTATCGGCCACCAGGCCCACCATGGATTTCTGGTACAGCTCACGCACCTCGGCTGTGTCGCCCTCCCAGGAGTCCGGCCAGAGGTTAAGGTCGCGCACTATCACGCGCTCGCCCGCGTCGTTCTCGCTCAGCTGCCACGCCGTCACCGTCTCTACCTGCCCGGCGTCCATGACGTTGTAGCGGGCAGGTTCGAGGGGCGAGCGCTGCTGGGTCCTAAGCGCCAGCTTCGGTCCTATGAGCAGCATGCGCGCGTCCAGCCCGGTGAGGTCCTGCGCCAGCACCAGCCGCGGCGCCAGGGGTGTGACGCCTGACGGAATGCCCTCGGCCAGGGCCGGCACCGGCTGCCCGCCGGCAACGACCGGCATAGCTTCCGAGTACAGCAGCGCCGCAGGCCGGTTGGCGTAAGCGCCTACGCGCACGCGGTACACGGCCCCCTCCGTGGAGTGCGACCTCACGATGTATGCCGGGTAGCCCTGACGCAGCAGGTCCGTCTGCACCTGCCGCGCCGAGTCGACGTCGGACAGGGCGACCACTTGCACCGTGTAAAGGATCGACTGAGCGCCGGCCGCCGACAGCGCCGCCAGCCCCAGCCAAGCTACGACCGTCAAGATCGCGCCAAGCGACCGCCGGCCCAAGGCCGGCCGCTGTGGCGCCGTCACCCTAGAAGTCCTTCCGCTCGAACAGGACCACGGCCAGCGCGGCGAAGAGGGCGCCGTAGAGCGCCACCAGCGCCACGAGCCACATGACCTGGGAGTTCGGGGCCGCGTAGGCGCCCAACTGCGTGGTCAGCAGGTACGGTTCTACGGCCGGGAAGACCACGAGGAGCTGCATGAAGATCAAGGCGGCGAGCGTGGCCAAGGCACCTGCCGCCGCGTTCATGAAGACGACGGTGAACAGTAGCGCCAACATGCCGATAGGCACCAGAGCCAGCGCTGCGAGGGCGTAGCCGCGCAGCAGCTCGCCGAAGGCCGCGCCCGGCGTGAGCATGCCCTGCCCCAGCAGGCCCGCCTCGCCCAGCCCGGTACCGCCGAAGAAGGAGCCGAAGCCGAAGGGGATGCCGGCCAACAGTGACGCCACGAGGAACACGAGCAGCATGACGAGCGGGTAAAGGGCTACGACGATGAGCTTCGCCGCCAGCCAGTTGGGCCGCGTGACGGGTCGCAGCAGGATGGTGGGCAGCGTGCCGTTGCTTATCTCCGTGCCCAGCAGTTCGGCGGCAGCGATGGCCGTGAGCAGCGGCAGCAGGTACTGCATGGACGAGAGCAGCGACAGGCCCGGGACCTGGAACCCGGACACGAGGAAGAACCCGTACACCTCGAAGATGCCCGGAGCGTAGGCCCACAGCAGGGGGAACACGAGCAGCAGGACGAGGCCGAAGCGCACGCTGGTCAGGCGCCACACCTTCGCCAGCTCCATCTTGAGCAGCATGCCGATCACGCCGCGCCTCCCCGGCTGCCGCGCCCGGTCTTCCTCACGTGGTCGAAGGCCGCGGGCGAGGCGCCGGCCGCGCCGCCGCGCCGCGCGCGGTCGCCGCTGACGCGCTCACGGTAGTAGGCGCGCAGGTCGAAGATGTCGCGCTCCAGCTCCAGCACGCCGACGCCGGCCTCTGCCAGCAGGGTGCTCACCTGGCCCAGCGCGTCACGGCGCGGTATGAACACGAGCTCGCTGCCCCGGACGCTGGCATGGGTCACCACCTCCGGCTGCGCCTCTAGAGCCGCCAGGCCACGCTCGACGTCCGTGACCCGCACCCGGTAACGCTCACGCCGGTCGTTGAGGTTCACCTCGTCGATCAGCTTCCCCTCTTCCAGGATGGCCACACGAGTACAGTAAGCGACCACCTCGTCGAGGTGATGAGTGCTGAGCAGCACGGCTGTGCCCCCCTCTGCCGCCTTGCGCAGCACGCTATGCACCAGGTGCAGGCTCAAGGGGTCCATGCCGCTCGCAGGCTCGTCGAGGATGAGCACCTTCGGGCGCGTGAGGACGGCCGCGGCCACCCCCAGGCGCTGCCGCATGCCGAGGCTGTACACGCCCACCTTACGCTCGGCCGCGTCCTGCAGCTCCATCAGCTCGAGCACCTCGTCTATGCGCCTATCCTCCACACCGCCGGCAAGGTCTGCGTGCAGCCTGAGGTTGGCACGACCCGTCAGGTACGGGTAGAAGGCGGCAGGGGCCTCCACCACGGCGCCCAGCTCGCGTCTGACCTTCGGGTGCTGATGCGGGTTCTTGTCTAGTATCCTCACCCCGCCACTGGTCGGGAAGGCGAGCCCGGCCACCAACCTGATGACCGTGGTCTTGCCGGCGCCGTTGGGGCCGACGAGCGCGTACACCTCGCCGGCGTTGACGGTGAACGACATGTCTTCCACCACGGTGCGGCGGCCGTAGCGTTTGGTGAGCGCCTCAGATTCGATTGCGGGGGTGGTCATTCTTCTCCTCGCGGCAGTCTATATAGGCGCCCGCCAGGGGGCGATAACATTCTTCATGCCCCGACGCGCACAGCCCTGGTGCCTCGGCAGGCGCCCCGGTCAGGGTGCCGCCTGCTGAGCGCCCTCGGCCGCCTCCAGGCTACGCCGCTGCTCCAGCATCAGCACGTCGAGCACGTGGTCAACGCAGCGCTCCACCGCCCTGTCGAAGTCGCCCGCCTCCACCAGCTGCACGCCGTGGCGCCCAGCCTGCTCGCACACGTACCTCTGCAGGATACGGATCTCGGTGAAGTGGTCGAGGTAGTTCTGCTGGCCGCGCTTGTTGCCCGTCTGCCCCTCGCGCGTGGCGAAGTGCTTCAGGTGATCCTCCTCGTCCTCCACCGAGAGCACTATCGGCACCACGGTGGCCCCGGCCACGTTGTGCACCGGCGACACCCCCGGCAGCAGCTGCACGCCCTCCATCACGATAGAGGTGGCCTCGTAGATGTTGCGCTGGACGATGGCAGTGAGCGCCGGCTTCAGCTGGTTGACCTGCGCCAGGAAGCCCCGCAGCACGCGCATGGGTTCAGGACTCGCGGTCTCACGCTCCTCCGGCAGCAGCTCGGCGCGCCAGGCGTCGTACGTGCTGGAGTGGAGCACGGGGCTCAGTTCGGGTCCGATGAGCGACCTGAGCGCCTGCCGCACGCTGTCGGTGGACACGATGCGCGGCACGCCCAGGCGATAGCCGACCTCGCTGGCTATGGCCGACTTGCCCACCCCCGGCGCGCCGCCGAACAGCACGATGAGCGGCTTATCGCGCCGCCTCGTCTGA
Source organism: Truepera radiovictrix (assembly GCA_044462445.1). GTDB lineage: Bacteria > Deinococcota > Deinococci > Deinococcales > Trueperaceae > JAAYYF01. The sequence continues at coordinate 16,966 of JBIQNJ010000009.1, read as the reverse complement.
CGCATCATCAGGTAGCGCTGGGCGAACTCGTCACCGGCTTCGCGCTTGAGCAGCGCCACCACCTGATCGCGCACCTGGTCGCGCTGGACCACGGTGGCGTTGGTGGCGTACAGCGCCGTCTCCACACGCTTGGCGATGTTGTGCGACAGCTCGGGGGTGAGGCCGATTGCGGTGAGCGACTGCGCCAGTATGCCGCGTGAGTACGGCAGGGTATCGCCACCAGGTTCGTGCACCTTGAGCTCGAACGACGTGGAGGTGATCAGCTCGTAGCGCAGGCGCACGTCGCGCCCGAACCGCCCCTCCAGCACCAGCGCCACCCGCCTGGCCAGCTCGTCACGCGGCACCCGCTCGAGGCCGTCCGCCCTTATACCCTGCTCCACCTGAGCGGCCACCACGTTGGCCTCCTTGAAGCCTAGGCCCATCTTCTCGAGGGAGGAGGTCAGCCGCCTGCGGGTCAGCGGCTTGCCGCGCTGCCCCACCAGCAGGGGTACGAACGGCGGCGTCTGCCGCATGAAGCGCTGCTCGGCATCCTCGCCGGTGTGCTTGCGCACCTCCGCCGCCAACAGCTGCCGCAACTGCTGAAGCTCAACCTCGCGGGCGCCGCCCGCTCGCAGGCGCCGCTCGACGTCGCGTGTCAGGTCCATGGCGTCCTCGGTGGGCACACCCGCGCTCTGCAGCGCCTCGACCACCGTACCGGCGGAGTAGGGGTACGACTCCTCACCCCGCCGGACCACGAGGTCGCGCACCTTGTACTGCTTCATCGCACCGGTCCGGTCTTGCTCTCTCAGCGCCATAGCCAGCTTCCTTAGTCTGGGTCGAACGGGTCTAGGTGAGTGTCGGCATGACCTGCCAGCACTTCGAGCAGGTCGCGCACAACGTTGCCGGTGAACCCCCAGATCGAGTACTCGCCCCACGGATAGGCGTAAAGCAGCCTGCGGTACTGGTTGAGCTGCGCGATACGGGTCTGCGGCTCGACGCTAGCCAGGTGCGTGAGCGGCACGGTGAACACGGCGTCCACCTCTGACGCGTTGAGCCGCAGCGGCTGCGGCCACGGCACGCGCGCCACGAACGGCGTGGCCACGTAGCCGGCCGGAGACGGGTGGTCGGACAGCTGGCCCAGCACCTGCTCCGGCGTGACGACGAGACCCACCTCCTCGAACGTCTCGCGCAGCGCTGCCCCGAGGCTACTCTCGCCCGCCTCCAGCCGGCCGCCCGGGAAGGCCACGTCGCCCGCATGGCTCTTCAGGTGGGCGGCGCGCACCGTGAACAGCACCTCGACGCCGGCGGGGCCGTCAAGCAGCGGCACGAGCACACCCGCTCGCCTGAAGCCTTCGATGTCAAGCGAGCGCGGTTCATGCTCCGCCAGCCGGCTTGCGACCTTGTCCGCGTCCGCCAGGTCGGCGATCATGGCCGCCCCGGCGGGGGCATGCGTGCCCGGGTTCATGCCGGCACCGCGGGCCCGCCGCAGGGTGCGGGCACGACCGGCAGGTCACGGCAGCAAGGCGACATGCGCACCATGCTAGCAGGGGCGCATGCCGCCTTGGGTTCCGGGCAGTGCGAGTCGAGACCCAACCGGCGTCAGGTGGTCACGCATCTCACGCCGTGCGGGGCGAGATGAACGCCCAGTGCCGCCCGCTCGCCCGGCCGTCGCGCCGGTAGCTGTAGAAGAGGTCCGCGCGGCAGTGGGTGCAGAGCCCGAGGTCGGCGATGCTGTGTGGCGGCACTCCGGCACGTTCGAGCAGTAGTCGGTTGGCTGCCTTGATGTCCAGGCGGTAACGCCCGGGCTCCGCGTCGGGCCACACCACCTCCGCACCTGCCCCGGCCGCGTCGAACTGTCGGGCCACCTCCCCACCCACCTGGTAGCAGGGGCCGCTTATGCCAGGCCCCAGCAACACGAGCAACTCCTCTGGGCGCGAACCGAAGCGCGCGGCCATCTCCCCGGCCACCTTGGCCGCCAGCCCCTGTACCGTGCCGCGCCAGCCGCAGTGCGCCGCCCCGACGGCGCCCGTGACCGGGTCGTAGAACAGTACGGGCAGGCAGTCTGCAACGCTCACGACTACCAGCGTGTTCGGGTCGGCTGTCACCGCGGCGTCGGCCTCGGCGGTGAACCAGGCAGGCGTACCGGCCGCCACGGTGGCGCCGTGCACCTGGTGGAAGGCGCACACCTGGTGGCGCCCGAAACCTACCCGGCTCAGCAGCAGGTCGCGGTTGGCCTCTACTAAGTGCGCGTCATCGCCTGAGCTGAGACCCAGGTTCAGCGACTCGAAGGGGCCGGCGCTGAGCCCGCCGTGCCTGGTGGTGAAGCCGTGGACCACGGGTAGGGCGCCGGTCAACCACATGCCGGCCCCGCCCCGGACGGGCTCCAGGGCAGCCATCGGTTAGCCGTCTCCCGCGCTCTGGGCGAGCCTCTCCCCTGCCTCCACCGGCTGACCGAGCCAGTTGCTGGCGGGCGGGAACGGGCAGCTGTACCCCTCGGTGTAGGCGCAGTACGGGTGGTAGGCGTAGTTGAAGTCGAGCAGCACCTGGCCTGCGTCCTGGTCGTCGACGGTGGCCTCCAGGTAGCGGCCGGCGCCGTACGTGCTCTTACCGGAAGTAGCATCCCGGAACGGCACGAACAGCCGCGGTCCGTCCGGCTGGTCGGGGGTGGCGAACAGCACCAGGCTCTGCGGCGTGCCGCCGAGCTCGAAGTGAGCCGTGCCGTAAGTGACGTACATGCGCTCGTCGCCGCTGCTGGTGGCCAGCATCACCGGCTCGGGGATGGCAGGCCTCTCCACGCGCGCGCGTAGGCGCAGCGCGGGGTTCTCGGCGAAGTACGTGAGGCCCGTGAAACCGTCGTCGCCGTACAGCGGCGAGGAACGGTCGTGCGCCAGGTAGTGGTCTTTGGCTGCCCGCCAGCCGGCCAGGTCGCTCATGCTCAGTAGTTCCTCGCGCTCACCGTGAGGTCGGTGACTCGCTCGAGCCAGTCCGTGACGCCTTGGACGGCGCCTCGTGTGGTGGGGGTTATGAGCGGGTCACCGAACGTCTCCAGGCGCACGATGACCTCGGAGTCGGTGCGCTGCTGCGCCACCACGAGTAGCTGCTGCCGCAGGTCCGGCTCCTCGATGGTGGCGCGGACCAGCCACCTGCCCGCCCCCTCCTCGCCGCCGAGCACGGCGGCCAGCTCGTGGAGGATCACGTGGCCGCCTCCGGCGCGGATGACGCTCTTCTCGAAGGGCGCGGTAGGCGGCAGCTTGCCTGTGAGCAGCGAATGTGGCATGACTAAGGGTCTCTCCCAGATATGAACGTGCGGCGCGGGGGCTCCGCCGTAGCGGAACACGACGTAGTGCAGGGGCTTACCCTGCTCGCGCCATTTTAGGGCGTACTTCGTCTCGAACACGTCAGCCGGTGGTTCGGGCCACGAGGCGTCGTACAGGCCGCTCAACCGGGCCTGCTCCAACGCGAACTCAAGGTACTCAGGGTGATCGGTGGCGAGGCGCAGCTCGCCGCCAGGCTTGAGGCGTGCGGCAGCCAGCTCGAAGAACCCCCGCGAGAGCAGCCGGTGCCGCGCGTGCCGCTCCTTGGGCCAGGGGCACGGGAAGTTGACCACCACCACGTCCACGCTGGCCGGCGCGAACAGCTGCCTGAGCGCTATGTGGGCGCCCGACTTGATGAGCCGCACGTTGCCGGCACCCGCGCGCTTCACGCGCCGCAGCGCGCGTTGGATGCTGCCCGACGACACCTCGAGCCCCACGAAGCGCCCCGCGGGCTCCGCCAAGGCCCGGCGCACCGTGAAGCGGCCGTCACCGAAACCCACCTCGACCGTGAGCGGGCCTGCCTGGCCGAACTGCTGCGTCCAGTCCGTGGGGAACGGCAACGTGCGCCACGCCACCATGGCGTGACCTGCGGTGCCGAGCTCTGCGCCGGTCGTTACGTCCATCAGGTCCTGTCTGTCACCGGGCGCACCAGCAGCGTCTGGTCGACCCTCAGGTTGGAGCGCACGAGCGTGTCGCGGCTCAGTTCGAGGTACGGTCCGACCCCTTCCATAGGAACGACCTCGAACAGCAACACGCCGCCGTTGTCGCGTCTGCAGGCCACCTCTTTGATGTCTGACCCCAGGACCTTGGTCCAGGCGTCGAGGATGTTGGGGTCTATGCCGACCACCAGCGGCGGGATGCGCTTCTTGGTGAGCCTGGTCACCAGCCTGGCGGTCCTGGCACGCCGGTTCTGCAGCTTGAGCACGCCGGTGCGGACGAGGCGTTCGCACACGGTGCGGACGCTGTCCTCGTCGAGGCCGAGGTTGGCGGCTATGCGCGCCACGGTGCGGTGGCCGTCGACCTGCGCCATCACCGCCACCTCCTCGGCGTTGAGGGCGAACTCCCTATGGTCGAGGCCCACGTCCACCGGCAGCGCCGGCACTGCGTCGGGTGACACGGCCATGGCGTTCGCCGTGGTGCCCTCACGCGGGGTGGTGCCGCGGTTTATCTCGTCGAGCCTGCGCATAGCCTCGAGCACCAGGTTCTCGGTGCCCACGGCGATGCTCTTGGCGGGGCTCGGCAGGCCCAGCCTGAAGTCGAAGGCGCCGCGCTCGTCTGCGAAGAGCGTGTAGATGGCGTCTTCCCCGGCCAGCTCGCCGAACTCGGCATGGACCACCTGGCCGCGGTCGAAGTAGATACGCGCGCCCGCTGCGGGGTGGTCGATGGTCAGGCGGCCCGTGCGCCGCGCCGCCGCCAGCAACTGGAACAGGTCGACCAGCGAGAAGAGACCCAGCGTACCTGTCACGCCCATCATCGTACCCAATGCGGCGGGGCGCATGGACGCCCTGCCGGTATACTGCGCCAGTGCCGAAACGCCTGCCACGCGCGCTCTTGCGAGAGACGGCCGGCCTCTATCCGCTCGGGGTAGCGGCCATCTGTATGCTCCTGTCGATCGATCAGCTGAGCGTGCTGGCGCGCTTCCTCATCGAACAGGGCGCCTCGCTTGAGGACGCGCTGCTGCTGCTGCTGTACCGGCTGCCCTGGTTCCTGCACCTGGCGCTGCCCGTGGCCGTGGTGTTCGCCGTGCTGCTGGCCGGCGGCCGCATGGCCAAGGATTCGGAGCTCAAGGCCGCCTACTCGCACGGCGTGCCGCCTGGCGCTCTCCTCGCTCCGCTGGTGCTGTTCGGGCTGTTCGTCGGCGCTCTCGGGCTCGTTAACAACGGCTTCGTGGAACCGCGCGGCGAGGAGGCCTACCAGCGGCGCATCGACGCGTTCCTCTACGCCCGGCCGCCGGCCGAACTGCAGTTGAACGCCGCCTACCGCATAGGCAACGACGTCTTCTACGCCTCGCGGGTGCGCAGCGTGGAGGGTCAGCCGGGTCTGGCCAACCTCGAGGGCGTGCTCATCGTGCGTGGTGACGGCACCATCGCCACCTCGCCCACCGGCACCTGGGACGCCACCACGCGCGTGTGGACCCTTAACCGCACGGAGATCACCGCCCCAGGCGAGCAGCCCGTGGCAGCCGAAGTGACCACGCACCCCTTCCTCTTGGAGTCCACGCCTGCCGACACGCTCGTGCGCGCCGCGCAGCTGCCGCTAGGCAGGCTGCTGGAGCGCCTGCAGGCGGTGCGGGCGGCCGGCGGCGACCTGCGCGAGCTGCAGTTCAACCTGCACCGGCGCCTGGCCGACGCCTTCAGCGCCGCTATCTTCGCGCTGTTCGCCGGCTCCATAGCGTTGCGCGTGAGGGGCCGGGCGGCCGGCTTCGCCTGGACCATCGTGCTGCTGGTGGGCTTCTGGGCCACCTGGGTGCTGGCCGGCAACCTGTTCGACAGCGGTGCGGCCCAGCCCGTGCTGGCCGCCTGGCTGACGCCCGCTCTGGCCGCCGGCGGGGGCCTGCTGCTGGCGTGGAGAACGCTGTCCTCATGAGACCCCACGCCAAGGGCAAGGCCGCCACCCCCAGGTTCGGCCTCACGCGCTGGGGCGCCTACCTGGTCGGGGAGACCCTGCCGCTGCTGGCGGCCGGCGTCGTCACGCTCGTGCTGTTGCTGCTGCTCTACTTCCTGCTCAACGTTCTGTCTGACGTGATAGCCCGCGGCGTGCCCGTGGCGCTGGTGGCGCGCTACCTGCTCTACAAGCTGCCCTCCGCCCTGGGCCCTGGGCTCCCTCTGGCACTGCTGTTCGCCGCGCTGCTCACGCTGACGCGCCTGGGGCAGGACGGCGAGATCAAGGCGGCGCTGCTGGCGGGCGTGGGCCCGCGGCATTTCGTCATGCCCCTGCTGGCCCTCGGCCTGGCCGTGAGCGCGGTGGCCCTCGTCAACAACGAGCTGGTGGTGCCCTGGAGCGAGAGACGTGCCGCCGAGGTCGAGAAGGACATCCTCCTCATCTCGCCAGAGACCATCGTGCAGCAAGGTGCGTTCTTCGAGGACGCCCTCGGAAGGAGCATCTTCATCGGCGAGGTCGGCGCGAACGGGGAGTTCAGCGACGTGACGGTGATAACGCCCGGCGGGGCCACGGGCCCGCGCGAGCTGTTGCGCGCAGCCACCGGCATACCCGACCCGGAGGCCGGTGTGTGGCGGCTGACGGATATCAGCTTCAACGTGCTGCGCGACGCCCATCTGACGCTCGACTTCCGCGCGGAGGCGGCGACGCTGCCGGTGCGCGGGCTCACGGCCCGCGCCTCCGCCACCGGCGACCTGGCCTACCTGCCGCTGCGCGAGCTGCTCGCCAGGCTGCGCATCGACCCCGGCATGGCCAAACCGGCCGAATGGACCGCGCTGCACCGCAAGGCGGCCGAACCCTTGGCGGCCACGGCGTTCGCGCTGTTCGCCGCGGCGGTCGGGCTGTTCACGTTCAGGCGCGGCGCCCAGCTGGGCTTCGTGGCCGTGCTGATGCTCACCTTCGTCTACTACGCCACCTGGAGCGTGAGCAAGCTGATGGGTGCCCAGGGCACGCTGCCCGCCTACGTGGCGGGCTGGCTACCGGTGGCCATCTACATGGTCGCTGGTGGCGCTCTGCTGGCGCTGACCTGGAGGCGCTGACGTGCCGCGGGGCAGCGGGGGCGGGCGCGATAGTGGCCCCGGAGCCGGTCGCCGCGGCTGGTCGCCGCTCGCACTCGTCAGGCGCGCCGCGCTCTTCACGCTGCTGACCCTGTCAGCGTCGCTAACGCTGGCCGCCCGCATCGGCATAGACGCCGGCAGCGACCCGAACAGCCGCCTCGAGATACGCACCATCACGCTGCCGGACGGCACCGAGGTGCAGCTCTACGTGCTGCAGGGCAAGGGGCTCACGCTCACCATCGACGACTCCACGCTCGAGGCAGAGCATGTGGAGGTTGACCTCACGAACCGCCTGGTGCGGGTCATCGGACAGGGGCGCTACACGCAAGGCGAGGAGGTGGTCGAGGGTCAAGACCTGGTGATAGACCTGCGCGACGAGAGCTTCGCCGGCGACGACGTGCTCATCATCTCCGACGCCATCCAGGTGCGCGGCGACCGCGCCAGCCGGGTGCCGGGCCTCATCCGCGTGGCCATGGGTCAGTTCAGCCCATGCACGCGCTGCGGTCAGGACATCGAGGACTACGGCTTCGAGGCCGAGACGCTCGAGATCTACCCGGGTGACCGCATCGTGGCCTACGGCGTCACGGTGCTCGTGCGCGCGGCGGCCGTGATGACCACGCCGATGATGGTGCTCCCCATCGGCCCGCAGGACCGCCAGCCGCGCCTGGAGATAGTGAGCGGCAACGCCACCCAGCGGGCGCGCATAACGCTCAGCTGGCCTTACGTGTTCGGCCCGGACGCCTACGGCGATGTCGGCCTGCGCTACTACGCCGACGTCATCCCGGGCGGCTCCGGCGTGGCCAACGCCATCCTCGGGGGCGCGGTCGAGACCAGCTACCTGGGCGGCTTCCTGCAGCACCGTTTCTACACGGACACCGGCAAGGGCACGTTCTCCGTGGACTACACCCCCTCGTTCGTCGCCACCGGCGGCCCTACCGACCGGGAGTTCAAGGTGCGCTTCGCCTACGACGACGAGGAGGTTCTCGGCCCACCGAGGACCATTATCCTCGTCGAGCGCGACGACTCGCGTAGGCCGCTCATCTGGGAGGCGACCGTGCGCCGGGAGGCCGTGGCCGACGGCTGGCGCGGCACCTACCTGAGCCAGTTCTATATAGACCTCGACACGCTCTCCGTGCTGCGGGCGCCCAGCTACGCGGGGCGCTCCGTGCCCTTGCAGACGTTCGCGCGCCTGACCCTGGAGCCGGAGGACATGCGCAGCCTCGACTTCGGCGCACTGCGCCTGGACCGCTTCGTGCTCGACATGGGCGCCTTCCAGGACGTCAGCAACAGCCTGAACCGCTCCGCGGCCGCCAGGCCCACCGCCACCGAAGCGAGGGTGGTGGAGGGCCACACCATCACCCTGGCGCCGCTGCCGCTCTGGAGCGGCTTCACGCTCGACGGCCGCACACTGTTCGACGGCTACTACTACTCCACGGCGGAGCGGCAGGTGGAGTGGCTGACCAGGCTCACGGCCACGCAGGCGTTCGGGCGCACGGGCAACCTCTCGCTCACCTTCACGCGTGATGTGCGCGAGGGCGAGACCCCCTTCCGCTTCGACCTGCTCCCCTACCGCAGCCGCACAGACCTGAGGGGTAGCCTGCGCCTGGACCCGACGGCCTGGCTGCGCTTCGAGCAGAGCGGCGGCTACGTGTTCTACGACGACCGCAACCCGGGCGAGGAAGGTTGGTTGCCGCTGCGCACCACGGCCACCCTGCTCGGCAACCTGGACTGGATAACGCTCACCCTCAAGAACGTGTACGACCCCAAGACCGGCGACCCGGGCACGCTCGACACCACGCTGGAGCTGCGCTCCCGCGGGGTGGCCAGCGCGCGCCTGGAGGTGACGCACTCGCAGGACCTGGCGGTCAGGCCCGACCGGCTGACGGGGGTGCCGCACGACACCACCTACACGGCCGCCAAGGCGTCCGTGGGGGTCTCGGGCATCGTGGAGCTGAGCGCGGAGACCGCCTACCGCTACTACCCGTTGCCGCCCCCTGTAGGCGAACCGCTCGATCACTTCGACGACCTGTCGTTGCGGCTGACGCTGGGCACCCTGCGTCACGACGACCGGGTGCCGGGCCTGGCCCTGACCTACGCCTACGACCTCGACCTCAGCCGGGTGAGCGCCTTCGAGCTGTCGGCGGCGGTCACGCTCGGCCCGTTGCAGTTCGACGCCTTGGAGCGCATCAGCTTCCCCACAGGCGAGCTGGCGCGGAGTCAGTTGCGGTTGGCCTGGCCCGGGGTGGCCGCCGCGCAGGCGGACGGCGTCATGTGGCTGCCCACCGGCTGGTTGGGGTTGCCGCAACCGGCGCCGTACGCGCGCGACCTGGCCTTCACGCTGGAGGAGGCGCCGCTGCGCGGCAGCCCCACCTGGCAGGTGCGCTACAGCACCCGCATGGATCCCGCTCTGGGCAGCGGCGCAGGTTCCTACGGCTTCCGCAACTCCCAGCTGACCGGTCGCGTGTTGCTCACGGACCAGCAGGTGGGAGCCGTCAGGTTCAGCGTCGACGGCTTCGCCGAGCTCATGTGGCGTGATGCGGCCCAGCCGGAGACGTACCTCAGGCGCGCCAACCTGCGCTTCGGCGTCGACATCTACGACCGTGTGGGCCTGCAGGGCACGCTCGGCTACACGGGGCTCTACTCTCAGGCGGCGGCAGCGGTGACGAGCGGCCGACTGGCGCTGCAGGAGGTCGCCCTGGTGGTCAGGCCCTTAGACAGCGTCTACGTGGGCGCCGTCATCACCGATGTCTGGGACCTGACGGGTAACGACCCCAGCCAGCCGGCGTTCAACCTGCAGCCCACGTTCGTGGTGGCGTGGAACCGCTGCTGCTGGGCGCTGTACGGCTCCTGGAACAGCAAAACCGGCGCCGTCAGCATCACTCTCACGACGCCCGGCGCCGACCAGGGCATAGGCAACATCTTCGATACGGGTTGGATAATCCCCCGGAGGCAACCATGAAGCGACCGTCGGTAGCGCGGGTTTCCAGGTCAGGAGCGGCCAGGCTGGCCGCGCTCGCCATGCTGGTGGCGCTCCTCCTGAGCGCCTGCACGGGTACTAGCGAGGAGCAGGCGCCGACACTGCTGATCGTGGGCGTGCTGGACGGAACCACGCCCCAGCTCGCCCTCGTGGAGGACGTGCCCAGCCCGGCCACCGTCAACGACCGCCTGCGCTTCGTACCCGGCAGCCGCCGCCCGCTGCAAGCCCCCGCGGTGGCCATAGACGTGACAGAGCGCGACCTGGGCCGCGGTGTGGCGTGGGTGCTCACGCGGGAGGTGGCGGGCGGCACGACGACGCGCGCCTACCTGGAGCCGTTCGCGGTCAGCGACATCGACCCGGCCGCGCCGGCCGCCTTCGCTCCCGCCGGCCCGCCCCTCGAGCTGGTGGGGCCGGGCGGCATCCTGCCCCTAGACGACAGCCCCAACACGGTCGTGTGCCCCACCGCCGTGCAGGCCAGCCGCAGCGGCGAGTGGCTGCTGGTGCTGGACGTGCCGAGGGAGTGCACACCGGCCAGCGGCGACTTCCCCGTACTGTGGCTGGTCAACAGCGCCGCGGGAACGGCCGGCACGCTGCAGGAGAGCAACGTCGTGCTGGGCGTGCAGCCGTACACAGATCAGCGCCGCGAGAACGAGCGCGGCTTCTTCCTGGTGGCGGGCACAGCCACGGCCCAGGTCTACGCCATAGACTTCGAGACCGGCGTGTCGAGTTGGTTCGGCCAGCGGGAGCTGGCGGCAGACCCTTACGAGCTGCGCCACGCGGCCGGCGGCGGCTCGACGCTGGTCGGCTTCACCACCTCGCAGCTGGTAGGAGTCGACCTCGAGCGCCCGGCGGGCAGCGACCGGCTGGGACCGGTCACGGCCGCCACGAGCGCGCGCCAGGTGGTCGTAGATCCGACCGCCGTGCGGCACGTGCTACTGCTCACCGACACGCAGGTCGAGGTGCACGCCGCGCTGGCACAGGACGCCCCCGCCCCAGACAGCGTCACGTTCGCCGGCGCGGGCGCCTCCATAGATGGTCCGCGGGCCTACGGTTACGTTATCGCCGGCGGCCAGATGATGCTGGTGGACCTGTACACGGGCGGGGGCGCCGGTGACTCGCTGAGGACCTTCGCCTACTCGGTACCCGAGCTGACGCTCCCGACGGGCCCCACGGGCCGGCCGCTGGGCGTGGTCAGCTGGGTCCGGGCTGCCGAACCGCTTCTAGGGCCGTGATCATGCGCTCGACCGCACCCGCCTTCACGGCCTGCCTGGCCGTGCGGACGGCGCTGGCCACGGCGCGGGCGTCCGCGCTGCCATGGCCGATGAAGGCGTAGCCGTTCACGCCGAGCAGGGGCTGAGCACCGTACTCGGCCGGGTCCATGCGGGCAGCTATGCGCCGGAGCGCCGGCCTGGCCAGCAGGCCGCCCAGCTTGCTGCGGAAGTCGCTCTGCAGGGCCTCTCGCACCCAGCCGAACAGCGCCTTAGCCTCTCCCTCGGCCAGCTTGAGCATCACGTTGCCGGTGAAGCCGTCCGTCACGACCACGTCGACCAGCCCGCCGAACAGGTCTCGGCCCTCGACGTTGCCGTAGAAGTTGATGCCCCTCGTGACCGCCAGCAGCTCGTGGGCTTCCCGTGTCAGTTCGTTGCCCTTATGGGGCTCTTCCCCGATCGACATCAGGCCCACTTTGGGGTCGGGAACGCCCCATACATGCTGCACGTAGGCGCTGCCCATGAGGGCGAACTGCTGCAGCCAGGCGGGCCGGCAGTCCGCGTTGGCGCCCACGTCGAGCAGGGCGGCGAAGCCCTCGCTCTTCGGCACGTTCGCCAGGATGGCGGGCCTGTCGACGCCCGGCAGGCGGCCGAGCACGAGCAGGGCCGCGGCCATGGTCGCGCCGGAATGCCCCATGGACACACAGGCGTGCGCCCTGCCCTCCTTCACCAGGCGCATGCCCACCATGACGCTCGAGTCGCGCCTGCGCCGCACGTCGGCCGCGTGTTCGTCCATCGAGATGACGTCCGTGGCGTTAACGATCTCCAGGTCCACACCGCCGAGGCGCTGCAGTTCCGGCCTGATGACGCGCTCATCGCCGACCAACACCACCCGGGCTCCGCCTAGGTGGGCGGTGATGGCGCCTTCGACCGCGGCATGCGGCATGTGCTCGCCGCCCATGGCGTCGAGGGCGATGACGACCTCTCCCGCTGCAGGCTTGGTGCTAAGGACCACTCCGTCTTGCGCCCCGTTCTCGGGCGCGCCGGCGCTACTCATCGATAAGCCCCATAACCAGTTGCCATGACCGACGCAGTATAGCGCCGCCGGGCCCCCGTCCTGAGGGGGCGCTACACTGCTGTGGTGGAGTTCAGGACCTTCGACGCACCTGCCGGCGAGCGGCTCGACGTGGCCATAGCCGCTGCCCTGGAGCTCTCACGCACGTACGCCAAGGAGCTGGTGAGCGACGGCTACGTGACGGTGGACGGCCGCCCCGTGGGCAAGGCTTCGACCAAGCTGGCGGGCACCGAGACCGTGTCGGTGATCCTGCCGCCGCCCAGGCCCATGCACGTGGAGCCGGAGGACCTGGAGCTCGACATCATCTACCAGGACCAGGACCTGGCCGCCATCAACAAGCCGCCCGGCATGGTGGCTCACCCGACGGCCACCCTCCGCACCGGCACGGTGGTCAACGCCCTGCTGGGCCGCATGCCGCTGTCGAAGGAGAGCATGCAGGACCCGGCCGACGACGCCTACAGGCCCGGCATCGTCCACCGGCTCGACAAGGACACCTCGGGCGTCATGATCGTGGCCAAGAACGAGGCCGCCCACCGCCACCTCTCCAACTCCTTCAAGAAGCGCTTCTCGGAGAAGGAGTACGTGGCCATCGTCGTAGGCGGCATCGAGGACGGCGTCACCGTAGACGCCCCGATAGGCAGGCACCCGATCAAGCGGCAGTCCATGACGGTAGGCGGGGAGAACCCCAAGAGCGCCACCACGCGGCTGCGCGTAATCGCCACCATCCCCGGTTACACCCTCGTGAAAGCCCGGCCGCATACTGGCCGCACGCACCAGATACGGGTACACCTAGCCCACCTCGGTGCGCCCATCCTCGGCGACGAGGTGTACGGTCGCGCGTCCGGCGTCATCGGGCGCCAGGCGCTGCACGCCTTCCGCCTGAGCGTCCCGCATCCTGCCGACAACGAGGCCATGACCTTCACGGCGCAGGTGCCCACAGACATGGTCGAGGCGTGGCTCAAGCTCGGGGGCGCGTGGCCCCCTACGCAGGACGAGGACCTGTAGCCCGGTCGAGCCGCTAGTCCCGCTTCTGGCGCGCTCGGTTCGGCCCGCGGGCAGGCGTGGCTAAACGAGGCCTGAGCCCCTCCCTTAGTGGTCGGCGCGTGAGCTGCCGGACTTCCACCGGCACGTGCCCCGGTGTTAGCCTCGCTAACATCAATTCGGTCATAGCCCCGACACCGCTCGGGGTCGGGAGGAAGAAGCCGTGAACTACCGTGATCTGTTCGACCTTACCGGACGCAACGCTCTCGTGATAGGCGGAGCTTCCGGCATCGGTCGCGCGACGGTGAAGGGCCTGGCCGACTTCGGCGCGGCCGTGACCGTAGCCGACACGAACCTCAAGGCTGCCGAGGCGACCGCCGCCGAGCTCGTGGCAGAGGGCCTGAAGGCCACCGCCGTGGCAGTAGACATCACTGACGAGGCCCAGGTGCGGCAGCTGGTTCGCTCCTTCCCCACCCTGGACGCCCTGGTGTGCACGCCGTCGATCAACGTCCGCAAGCGTCTCACCGACATCACCGGCGAGGAGTTCGACCGCGTCATCAACGTCAACCTCAAGGGCTCCTTCAACGTCATGAAGGAGGCCGGTGAGGTGATGGCCGCCCAGGGTAAGGGCAGCATGGTCTTCTTCTCGAGCATCCGCTCGCAGGTGGTCGAGCCCGGCCAGGGCGTGTACGCCGCCACCAAGGCGGGCACGCTGCAGATGATCCGGGCGCTGGCCTCCGAACTGGGCGGCAAGGGCGTGCGCGCCAACGCCGTCGCTCCTGGCGTAGTCGAGACCCCGCTCACCCAGCAGATCAAGAACCAGCCCGACTGGTACAACGCCTACGCGCAGAAGAGCGCGCTCGGCCGCTGGTCTCAGCCCAGCGAACTGGTGGGCGCCGTCGTGTTCCTCGTCTCGGACGCCGCCAGCTTCGTCACCGGCTCCATCCTGTACGTCGACGGCGGCTGGCTGGCGCAGGACGGCCGCTTCACCCCGCCGCTCTGAGCCCGGCCATGACCAGCGACCCCGAAACGAGCAGGCCACCCTTCCCGAACGAGCTGGCGCGCCGGGCGGCAGAGGCGGTGGACCCGGAGCGCGTCCGCGAACTGGCGCAGGGCCTGGTGAGGATCCGCAGCGTCTTCGACGCGGAGCTGGGAACCAACGAGACGGCGGCCGCGGAGTACGTCGCCGCGCAGCTGCGCTCTCTCGGCCTCGACCCGGTGCTGGAGGAGGTGGTGCCTGGCAGGCCCAACGTCATCTGCGACTGGTCGGGCGGCGGCTTCGACCCCGGCCGCCACCGCACCCTCATGTTCGAGGGCCACACCGACGTGGTCACGGAAGGCGACCCGAGCAAGTGGGCTATCCCGCCCTTCGAGGGGCGCATAGACGGCGACGTGCTGCACGGGCGCGGCACAGCCGACATGAAGGCGGGCGTGGCCGCCAGCATCGCGGCGCTGGAGGCCGTCATGCGGGTGGCCCCCGACCTGCCCGGGCGCGTGCGCCTTGGCATAGTCGTAGACGAGGAGGGCATGATGCTGGGCATCAAGTCGTTCATCGAACGCGGCTGGGCCGACGACGTCACCGGCGCCATCGTGGCCGAGCCGGAGGAGAACGAGATCTGCCTGTTCCAGAAGGGCGCCATGCGCGTGAACGTGCACATCACGGGCGTCATGAGCCACGGCGCCATGCCGTACGCCGGCGTCAACCCCGTGCGCGGCCTGGCCGATTTCGTGGTGGCCATCAGGGATTACGAGCGGCGCGAGCAGGAGCGCCTGGGCCAGCATGAGTTCCTCGGCCTGCCGTGGATAACCCCGACGGTCGTGCGAGCGCCGTCCGCCGGCGAGGCGCAGCTCAACGTCATGCCCGAACAGGTCTACCTGGCGCTAGACATCCGCACGGTCCCCGGCCAGTCGCATGACGACATCGAGGCCGAGCTGCGCGCCATCGCGGCCAGGCTCGAGGCCGGCACCGCCAGGCTCAGGTTCGACATCGACGTGTTCGAGTCGCGGCCGTGGACGCAGACGCAAGCGGACGACCCGCTCGTGAGGTCGTTCGAGGCGGTCTACCCGGCAGTGCTCGGCACGGCGCCGCGCTACGGCGGCGTGCCCGGAGCAACGGACGGCACGTTCCTGTGGGCGTGGCGCCACATCCCCGTGGTCACCATCGGCCCGGGCGACCGCACCATCCCGCACCAGGTGAACGAGTTCGTGCGCCTGTCGGAGACCGTCGCTTCCGCACGCCTGTACGCCGCCGCTGCGGTAACCTACCTGGCGTCGAACGATTGAAGGCTTGCGCGCGCCACCTTATGGCGCTCCGCAGCCGTAGCACCTGTCGGCCTTCGGGCCGGCGGTGATCGACCTTAGGCAACACTCGACCGGGCCGCTCGGTCTCGGTCGACCTTCTGGGAGGAAAGATGCAGAACCACGCTAAGAGAAGCAGCGCCCTCAGATGGGTGGTGGCCGCCTTCGTGGCCGCAGCCCTCGTCCTGCCGACGGCCATGGCGCAGGACCCCGCGCCGGTCTACGGCGGCACGGTCACGGTCGCCATCACCGCCGACCCGCCCGGTTGGGACCCCACCATCTCCACCTCTCAAGAGATCCCGCGCGTCATGTACCACAACGTCTACGAGGGTCTCGTGCGCTTCGACGCCAGCGGCACCATCGTGCCCGCGCTGGCCGAGTCCTATACCACCAGTGACGACGGCCTCGTCTGGTCCTTCACCCTGCGCCAGGGCGTCAAGTTCCATGACGGCACGGACCTCACGGTCGACGACGTGATCGCCAAGTTCGAGCGCGCCATGGACCCCGAGTCCGGCCACACCAACCCGGCCTACTACGCCTCCATCGAGCGCGTGTACTCACCCGCTCCGAACGTGGTGGAGTTCGAGCTGAGCCAGCCCAGCCGCGGCCTGCTCTACAACCTGGCCCGCCCTGACTCGATCATCTACCCCGCCGCCAAGGCCGAAACGCAGCGCTCCGAGCCCATCGGCACGGGTCCGTTCCGCTTCGTCTCCTACACGGAAGGCTCCCAGGTCGTGCTCGAGCGCTTCGACGATTACTACATCGACGGCGTGCCCTACCTCGACCGCGCCGTCTTCCGCATCATCGGCGACCCGAACACCCGCTTCGCCGCCCTGCAGGCAGGCGACATAGACCTGATCGGCGTGGCCCTGCAGCCCGAGCAGTTCCTGCTGCTTGGCGCCAACCCCGACCTCAAGGGCACGGAAGGCACCGCCACCACCGAGATCACGGTGGCCATGAACAACGCCCGCGCCCCGTTCGACGACGTGCGCGTGCGGCAGGCCATCACTCACGCCATCGACAAGAAGACGATAGTCGAGGGTGCCATGTTCGGCCTCGGCACCATCATCGGTGCTCACATGAGCCCGGCGGAGCCCTACTACATAGACCTCTCCGACACCTACCCGTACGACCCGGAGCGCGCCCGCGAGCTGCTGGCCGAGGCGGGCTACGCCGACGGCTTCACCATCCACTTCGAGCTGCCCGAGCCTTACAACATCGAGCGCCGCAGCGGCGAGGTCGTGGCGCAGCAACTGCGCGCCGTCGGCATCAACGTCGAGCTGAGCGTGGTGGAGTGGGGCACCTGGATCCAGCGCATCCTGCTGGGCGCCGACTACGACATGACGATCATCGGCCACTCCGAACCGCGTGACATCAACGTGTACGGCAACCCGGACTACTACTACCAGTACGACAAC
>JBIQNJ010000008.1:29007-63914 GCA_044462445.1 Truepera radiovictrix | reverse complement strand
GCGCGCGGCGCGGTCGAACGACAGGCGCGTGCGCGTGCTGTCCTCGAAGAAGAGTGTGGCCACGGTCAGGCCCTGCAGCGCGGGCACCTTCTTGATAGTCCGGGTGAGCACCTGCGCCATGACGTCGCTGGTGTCCAGCAGGGCGTGCACTTCCTCCTTGGTCCAGTCGGAGAAGTCCAGCAGGTGGTGCTTGCGGGTGCGGCCCGGTCTGGGCTCTCTAGGTGCCTGTGAGCTGTGCGCGCCACTCCGCGACTGGTCCCCGCCGTCTGCGCCGGCGTGTAGCGCTTGCTGGGTGAGGTTCGGGTTTGAGGTGGTGGCTGCGGGCGAGGCGGCTGACAGCGCCGCCATCAGTTGCGCTCCCACAGCTCAACGGCGTCTGAGCCGTCGATCTCTGCCAGCTTCACCAGCACGATCTCTGACGAGCTGGTGGGCACGTTCTTGCCCACGTAGTCGGCGCGTATGGGTAGCTCGCGGTGTCCCCGGTCGATTATGACCGCATACTGGATGGAGGCCGGGCGGCCCATGTCTATGAGGGCGTCGAGCGCGGCGCGGGTGGTGCGGCCCGTGTAGAGGACGTCGTCGCACAGCACGATGCGCATGCCGTGAACGTCGAAGTCGACCTCGGTGCGGCGCACGATGGGTTGCAGGGCGATCTCGGTCAGGTCGTCGCGGTAGAGGGTTATGTCGAGCTTGCCCACGGGGGGCCTGTTGCCCTCGAACTTGTGCAGCAGGTCGGCCAGGCGTTCGGCCACCGGCACGCCGCGCGTGTGCACACCCACCAACGCCAGGTTGGCGGTGCCCTTGTTGCGCTCGACTATCTCGTGCGCGACGCGTTTGAGGGCGCGGTCGAGTTCGGTCGCGCTCATGAGCGACGACTTGAACGTCATGTTGGGGTGGTCTGCGGGGATGTTAGGCACTTTCTCTCCTTTCCGACCTCACTGGGCCGGTTTAAAGGTTCCGGAGAGTGTACCTCTTGGAGGTGGTGTCTAGCGAGAAGCGAAGGTCTGGAAGCGGGCCCACAACTCCTCGGCCTTGGCCGTACGCTCCTTCACCTTGTCGTCGCCGATCTCGCGGGCGGTGGCGGCCACCAGCGTCTGGAGCGCGGTCAGCACCGCGGTCGGCGAGCGCACTATCGCTGCCGGCTGGGTGGAGACGCTGATCAACCATGTAGCCAGCGGGAGCAGGGGGCTGGCGTGCTCGTCGGTGATCAGTACGTTGCCCGCGTGTGGCGGCGCCAGCTCGACCAGGCGCACCACCTCCTGCGTGTAGCGACTCATGATGACGATGAGCAGTATGTCTTCAGGGCCCATGTCGAGCAGCTGGTCCGGGACCTCAGCCGCGCTGGGGTTGAGCATGCGCACGTTGGGGCGAACCATGTTGAGGATGCGCTGCCCTATCGAGGCGATGTCCCTGCTGGTGCGGCTGCCGACCACCCACACTTGGGGGGCGTTTGCCAGCGCGGTGCTGGCGTGCAGCAGGGCCTCTTGGTTGCGCAGGACGCTGGCGACGTTACTGCCATCGAGCCGCACTACGTGCTCCAGCAGCTCCTCGCGCCCGACCGACACGCTCACCAGCTTACGCGCGGCGTCGTACTCCGTCTGCATGCGCTCCTGCAGTTCGAGGTAGCCGGCGTAACCGAGCTCCTGAGCGAACCGGACCACGCTGGACGTCGCCACACCCAGCCTGCGCGCCACTTGGCTGGCGCTGGCGAAGGCCATGACGCTGCCATGCTGCATGTAGTGGTGGGCTATGCGCTGCCCGGTGGGGCTAAGGCCTTCGTACTTCTCGCGGATCTGGTCCACAACCGTCATAAAGCCCCGACTCCCTGCTCCAAGTGCGGCGCGCAGCGCTTCCTGGGTGAGGAGAGCATAAAACAGTGACGCCCAGCCCGACTTGGCAAATATCGTTCCAGAGTTTATTGTTTTGGCAACAACCCTTGCAAAGGCTGGCTCTAGCTGGTCGACAACGAACACGTCAAGCTTTCGCGCAAGGCTGTTCTCGGAGGAGGAGTGCATGCAGGTACGTCCACGTGTACAAGGCAACAGGTTCACCAGGTTCCGTCTGCTCATAGCCCTGGCCGTGGCCGTGCTGCTGGCCGGCACAGCCATGGCCCAGCAGTACGGCGGCAGGTACATCCTCGGGCGCGGTGTAGCTCCCTCGATCCTCGACCCGCACAAGACCGGCGAGGCAGCCGCCTCCGAGGTGCTCTATCTACTCGGCGGTGGCCTGGTGAACCTTCACCCAGACACGATGGCGGTCGTTCCTGGCCTGGCCAGCTCGTGGGATCAGTCCGAAGACGGCATGACCTTCACGTTCCACCTGCGTGACGACGTGCTGTTCCACAACGGCGACCCTCTCACCGCTCACGACTGGAAGTTCACTTTCGACCGGGCACGCGACCCTGAGACGCAGGCCGGACCGGCCGGCGACATGCTGGCCGGCGTGGCCAGCACCGAGGCGCTCGACGACCACACGCTCGTCGTCCACCTGAGCAGCCCAAGCGCCGTGTTCCTGCGCACTCTGGCCAGCGGCGGTTACCTGCAGCCGCTCTCGCAGCGCGCGCTTGAGGAGCAGGGTGCCGCCTACGGCCGTGAGCCCGTTGGCGTGGGTCCGTTCCGGTTCAAAGAGTGGATCGCGGGCTACTCGATCACGCTCGAGCGCAACCCCGATTACGCCTGGGCTCCGGAGTTCATGAACAACCAGGGCACGGTTTACCCCGACGAGATCGAGTTCCGCTACCTGCCCGAGGCCGGCACTGCCGTGGCCGCTCTGGAAGCGGGCGAGATCGACACGGCAGGCGTATCTGCAGCCGACCTGTTCCTGTTCGAGGACAACCCGGCCTTCGAGGTTCACACCTCGATGCAGAACGGCATCAGCCTGCTGTTCAACTTCAACATGGCCGACCCGCGCTTCCAGGACGTAAGAGTCCGCCGCGCCATCAGCCACGCCCTCGACCGTGACTTCTTCATCGACCGCATGACAGACGGCTACGCCGTGCCGGCGACCAGCCCGCTGGCTCAGACCATCCCCGGATACGACCCCAACTCTGTGGAGAGCCTGGCAGGCTTCGACCGGGAAGCCGCTGCTGCTCTGCTGGACGAAGCCGGCTGGACCGTCGGCGCCAACGGAATCAGGGAGAAGGACGGCCAGCCCTTCCACATCCGCATCGTGGCTTACAGCGCCGGCTCCGTGGTGCAGGGCTCCGAGCTGCTCCAGAACCAGCTGCGCCAGGTGGGCATAGACTCCACCGTCGAGGTGTACGACCGTACCCTCCAGACCCCGATGGTCATGGAAGGCGACTTCGACATGGCCCCACTCGGCTGGTTCTATAACGACCCCGACGTGCTGTTCTTCCTGTACCACTCCTCTCAGCACCCGAACGGCATCAACCAGGGCAACGTGAACGACCCCGTGCTGGACGCCCTGCTCGAACTGGGCCGCAACACGCTGGTGGACGAAGACCGCATGGTCGTGTACCACGAGGTGCAGCGCCACTGGAACGAGAAGGCGTACGGCATACCCCTCTACGTGGGTCAGGGGTTCACGGTCGTGAGCTCGCGCCTGCACGGGGTACGGCTCGACCTTCTCGGCGGGATCCTGCTGCAAGAGATCTGGGTAGAGGACTGATAGCCTGACGCCCGGTTCTTGACCACGAGCTTAAGCTCGTGGTCAAGAACCGTTTGGCTAGACTTGGCACCAGCTTCTGATGGCGCTCTTCTTCGCACAACGCTTCGTATCGCTGATCTTCGTGCTGCTAGGCACCGCGGTGCTGGTCTTCAGCATGCTCTACCTGACGCCAGGCGATCCGGCCCGGATGATCCTGAGCGAGACGCCATCGTCGGCCGAGTCGTACCTGCGGCTCAGGGCGGAACTGGGTCTCGACGACCCCTTTCACGTTCAGTTCGGCAAGTTCATGGGGCGCCTTGTAAGGGGCGACCTCGGCACGTCCTACTTCACCAAGCGCCCCATAGTGCAGGAGGTAGCTAGCCGCCTGTACATAACGCTGCCCCTGATGCTGAGCGGGATGGTCATCGGCCTGCTCCTGGGCATACCCCTCGGGATCCTGGCCGCGGCCAAGTACAACACGGCCACCGACTTCCTGATCGTCACCATCACCACGCTCGGGGTGAGCATGCCGGGCTTCTGGGTGGGCCTGATGCTCATCCTGGGCTTCTCCGTCAACCTGCGCTGGCTGCCGGTGGCGGGCGTCGGCGGGCCGGCGCATTACGTCCTGCCCGCCATAACCCTCGGCATCGGCGGGGCCGCTGTGCTCACGCGCCTCACGCGCTCGAGCATGGTCGAGATACTGCGCACCGACTACATAAGGACGGCCCATGCCAAGGGGGCGAGACCCCGCCGCGTGCTCCTCTGGCACGCCTTCAGGAACGCGCTCATACCTATCGTTACCGTGGTCGGCATGTCGTTCGGAGGCATGCTTGGGGGTGCGGTCGTCGTAGAGACGGTGTTCGCGCTTCCGGGTCTGGGGCGGCTCTTGCTGCAGGGCGTGAGCAGCCGCGACTACCCGCTGGTGCAGGGTATGTCGCTGATAATGGCCGCCACCTTCGTGATCGTCAACTTCATCGTCGACGTCATCTACAGCTTCATCAACCCGAGGATCAGGTACGGATGAGCGACGCGGCCGGCACCCACGCCATGATCCGGAAGGCCAACCGCGCCAAGCGCCTGGCGCTGCTGAAGCGGCTGCTCAGTAAACCCGGCTTCATCGTCGGCCTGGCAGTCATCATCCCCATGGCGCTGGTGACCATATTCGCCCACCAGCTGGCGCCCTATCCGCCAGACTCTATGGAGAACCCCCGCTACCTGCCGCCCGGCTCCGAGGGTCACATCCTGGGCACCGACAACCTGGGTCGCGACGTGCTCAGCCGGCTCATGTTCGGCGGCCGCATCTCTCTCGTCATCGGCCTGGTGGTGGTAGGCATAGGGGCTTCGGTGGGAACCGTTCTCGGCGTCGTGGCCGGCTACGCCCGCGGCGTGGTCGACAACGTCATCATGCGGGTGGTCGACGTGACCCTCGCCTTCCCAGACATCCTGCTGGCGCTGCTGCTCATAACTATGCTCGGGCCCGGCATATTCAACGTCATGATCGCCCTCGGCATCTCCGGCATCCCCGGATACATAAGACTGGTCAGGGGCATAACGCTGGGCGTGCGCGAGCTCGAGTTCGTGGAGGCCAGCCGCGGCCTCGGCAGCGGTCAGTGGCGGCTCCTCTTCACCCACATCATCCCCAACGTGGTCCAGCCCGTGCTGGTGCTGGCGACACTAGGCGTGGCCACGTCCATCCTGGCCGGTGCGGGCCTCAGCTTCCTGGGCCTCGGGGCGCCTCCGGGCACGCCCGAGTGGGGGGCCATGCTTAACGACGCCCGTCCACTGCTCAGGCGCGCAGGCTACCTGGCCACTATCCCCGGCATAACCATCACCGTCGCCGTGCTGGCCATCAGCATGCTGGGCGACGCGGTTCGCGAGGTGTTCGACCCGCGCATCGGCTGAAACGCGGCCAGATAAGTGCAGAAGTGTGGCCCCTTGGGTAGGAGCCCAGGGCAGCCATCAAGGCAAGAGCCGGCGGGCGCTCCCCCGAGTAGCCCAGGCCCGAACGGAGAGAACAGCATGAGGAACGAGTACAAGGAACACCTCGAAGGCATACTGACCGAGAGGCGCATACCGGGTGCCGGCGTGTACGTGGGGCGCAAGGGCGAGGCCCTGTTCGACGAGGGCGTGGGCCTGGCCGACCGCGAGGCCGGTAGGCCAGTGACCTCGAACACCGTCTTCGGTATCGGCTCCATCACCAAGTCGTTCACGGCGCTTGGGGTCATGCAGCTGCAGGATGCCGGCAAGCTGCGCGTTACCGACAGGGTGATCGATTACCTGCCGGCGCTGGGCACCTCGTCCAACAAGGCGTATGGGGACATCACACTGCACCACCTGCTCACCAACTCCAGTGGGCTGCCCCCGCTGCCGTTTCTCAACAACGCGCTGGCCCGCAGCGTGCTGGCGGACGTGTCGCGCGAGCTGCTCGACATCAAGCCGGAGAAGTACGAGCCGGCCATCGACACGACCGACGAGCTGGTGCAGATGATCGCCGACGCCGCGCCGAAGCTGCTCAGAGATCCCGGCGTCATATTCAGCTATAGCAACGAGGGCTTCGCGATGCTGGGGCGCATCATCGAAGTCGTGTCGGGCAAGGGCTACAACGACTACATAACTGAACGTATCTTGCAGCCGCTCGGCATGTCGCGTTCCCTCATCGACCCCGCCGGCCTGGACGCCCTGGGTGATGTGACGGAGCTCTACTCGTACATCCAAGGTTACGAGCGCGTGGAGCGCACCCCCGGTTGGTGGGAGGCGCCTTCGATGACTGCCGCCGGCTTCCTCAAGTGCACGGCCAATGACCTGGCGACGTACGCCGAGGTGTACATGGGTAAGCGCCCAGAGCTCGTGTCGCGCGCAGGGCTGGCAGCTATGACCACGCCGCACATCCGTGCCAGCGGCTTGCGTCACTACGGCTACGGCCTGATGGTGCAGGAGTACCAGGGCCACAAGCTGGTGGAGCACGGCGGCAACCTCAAGGGTATGGGCGCGTGGATGAGCGTCGTTCCCGACGCCGAAGCGGTGAGCGTGCTGCTCACGAACATCACCGGTGGGCCCGTGGGCGACATGGTGCTGCGTGGTTTGAACCTGGCCCTTGGCCTGCCGGCAGACACCAAGCGCGACGTGAAGCCGACCGTTAAGGCGGCGCCCACCGAACTGGCGCGGCTGACCGGCAAGTTCGTGAGCGGCGAGGACGCCCAGCTCGAGCTGACCGTCGGTGAGGATGGCGCTCTGCAGGCCCAAGTGGGCAAGCTGCAGCTGCCGGTGCGCGTCGTGGGCACCAGCGGGATCGTCCTCGATGTCAACGGCGCCGACGCCCTAGTCGAGTTCATCGACCCGTCTGAGCGGGGCTTCGAGGCCGTGACCTTCGGCTTCAGGGTGCTGGAGCGGGTGGCTTGAGACGAGAGGACGGCTCGGGTCGGGGGAGGTGAGCGTGGTGGAGCGGGACTCCGGCGGGGCTCCGGCGTGACCTGGCCGCCTGCAGGCCGAGAAGTGCGCGAGTCTCGTGGCGACAGGTAGCATGCACCCGATGGCGCCGGCACTAAGCGCAAGCGAACTGCTACAGGTTTACGACCGGCACCTGCGTGAGCTCTCCGAGGTACGTGGCGCTTCGAAGGTGTCTAGGCTGGGACCGCTCTGGCTGGCGGCCTATCCGGGCGGCAAAGGGTTCGTGTCTTACGCCACTCTGGACGACCTAGGCTCGCACGACATCTGTGGGCTGGTCGCGGCCGTCAAGGCGAGCTACGAGAGAGACACGAGCATCACTTCGGTCGAGTGGAAGAGCCGCGGTCACGACCGTGCTCCAGGCCTGCACGACGCGCTCGTTGCCAACGGCTTCATGCCTGAGGAGGAAGAGTCGATAATGCTGGGCGACGCCCGGTTGCTGGCCGTTGACGTCGAGGTGCCTGCTGAGGTGACTATCCGCCGGGTGACGAGCGAGCGGGACGTGCGCGCCATGAGCGCGGTGCAAGACACGGTGTTCGGCGGCGAGGTTATCAAGGGCAACGCAGATGAGCTCCTGCGGCGCCTGGCGCATAACGACGGCATGCAGCTCTGGGTGGCGGAAGCCAACGGCGCTGTAGTCTGCGCGGGAAGACTTGAGCCCGTAGAGGGTACCCCGTTCGCCGGGTTGTGGGGCGGCGCCACGGTGCCCGAGTGGCGCGGCCGAGGCGTCTACCGAGCCATGACCGCGGCACGTGCCCGGGCCGCGCTCGAAGCCGGCAAGTCGTACTTGCACAGCGACTCGAACGAGAACTCCCGGCCGATTCTAGAGCGTTCGGGTCTCGTGAAGGCTTCGACGACCACGCCGTACGTCTGGAATAGGCCGGCCGGCCCGGCGTGATGCATGCGTACTATTAGACGCAAATGCGTGCTGTGACATTCTGTTCGTTCGCCCCGACGCTGTGGACGAAAGGGCCTGGCAGCACGCACTGTCTGACTTCACGCTGAAAGTGTCTCGGGCTATCGGCAACGACGTTAGGCCATTGGATCTCAACAGATCGGAGCTGCTAGACCATAGAAACGGCCAACTCCTGAGCCAGATCCTCAAGGATGGGGTCATGTTGACCGGGACTAAGAGTGTGCTCCGAAGCAGTCAGCCTTGAGTACGGCAGGTTGAACCTACTCGTACCTGAGCGCCTCGATGGGATCCAGCCTGGCAGCCCTGGTAGCCGGCAGCGTGCCCGACAGGAAGGCGATCACCATCACTACCAGGATGACGACCAGCACGGACACGGGGTCGAACTCCAGCACCCGCAGGCCGGCGAGGTCCTTCAACGGGCCCGCGGCGAGGATGCTGCTGATGATCGAACCGAGACCGATGGCGATGAGCGAGCCTATGGCGCTGCCCAGGAAGCCGATGACCACGGCCTCCGCTGAGAAGAGGGCGAAGATGCTTCTGCCGCCCATGCCCATGGCCTTCATGAGACCGATCTCGCGCGTGCGCTCCTGAACGGACATGAGCAGGGTGTTGATGATGCCGAAGGCCGCAGCGATAAGGGCGATGATCGCGAAGCCGTTGAGCACGCCGACGATGCCGTTGACGATCGAGTGGATGGTACCCATCTGGTCCTCGACCGACTGGGCGAAGTAACCCTGATCCTCAAGGGCCTTCTTGATGCGGTTCATCTCGGTGGAGCTCGTGCCCGGAGTTACCTGCGCGGTGGCGGCGGGGTAGAGCATGGCCATCACGGGAGGCAGACCCGTGGTCTGGGCGTTGTAGAGCGCTTCCGTTAGGCCCTCGCTGATGATGAGGCCGAACGACATGATCGTGTCTTCCTGCACGCCGGCCACCTGGGCCTCGACCACGTGGGACCTGCCGAAGACGTCGCTCACGCCTAGGGTGACGGTGGCCCCCACAGCGTCCCGGTCCGAGCTGAAGCCCAGCGGCTGCAAGTACGCCTTGGGCAGCAGCAGGTTGCTAGTCGTGTCACCCCTGACGATGGATGAGCCCGCCGTCACGGGCACCCCGGGCGCAGCGGGCGACGGGTTGAGGAGCACCTCGTACTTCTTGCCGCTTGGTCCCTCGATGTAGTCGGGTGAGGCCATGCGCAGCGGCTCGGCGCTGATTATGCCTGGGGTAGCGCGGATCTTCTCTATGTCGGCGGCCGTAAGGGCCTCGAAGCCGGGCCCACCCATGCCGCCCGACATGATGGTCCGGTCGGGGTCGTACTCAACGGGTGCGCTGCTGGCGCCGAAAGCGCTCGCCTCCGCCAATGACGCCTGGGCGACCGTCAGCATATCGTCGGCGCCGAAGCTGGCCACCTGTGAGTCGATGTAGTTGGTGACGCCCGTACCTACACCGTTGGTGAGCGTCAGGGTGAAGGCGCCCACGAAGATGGCGAGGATCGTGAGCGTGGTGCGCAGCTTGCTGCGGAACGCGTTGCCGAAGGCGGTGCGAACGATCTCGGCGAAGCTCATGCGCGCACCTCGGCGGAGCCTGAACCGGAAGATGCGACGCCGGGGCTGGTAGAGGCCACGCCCTCGACCTCGTCGACGATCAGGCCGTCCTTCAGGTAGATGCGGCGGTCGCAGCGGGCGGCCAGCTCCTCGTCGTGCGTGACGATCACGAGCGTGATGCCCTGCTCCTTGTTGAGCGAGAACAGGAGGTCCTCGACCACGGCGCCCGTCGCGCTGTCGAGGTTGCCCGTAGGCTCGTCGGCGAAGATCATGCGCGGCCGGTTGGCGAGGGCGCGCGCGATGACCGAGCGCTGCTTCTGACCCCCCGACAGGTCGGTGGCGCGGTTCTTGTGCTTGTCATCCATCTCCACCTGGCGCAGCACCTCCATGCCGCGTTCGTTGCGCTCGCTCCTCGGCATGCCGGCGATCTTGAGGGGCAGCACCACGTTCTCGAGCACGCTGGCGTTAGGGATCATGAAGAACTGCTGGAACACGAAGCCGAAGAGGCGGTTACGCAGCGCGTTGATGGCGTGAGCGGGCATGGTGCCGGCGTCGGTGCCTTCGACGACGATCGTGCCCTCATCCGGCGTGTCGAGCAGAGCCAGCACGTGCATGAGCGTGGATTTTCCGGAGCCGCTCTTGCCGACTATGGCCACCGACTCTCCGGCTGCGAGAGTGAGAGACACCCCCTTGAGGGCCTCGAAGCGGTTGGTGCCGCTGCCGTAGGTCTTCCTTATGTTGTGGGCTTCCAGGATGTTTATGGTCGGACTCGCTTTCGTTGAGGTGGTCATGCGCTAGGTATGTGTTTCCTTACGGTGCGTTCGAGGAGCTCGAACGAGCTGGGGAGGTTCTGGATGGGGCTAAACTCGCGGCCACGTTTTCGCCATGTGTCCAACGTATAGATCAGGGCAGAGGCGCATATGCGTAGCAGAATGTGGGCTTCTGCAATCAGCTCCTCTGACAGTTCAGTTGCGTCGGCGCCGGACTCAAGCGCCAGCAGCCGCGCCACTTTCTGGGTCAGCGTCTCTAGCAGGGCGTCTATCTGGCTTAGTTGCTGTTTGGCCAGGTGGGGTGCTGAAGCCAGCGCAAGGATGCGTTGCTCCAGTAGGTCATCGGCCGCCACCATTGTGGCGAAGAGCTGGCTCAGATAGCACTTCAGGTCCTGGTAAACGCCGTTGCCACTCGGCTGGCTAGGAAAGCCCGCCAGCACATCTACGTTGGCTTCCTTGGCGGTAATGCCCAGTACGGCCGCCTCCTTTGAGGGGAAGTAGTTGAAGAACGTGCGCGGCGAAACGTCTGCCTGCTCGGCTATCTGTTCGACTGTCACGCTGTCCAGGCCGTGTGCCAGGGTCAGTTCGATTGCCGCCTGCTCGAGCGCATGGCGGGTCTCGCGCATCTTTCTCTCGCGCAAGCCGGGGGGTTTGGATTGTGGGTCGTCGGGCGGCGGTTCAGATTGCACGCAGCGCATGATTGCACACTGTGCAAACTTGCGCAAGGGGTAAAGTCAACTGCTTGCGCTGTCACCGGTAGAGTGAAAGGCGTCATGAGCGATCACGTTAGAGAGAACCAGGCCTACTGGAACATGCGTGCCCCGCAGTGGGTGGCAGCGGGAGAGGCCGCATGGTCCGCTACCGAACCCCGGTGGGGCATATGGGCCGTGCCCGAGAGCCAACTGGGTTTGTTGCCGGCCGACATGACGGGTACGAAGGCTGTTGAGCTGGGTTGCGGCACGGGCTACGTGTCTGGCTGGATGGCGCGCCTTGGTGCTGAGGTCACCGGCATAGACATGTCTGAGGAGCAGTTGACCACCGCCCGCAGGCTGGCTGCCGAACACGGCGCCCAGTTGACTCTGGTGCACGGCAACGCCGAAAGCACACCTTTTGAGGACGAGTCTTTCGACTTCGCGATTAGCGAATACGGAGCTGCCATCTGGTGCGACCCATACGTTTGGATACCCGAGGCACACCGGTTGCTGAAGCCTGGCGGGCTGTTAAGGTTCCTGGGTAACCATCCACTCGTGCCCGTGTTCAGCCCGCCTGACGGCAGCGCACTGGTGCGCCAGCTTCAGCGGCCGTACTTCGGTTCAAGGAAGTTCGACTGGTCGCAGGTAGAGGTAGACCCCGGCGGCATCGAGTTCAACCTGACGTTCCAGGACTGGATCGAGCTGTTCGTTGCCACCGGTTTCGTGGTGGAGGGCTTCAAGGAGCCACGGCCCGTGCAGATAAGCGGTCGGGAGCGCTTCTTCGTGAGCGACGAGTGGGCGTTGTCCTGGCCCAGCGAACAGGTGTGGTATTTGCGGAAGAGGGGCTAGTACTAAGCCTTAAGTAGCAACGTCGTGCCAGTTCGTTTTTGTAAACATGTCAGGAGAGGCATTGAAGCGCTTCGCTAGCTTCTCTGCCAAATCAGGGCCTATTACCTGTGAGCCTTTTAGGATTCGTGAAAGCGAAGCTTGGCTGATAGACATCTCGTCTGCTAGGACAGACCTGGTGACCTTAAACTCATCCATTAAGTACTCGAGCATGTGCCATGGGGCAACAGACGGATTGAGCCACTCTTCTGGCAAGTTCTCTTCTTCCCACTCACCGATAAGCTTTGTCGTTGTTCTGAAAAGTGTAATCGCGGGTTCTACCGACCAGTTGTACTTGTCAACTAGCTCCTGCAAGATATCCACCAAGGACGAGTATTCCACTTTGTTAGTTGGCCGGCGAAGCTCTTCGGGGTGTTGCAAGTAATGTTCCATTTTGGAAGCTGCACGGTTGCCAATCACCTTTTGCCTCCTCTTCGGTTCCATCTATCGTACTGGGTATGAGTGAAAACGTGCCGTATCGTGACGGTATTTTCTTCGAAGTCGATGGCAGCGACCACCCTAAACCTGTTCCCGGATATGTCAAAGACAGTTACCAGCCGTTTGCGAATGTAGTCCGCGCTAGGGAATTGCGCTTTTAGTCCAGGCCAGTTGGGTACCTCAACGCTTTGGATTCTCTCTAGCCAGGCCCGTATAGGAACTCGTGACTCTGGGTGGCGCCCACAGAATTCCAGCACTAGTTCGAGTCTCTTGACCTGCACAACTTAGTTTCGGTCGGTTATTCGATGCGGCGATATGGACGGGTGCCGAGAGTTCCCTTGCCTTTACCTAGAATGTCCTTCTTGTCCTACCCCGAACCTTTGGGCCCAACCGCCTCATGTTGTAATACCCCCATGGCAACCAAGACGTTCCCGCACCTGTACGCGGGCAAAGAAGTGACCGGTACCACCACCTTCGAGAGCCGTAACTCCTCCAACCTATCCGACGTGCTCGGCGCGTTCTACGAAGCCACCAAAGACCAGGTCCGGGAGGCTGCGCAGGCAGCCCGCGCCGCAGCCAAGAGCTGGGCCAAGACGCCCGCGCCTATCCGCGGCCAGGTCATCGGCCTCATCGGCCAGGCCATCGAGCGCGAGAAGGAGGCACTCTCCCGCCTCATCACGCGCGAGATGGGGAAGACGCTCAAGGAAGCCCGCGGCGATGTCCAGGAAGCGATAGACACCTGCTACTTCTTCCAGAGCGAGGGGCGGCGCCTGTACGGTCAGACCGTGCCCAGCGAGATGCCCAACAAAGACCTAAGCACCTACCGCCGCCCCCTTGGCGTGGTCGGCATCGTCACCGCCGGCAACTTCCCCATAGCTGTTCCCAGCTGGAAGATCATCCCGGCCCTGGTCACCGGCAACACCATCGTGTGGAAGCCCTCGGAAGACGTGCCGGCCTGCTCGTACGCCTTCGCGAAGATAGTGCAGGGCGCGGGCCTGCCCGCCGGCGTGTTCAACGTGGTGTTCGGCGGCGGCAAGGACGCAGCGGGTCAGTACCTGATCGAGATGATGGACGAGGGCCTCATCGACAAGATGGCCTTCACCGGCTCCAGCGCCGTGGGCCGCTACGTCGGGCAGGTGGCGGGCCGCAACCTGCAGCACCCCACGCTCGAGCTGGGGGGCAAGAACCCGCTGGTGGTCATGCGCGACGCCGACCTGGATAACGCTGTGCAGGGCGCCATCTTCAGCGCTTTCGCCACCGGTGGGCAGCGCTGCACCAGCGCCGGCAACGTCATCGTCGATGCGCCTATCTACGAGGAGTTCAAGAGCCGCTACCTGGAGGCCGTGCGCAAGATCCGCATCGGTGACCCGCTGGTGACGGAGGACGTGCTGTACGGCCCCTTCATCAACGAGCGCTTCTTCGAACGCTGGACGAAGCAGTACGAGTGGGGCAGGGAGGACGGCGCCACGCTGCTGTACGGCAATGGACGCATAACGAGCGAGAGCAAGCCAGAGGGCTTCGTGGGCGACCCGAACGCGGGCTTCTACGGCTGGCCCACAGTGTGGGAAGACGTGAAGCCCGGCATGCGCCAGTTCCAGCAGGAGATCTTCGGCCCTACCATCAACCTGGTGAAGGTGGACGGGATCGAAGAGGCCATGGAGACGGCCAACGCCGTCGAGTACGGGCTCTCCAGCAGCATCTACACCAACAACCGCGAGTGGGCGCACGCCTTCAAGGAGAACATCCAGGCGGGCATGACGAGCATCAACAACACCACCAACGGGGCGGAGGCGCACATGCCGTTCGGCGGGGTCAAGGCCAGCGGCAACGGCACGCGCGAGAGCGGCATCTGGGTGCTGGACAGCTACACCTACTGGCACGGCGTGAACGACGACATCAGCGGCAAGCTGCAGCTGGCGCAGATGGACACGGCCTACGTGGAGCCTACCGAGCCGGTGAAGGTGTCCGATCTGTTCTGACCCAGGCCTGCAACTGTAAGGGCGGGCGTTAGTTGTGCTGCGCCCGCCTTGATCTTGGGTCGGCGGCGCATCGCCGGCTGGCCGGGCTGACCGCCGTCACTGAGCGGGCGGGCCGAATCTAGTACCGTCTCCACTATCTTCATAACCCGCGCGCCGTTCGGCAGAGAACGACCGCGAGCCATGAATCACAGTCGGAGGTTCGGATGGTTCGGTCGGTTATCCGTGGGGGCCGGTTAGGTCTCCTTGGGCTGTTGGCGATGGCAGTTCTACTCGCAGGCTGCGGCAAGGGTTCGCAGAACCCGCCCGAGCTTCCCCTTTCCACTTTCGTCGTTGACACCGGTATACAGCCGAGGCTGATCGAGATCCCCGGTGTAGACGGCGGTCCTGCCCGCCAGGTGGTGGCGCTGCAGGACGAGAACGGTACCCAGACCGAGTTCGTTGTAGACGAGCTGGTGCTGGTGACCGACGACGAGGCGCAGCTCCAGCAGTTCCTCACCAGATGGCAGGGTGAGGTAGTGGACGAAGTGGACCCTACTGCACTCGGGTTGGCTGGCATGAGCGCCTCGTACCTGGTGCGTGTGACGGCGCCGGCCGCCGACGTGGAGAAGCTGGGCGCTGCCCTGAAGCGTGCCGTGCCGGGCGCCCGCAGCGACCTGAAGCTGAGCAGCCAGGCCGCACTTGACCTGTTCGCGCTGTTCGTCGACCAGGCCGACGGCGGCCTCAAGGTGTCGCCCAACTGGGTATCGCTGCCTCAGGGTCTGGAGGGCGGCCCTAACAACGAGGGTGCCACAGGTACCTCTAACGTCAGGCCGGGCGGTGTCGCGCCCACTTATCAGCCTGACGCCAACACATGGCCCTACATGCGCTCGGGAGGCGCCATGGACATCGGCGTGGTCGCCGCCTGGCGCACGCTCTCGCTCGCCAACCGGTTGGGCAACCGCATCGGTGTGGCCATTCTCGACGGCGGCTTCCTTGACAACCAGGACATCGGCGGCGCCGTCGTGTACGGGGGCTTCGGCGTGGAGAACCCGGCCCTGTGCAGCGGTAACCCCTGCCCGTGGCACGGCACGGGGTCGGCCGCGGCCGCGTTCGCTTCCGTGGGCAACGGCTACGGCGCAGCAGGGCCAGGGGGCCCCGTGGCCAACCGGATCCTCGTGCAGAGCCCGTCAGACATCTGGACCGTGCTCACCTACCCCATCAAGCTGGGCGGGGCGCTCTCTAGCGCCAGGATCATCAACATAAGCGCGTCGCTGGTGCTGCCTGCCACGGCGGCGGCTTTGGCTGAAGGGCCGCTGGCCCTCCTGTCAGCCGGCCTCAGGGCGGCAGGCTACCTGGTGGTAGCGGCTGCAGGCAACGACAACCTGAACATGGACGACCGAGACTGCTTCATCGCCTGCTGGTACAAGCGCTCGGCCTTCCCCTGCGAGCTCGGCAACGTGCTGTGTGTCGGTGCCACCGACTATGCCGACCGCAACCGCGCTCCTTTCAGCAACTATGGCCGCCTCATAGACATCTACGGGCCCGGCTACGTGTGGGTGCCTAACCCGGAAGACCTGGCCAACGCCTCGTTGGTGTCGGGTACGAGCCTAGCCAGCCCGTTCGTCGCCGGCGTGGCCGCGCTCGTGTGGGCGGCCAACCCCAGCCTCAGTCCGGGTCAGGTGGAGGAGATCCTCGTGCAGACCGCGCACACCAGTAACGGCCCGAACGTGGGGCGGGTGGTGAACGCAGCACGCGCCGTGAAGACTGCGGTGGGTAACGCGCCGCCGGTCATCCGAGTTCGGCCGGGACCGCTCGAGGTCGGCCTGCGCCTGCCGGTCACGCTGTTCTCGCGCTCACAGCAGCCCACCGGGGCGGCGTTCTTCAGCGTCTATGACGAGGACATGGACAGCAACGTGGCCACCGTAGAGGTACGCGTGGTGAGCGACCGCGACGGGCTCATCTACTGGGACGGCCACATCTACGAAGGCGTTGGGGACGGCTTCAAGACGCCCGGTCCGCGCACTTTGACGGTGACGGCCACGGACCCGGCGGGAGCGAGCAGCACGGCCGTGCTCACCGTCAACGTCGTTAACACACCCCCCACTGTCACGAACATAACCGCACCCGCCACCATCGGTCTGGCCGAGGGGTGGGCCCCCGTGAAGCCCGTCATCGCGGTGGACCCGAACGAACCAGGGGGGCGGCTGCCCTGCAGCCGTGTCACCTGGCTCGTGCAGGGGAACGACCTCCTGCAGAGCGGCACCGGTTGTGACAACTTCGTCGTGTTCTCGGAGATGGGCACGCGCACCGTGACGATCATCGCCACGGACCCGGAGGGCGCCAGCGCCATGGAGGTCCTGACGGTAGAGGTCGGGCCCAGGCCCGCGCAGATACCGCCCAGCGTGAGCGGCTTCGTCGTCAGAGACCAGGACGGCAAGGAACTGGAGGACCGAACCAACGTCATCGCTACGCAGTGTCCGCTGCGGGCCACGGCCACGATCTACAACCCGGACGACATGGCGGTCAACCTCAGCTGGGTCCTCGACGACGGCACCAGGCTTGTAGACAACATCTCCTACCCGACCCCACCAGACTGGAGCGTCATAGAGATCAGCTGCGCAGGGCTCGAGTACAGTCGCATGCATTTCATCTCGCTGTTCGTCGGGTCTGGTACAGCGAAGAAGGTGTTCGCTTTTAGGGCGCCACCCGTACCGGGTCCCAGGTAGGCAGAGCGATGCCACGGCGTCTTACCACAGTGATAGCCGGAGGCTTTCTGGCGGTCGGCTCCGTTCGCGGGCGGCGCGCTCTGCCCGAGCGCCTGCTGACTCTGGTGGCCCTGACGATGTTGGTGGCGGGGTGTGGCGGAGGCGGCGATGCTAGGCCGGCGCCCCCGACCGGGCTGACAGCCCAACCGCTTGACGGAGCTGTGAGCCTCGAGTGGAACGCCAGCCCGGCAAGCGCTCTGGCGGGTTACGTCGTCACGGTCACAGTGGCCAGCGGCGCGCTGGTCAAGAACGTCGACGTGCCGAAGTCCCAAACGAGTGCGGAAGTGACGGGGCTCACCAACGGCACTCTTTACACCTTCACGGTGAGCGCCGAGGACAGCTCGGGCAGGCGGTCGAAGCCTTCTGCGTCTGTCACCGCCACGCCGTCCGCCGCCGCAGCAGCACCTGCCACTCCCGTGGGCCTGGCCGCCTACGCGCAAGACAAGCAGGTGTTGCTGGCCTGGAGCCCGAACACGGAAGAGGACCTTGCCGGTTACACGGTGCACTACGGGGTGGCGGGAGGGCCGCTCGGCGCCACGTTGGAGGTGGCGGCAGGTGCCAGTTCGACCATGGTGTCGGGGCTTACCAACGGTACGCCCTACCAGTTCGCTCTAGAGGCTGTGACCGGTTCAGGGGCTAGGTCAGCGCGCACGCCGCCCATCACCGCCACGCCCCAGGCCAACCTCTCAGCCCCGGCGGTGCACTCGGTGGCTATCACTGGTTACGGCGCCTCGACGCAGTTGCGGCAGGGCGCCGGCCCGATCGAAGTGACGCTTACAGGCGAGAGGCTGGAGGGGTTGACCTCAGCGCGCGTACTGGGCGCCTTCGACCTGACGGTGCAGGAGTCCACGGCTACCAGCGCCAGGCTCAGCGGCTTCGTGCCGCACGGGCTTGAGGTCGGCCCACGCACGCTGGTCACGGCCTCAGCTGCTGGCGAGCATGCCTTCCCTAACGCTCTCGAGGTCACCAAGATCACTGCCGCCAAGACAGCCGAACTGAACCCTAGCGACGTGACCGGCCTCGGCACACCTAACCGCCCGTTCCTTACCGTCAGCAGGGCGCTGTCGGTGGCCGGCGCCGGCGACACCGTGCTGCTAGGCGCGGGGGTGTACGCCGAGGGCGAGTCATGGCCCAGCGGCGCGGGGGTGCCGGCGCCTAACGTACCTGCCGGCGTGACCATCGAGGGCCAGAGCAGCGACCGCGGCGCGGTGTTGCTGGACGGCAAAGGCAGCGCCACCACGGACGGTCTGTCGTTCGCGGGCAGCGCGCATGTGCGCAACGTCAGCATGCGGGGCTTCCGCTACGCCATGTACGCTGCCACCGGCAGCCTAGCTTCGCGGCAGGGCGAGCTCCTGGTCGAGAACGTGGCCGCCTTCGACAACCTGACCGGCCTATGGGTGGTAGCGGCAGACGGCTTGACTGTGCGCAGCTCGGCCTTCAGGAACAACTCGGTCGGCAGTGCCGGCGGTTCGGGCCTCCTCATCCATGGGGTCAGGCAGGTGAGGCTTGAGCAGCTCGAGATCATCGGCAACCGCGTGGGCTTGCGCCTGACCACTACCGCCACCGGCGCGCCCTCTACCGCCTCGCTTTCGGACCTGACCGTTACCACCAACTCGCAGGACGGCGTGTGGGCCACCAACGTGTCGCTGTTCCTACGAGACTCGCGCATAGCCGAGAACTCGGGCGCGGGTCTGAACCTGGACGGCGCACCGCCGTCGTTGCAGGTGGGCTCCGGAACCGTTCTGCAGGGCAACACGGGCTTCCAACTGCTAGACGCCCGCCAGGCCTCCATGGGCACGTTCCGCCTGTCGCGCTACGCGCTGCCCGGTTCCGGCATCACCGTAGGCGCCATCTTGGGCCCTACGCAGAGCGGCAACTACTACCGCATCATCAACGCCGGCAACGGCTTCCTAGTTGAGTGAGGAGCGTAACCGTGAGACGCACAGTACTGGTCAGCCTGATAGCTATCGTTTCTATCGTCGCCGCTTGCAGCAAGCCATCGACGCCGGTGATCAACTCGTTCACCGCTACGCCCTCGAGCTTGGGGGCCGGGGGCGGGGATGTGATGCTGGCCTGGCAGGTGACGGGCGCCGCGAGCCTGCGGATAGAGCCCGGGATCGGCCAGGTGACCGGCGACAGCCTGCTGGTGCGGGTGGAGGGCACCACCACCTTCACGCTGTTCGCCGAAGGCCAGGGCGGCCCCGTCAGCACGACCGTCACGGTGACCGTGGCAGGCGGCGTAGACTCGGCGGCGCCCACGATCGTCTCCGTGTACCCGCCCGACGGCGCTGACGGGGTGCCGGCGGACGCCGTCATCCTCGTAGAGTTCAGTGAATCCATGAACAAGGCGGCCACGGGGCAGGCGTACATCTCCTCAGCGCCTGGCCTGGAGCAGAGTTCCGTTGCCATATCGTGGAACCCGGCCGGCACCATCATGACCGTTACCCCAAACGCGCCGCTGCCTTACGCGCAGGGCAGCGACGTGGCGACGGTAACGGCGCTCAGCTTCCTGTACGGCATAGGGAACACGGCCAGGGACCTGGCTGGTAACCCTCTGGCGGAGAGTCAGTTCACCTTCTCCACCCTAAGGGAGATAACCAACCGGCTACCGGGCGCCGCAGACCAGGACGGCGCCGTGGATGAAGACGGCACCGTGACAAACGACATGCTTGATATCTCGGTCTCGGGGTCCAGTGCAGGCTTCCTCGGGTTCGATATCGGCACTCTGCCGCCCGACCTAAGCAGCGACAGCATCGTCGCCGCCAAGCTGCTGGCGAACGGTGAGTACCCGTGCACCGTCTCGCCGACCACGATAAAGGTGGAGCATGTGCTCTACGGTCCCACCCTTATATCGGCAGCCGCCACCACGGTGGCCCTGCACGACAACGGCTTCCTGGCTGCCGACGAGGTCGGCGGCTGCTGGAACTCCGCCGACGTTCGCGTGTCTGTGGCAGACGACTGGAACAACCGCGCCAGCCGCGGTTCTCGCAGCCAGTACCGTCTGACCTGCTTCTCGTGCACCATGATCTTCTTCGCGGGTGAGGCCGCCGAGACGGCGGGTGACGCACAGACCAAGTTCCCGGTGCTGGAGGTCAGGTACCTGGTGCCGTGAGGGAGAGTAGAGCCCCAGCCGTGAGCCGAGTTCAGCGTCCGAAGCGCCGCTCGCGCGCCTGGAACGAGCGCACGGCCCGCAGGAAGTCCACTTTGCGGAACTCGGGCCAGTTGGCGTCGCAGAAGTAGAACTCGCTGTACGCCGTCTGCCACAGCAGGAAACCCGACAGGCGCACCTCGCCCGAGGTGCGGATGACGAAATCGGGGTCTGGCAGGCCGGCGGTGTAGAGGCGCTGGGTTATCTCGTCTACGCTCAGGCGCTCGGCCAGGTCCTGGGGCGTCGCTCCGGCGGCGCCCTCCTCGACGAGCATGCGCCTCACGGCGTCGACGATCTCCTCGCGGCCGCCGTAGCCCAGCGCCACGTTCACAGACATGCCGTCGTAGTCCTTGGTGGCCTCCTCCATCTTGCGAAGAGCCTCCTTGGCCTCCTCCGGGAAGTCGCCGATGTCGCCTATGATGCGCACGCGCACGCGGTTGGCGTGAAGACGCTCGTCGTTGAGCAGGCTGCGTGCCTGCTCGGCGAACAGCCCGTGCAAGTGGGAGACCTCGTCAGGGGCGCGGCCCCTGTTGTCGGTACTGAAACCCCACAGGGTGATGTGCTTTATGCCCAGCTCCAGGCACCAGTCGAGCACCTCACGGGCCTTACCGGCCCCGTAGTCGTGGCCGGCTTTCAGGTCCATGCCGGCGGCCTTGGCGAAGCGCCGGTTGCCGTCCATGATGATGCCGATGTGCCGGGGCATCGGGCTGCCCGTCACGGCGTTCTTCAGGCGCCTTTCGTACAGCCAGTACAGCGGCCGGGTGACGGTATTGATGGCGTTCATGGCACGTCTGGCTTGCGCGGCGGACATGGCTGGCATCGGGTGCTACTTTACCGCTCGCGACGAGCCCGGTTCCCGGCTACTCGTGCGCCGCGCGTTCACTGGGAGGAGCGTTGTTCTTAGCGGTCCTTAGGCATGGCCGGAGATACCAGGTGCACTCGCTTAATATGAGAACCAACGACTGAACAGAAAGAGCGTGGGGGATGAAGTCTTATACGATCACATCGCGTTTGCTCGTAGCTGCGCTGCTGGCCCTCTTCCTGACGGCCTGCACCTCGCAACCGTTCTACCCGTACGAGTACGCCACTATTCCCGGCGTTCCCGTTATCCGCATCTCCACGCTGAACGCCATGCCGATCGTCTCGAAGGGCGGTTACAGAACCGCCACCATCACGATCGACGGCGCCGGCGCGTTCAGCGACTTCAGCGGGCCTGTTCAGGTGCGGGGCAGAGGGAACTCGACCTGGTACTACGGCATGAAGGAGGGTAAGAAGCCGCTGCGCTTACGTCTGCCGGTTGCAGCTGAGCTTCTTGGCCTGCCGGCCGCCCGGAACTGGGTTCTTCTCGCCAACTACCTAGACCCGACACTGATGGGCAACGCTATCGCGTTCGAAGCCGCGCGGTTGCTCGACATGCCTTTCACCAACCACATGATCCCCGTTGAGGTAGTGGTCAACGGCGAGTACTGGGGCAGTTACCTGTTCACCGAACATAAGGAAGTCGGGCCCAATCGGATAGACATAGGCGAAGACGGGTTGTTGCTTGAGCTGGACGACAACATGGACTCGGACTTCGAGTTTCGGTCGCTGGGTGGCTACCGGTTACCCGTGATGATCGCTCACCCGGACCTGGGCGAGCTCTCCGAGGTTGAGGCGGCGGGCGAAGTGGATCTAATTCGCGCGGATTTTGCCGCTCTAGAACGGCTCGTGGCGAGACCCGAAGGCAACACAGGCTCTCTTGCGCGCGTGCTCGATCCGGTGTCGTTCGCGAAGTACATGGTGGTTTACACGCTGGCAGCGAACTACGAGCTGCATCACCCGAAGAGCGTCTATATGTACCGGTTGGCTGAGGGGCCCTATCAGATGGGTCCTATCTGGGATTTCGATTGGGCGTACGGTTATCGCGAAGAGACGATGCTGACGTTCGCGAACCCCAAGTCTTGGGTACTTCCTGTCGAGAGTTGGGGAGCCGGCAGGTTTTTCCGGGACGTGCTGAGACACCCGGTGTTCATGGACGAGTTCAAGGTGCAATGGCGCGCCTTTTACACCGAACACTTCCCGGCTCTGCTCGAGTTCGTTGAGGTCTACGGTGGGCTTATCAGCTCGTCGTACGCACGAGATTACGAAAGGTGGCATTCGGTGCCGGAACAACACAAGCGGTCGCCCGATTTCGGCTCAGAGCTTGAGCGGATCACGTGGTGGCTGACCGAACGTGCCGCGTACATCGACAGCGTCATGGCGCGAGCGCACTAGGGGCGTCTCACTTACCAGTTTTGCTCAGCATGACGCCAGGCGTACGAAGCAGGATGTCGATGTCCCACCAGACCGACCAGTTGCGCACGTAATGCGCCTCCATGCCCTGCCGTTCCTCGAAACTCACGTCGTTGCGGGCCTCGATCTGCCAGTAGCCGGTCATCCCCGGCCGCGCAAGGAAGATGAGGTCGCGTTCTATCCCCATGAGGCTGCGTTCGCGTTCCAGGTAGGGTCTTGGGCCAACGAGGCTCATCTGCCCGAGCAGCACGTTGATAAGCTGAGGCAGTTCGTCCAGCGACACGCGACGAAGGATACGCCCCATCCGCGTGACGCGCGGGTCGTTCTCGAGCTTGTGGAAGTGCTCGTACTCCTCCCGTAACTCCTGACTCTGGCGAAGAAGAACCTGCAGACGCTCTTCGGCGTCTATGTGCATAGTACGGAACTTCATGCAGTTGAACTGCCTGCCGTAGCGGCCGATGCGGGAAGAGAGATGTATAGCCGGGCCGCGCGAATCAAGCCGTATGAGGATGGCGATGACGAGGAGTGGCAGTGCCAGTAAGGCCAGTAGGACGACTGAACCGAGGAAGTCGATCACACGCTTCACAGCTCGGTTCGTGCCCGAGGCAAGCTGGTTACGCGCCTCGAGCGCAAGCGCGGTTCCGAGCGGCGCTGCTACCACCGAGTTGGTTGGCAGGCCGGTCAGGTCGGGTAGGTACTGGATGTACTTGAGCTGTGTGCCTGAACGGAGCAGCACCTGGTCGAAGGCGGCGGTGGTGGCGGCATCTCTCGTGACGATGGCGTGGCGGATGCCGTGAAGCTCGATGTAACCCCAAGCGTTATCCAACGGGCCGGTCACTGGGAGGCCAGAGACGTCCCAGCTGGTCGTATCTCCGAACGCTGCAACAGGGTGCAGCCCTATGCCGGGATGGTTGAGCAGGTGGCGCGTTACCCGTGCAGCGGCCGATTCGGTGCCCAGGACCACGAGCGGCCGACCCCATAGCCGCAGTTGCCGTAAACCTTGCTTCGTGGCAGCCCGGAACAGCGGAGCTATGACCACGCCTGCCGGGATGCCGATCATGAACACTCTGGCGGATAGACCGAAGACCTCGGGGACTAGAAGGGCGATGAAGCCTACCAGTACCCCTGCCGCTACAGCCGACCTGACAG
This sequence comes from Truepera radiovictrix, assembly GCA_044462445.1. Taxonomy (GTDB): domain Bacteria; phylum Deinococcota; class Deinococci; order Deinococcales; family Trueperaceae; genus JAAYYF01. The sequence goes on along the minus strand of JBIQNJ010000008.1, from coordinate 40,334 downwards.
TGCCTGCCAGCTCCTGGTAACTGGCGAGGCCGTAGCCGGGATAAAGACGTGAAGCCGCTGCGACGGCCGCCCAGATGAGCGTGACGTAGAGCAGCGGTACCGTCCAGCCGCTTCCTATGGTGATCGTGTCGTCGTATCTGGTGGCCAGATACATACCCAGTGTCAGCGAGGCTACGCCTGCACTGAAGTCCGAGATAGCGAGCGCGAACCTCACGGCTGTGGCACTACCTACGCCGGTCTCGGCGTTAGCGATCTCTCTGTGGCCGGCCGCTCGCCAACCCAGTACGGCGGCCAACGGATAGATGACCGCGCCGGAGAGAAGCGTAGAGTCGAAGAGGTTAAGGATGAAGACGCCCACCAGCACGATAGCCGCCGCTCGGTCGCGCTGTTGGACGGCGCGCAGGCCGAGTAAGGCGAATAGCCCTATGAGGCCGAGAACGCCTACGATCCCGCGCTCTACCCAGGCGTCAAGCCAAGCGTTGTGGGCGTGAGCCGCGACAGGGCGCACCAAGGTCTCGTCGGGCCTCAGTGTGGTCACTGCCTGCGGGAAGCCGGCAGGCCCCCAGCCCCAGAAGGGCTTGGCGCCGATGGCCTCTAGCGCGTCCCGCCATATAGGGAAGCGGGAGGTCTGCAGATCGGTGACGCCACGCTCGGCTGCGCCAGGCCTATATGACAGGAGTACATACGACCTGGTCAGTTGGAACTCGGCGACCAGGGCCGTGATACCTGTCCTGTTCGACCGGTCCGGCACCACCCCTACGTACCAGGTCAGAGGATCGTTACCGTCGTAGCGGAAGGTGACGAACAGCCGTTCGTAGGCGTCATCTACTGTCACGGCGCTAGTGGAGACCACCACTAGCGGGCCTGACGCTGAGGCCCTATGCACGCCGTTCTCTAGCAGGGTGGCCAGGTTGGCGGCTTCCGTATCGGTAGATGCCCGCCCCCAGCCGTCGAAGCCTGGACGGGTGTCCGGCGGGGCGTTGACCAGAGCGCTTAGGGTGTAGGTCTCACCTGGCGTTAGCGTTACGGCCTGCTGGAGGCGCGACCACGACTCGGTCCACTCTTTGGTGACCGCGAACGCTGTCCGCGTCTCGCCATCTACCGCTACCGGCTCTGCGGTGAAGCGGACGCCGAGCGGCAACCACCAGTCGCCGGAAGATATCTCTGTTCCGCGGAAGATGTTGGCGTCGCTATCTTGCGGCGAGAAAGCGGTGAGGAAGCCGATGCGACCGAACCCTAAGGCGGCCGCCACGCCAGACACGATGAAGGTCATCAGCAGTATCAGCGCCCACTCTGCTACGCGCGTCCCGCGGGTACCGCGTCTGCCTACGAAGCGCAGGCCCAGTGCTATGACCAGCCAAGCCCAGACAGCCTCGCGGGAGCCCGAGACGACCACTCCTACGGCGCCGATAGCTAGCGCCACCACCCTGAGCCTGGCGGAAGGAACGACTATGGCAAGCAGGGCAGACAGCGTCAGGATCGCGTGGCCGAAGAGCGCGGGATGCGTGTTCCAGACGATAGCGTCAAGGACGGTTATCGCAGCATCGAAGCGCGACGCCCCCAGGTGACGTAGGCCTGCGACTAACGTGATAGCCAGCCCGACTACCAGCCCCGAGCCGATGTCCACTGCAGCATTGCTGCCCTGCACGGTCTGGCGGATCTTCGTCGCTGACCTGAAGATCAGCCACACTGCGATCCCTTGGGCGGTGGTCAGCGCACCTGCCGACAGATGCCCCGTGACGACGAAAGGAAGCCCGAGCAGCAGAGAGGAGAGCCACCACCAGGCGTCGGCTCGCTGGATCGCCAGCCTGCCGGTGAGGATGGCCAACACTGCCAGGAACGGCCCGACCGCCGGAACCGCCGCGAAGCTGACTCCAGCCATGAAGGCCAGACCCCTGAACACCGGCTTTGCCCTCCCTAGAGTCATTGGCCGAAGCTTACCCTCTTACCCCGTGTTCAACGATGAAAACTCGTCGTGCGCGGCGCTTCTATTGACGTCCTGGGGAAGAAATAGACCGTGGTAGCATCGCCCACTGTATGAGCGAAGTCGATGCCAATCGTGTAGTGCTCGTATTACGCGATCTGGGCGTTGGAGGCGCGGAGCGGGTCATGGTTCGCCTCGCTAACTTCTTCGCGTCACATGGCGTCGACACTCACCTCGTGACCCTGGTCGGCTCGGGGCCGTTGGTTAGAGAGCTAGATGCCGGTGTTACGCATCACGATATCGCTGCAGGGAGGATAAGGAGTGCAGTACTGCCACTGCACCGCCTGTTGGCCCGGCTGAAGCCTGATGCCTTGCTCGCGACACTCCCTCAGGTGAACGCTGTATCTGTGCTCGTGTCGCGCCTTCTTCCAGCGCGCCCTAAGGTGGTCCTGAGAGAGGCAAACGACCCACGGCACGAGGCGCCGTACGCGAAGAGGTTCGGAAGCATCGTTAGGCTCATACTAACGAGCGCTTACCGCCGTGCCGACCTGATCATCGCCGTGTCGACAGGCGTGGCAGACGGGGTGGAGCAGGCTTACGGTGTTGACCGCGGCAAGATCGTCTCTTTGACCAACGCCAGTATCGATGACCAAGTGTTCGCGTTCGCTGATACTCCGTTGGATAACGATTGGTACGACGCGCTTGACAAGCGCGTGGTCTGCGTAGCGCGCCTGACGGCGCAGAAGGACCATGAAACGCTTCTGAGGGCGTTCGCTCAGCTGGAGGAGGCCGCCACAACAGGGCTCGTGCTTATAGGCGCTGGCCCGTTGGAGACGCAGGTCCGCAGCCTCATCCATGAGTTGGACCTGGGCGACCGAGTACGGTTGGTGGCCGAAGAGACCAATCCGTTCAGGTGGATGAAGCGGGCAGACCTCCTGGTGCTCTCGTCACGCTGGGAAGGCTCGCCTAACGTTCTGGTGGAGGCTCTAGCCCTGGGCGTACCCGTTGTGTCTACGGACTGCCCTTCCGGCCCGCGGGAGATACTGGCCGGTGGAGAGTACGGAGACCTGGTGCCGGCGGGAGACGTAGACGCCCTCCGCAAGGCGATACAGCGGAACCTTTGCGTGGAGGCAGACGGGGCCCTTCTAAGGAGGCGAGGTCGGGACTTCCACATCGAAAGGGTGGGGCCGCTGTGGCTCGAGGCGCTACTCCCACACTAGACCTGCGGCTGCCCACCCGGAGCACTCTCGGGCTGCTGACATGTCTCACCTACGTCCTGCTGATCTCGGGGGCGATCATACAGCCGTTGCTCGCGCCGGGCGGTGCGGAAACGATCGACCTCGATACGGGCCTGCCGGGCGTGCAGGTCATGGCTTCGGGCCTGCTGGCCGTGATCGCTCTGCTGACGGTTAGTCACTTCTGGAGAAGGCCCGTCGGGCGGCCGGTTCTGTCGGCTTGGCTGCCACTGTTGTTCACGCTTCTAGCGGCGGCGTCTGTTCTGTGGTCGATGAACCCGGAACTGACGATGCGGAGGTCCGTAGCGCTAGCGGGAACAGTCCTGGTCGCCATCTACGCTGTTTGGGTCCTCGGGTACCGAAGAACTATTGCGCTGGTCATGGGTGCGCTTGCGCTCGCCGCCCTCGCTTCGGTCGTGGTGGTGTTCCTTGCTCCGGAGTTCGGGGTGCACCAAGTGGGCTCACACACCGGTCGCTGGAAGGGTGTGTTCCTACACAAGAACTTGCTGGGCCGAGAGATGGCCTTAGCGAGCGGGCTGTTCCTGCTGGCGGCCTTCCAGTCTCGGCGCTTCTCAGGAAAGGTGGCTTGGGCGGCCATGGCCACCCTGGCTGCTTCGCTCGTCGTTCAAGCCCAGTCCGCTACGGGACTGGTGGCACTGCTAGCTGCGGTCATAGCCGTGTTGGCGCTACGCCTGATCCGGTGGCAACCGAGGTTGATCGCGGCGACGTTCGTACTGTTCCTCCTCGCAGCGACTGCCTTAACCACGGCTTTTCGGGTCGCGCCGGATGAGTTGTTCAGCTTCATCGGTCGTGACGCCTCCGTAACGGGTCGTACAACGCTGTGGTCGATCGTTATCGACGAGATAGGCGAACGACCGGTTCTAGGTCACGGGTACCGAGCCTACTGGGGAAGCAAGAGCGGTGCTGCCGTGACAGAAACCCTGGGTTGGCGCGTCGGTCATGCCCATAACAGCCTGCTCGACGTGGGCCTGAGCCTTGGAACCGTGGGCATGCTGCTGATCCTTGGGCTGCTGCTGAGCCTGCTTAAGCGTTGGTTCACTTCGATAGGCGACATCGCCCACTCTCAGGAGATCGGGGTCGTGGTGGTGGTGACGTCCTTAGTGGTCTCCATGTCAGACTCGATCCTGCTGGGACCCAACAACCTGTTCCTGTTCCTGCTCTTCGTCCAGTTCATAGGTAGCTCGCCGCTCTACCGGGGCGTCGTGCCAGACGAGGAGCCGGCTGGCGAAGCGCGGATCGTCAGCAGGAGGCCGGCTGAGCCGTGAGCGAGGTTCGATCAGCCCATGCTCCTAGGGCGGTGTGGTTGCTCCAGCGCAACGATGTGGTTGGCGGTACGAAGACCATCGTCGATGGCCTGGAAGCCCGGCTCAGAGCCGCGGGGATAGCTGCCTCGGCCGTTTACCTTCGCAACCTTAAAGAACTCGAGACGGCGAAGGCGGCTCGGTGGGCTAAGCCCCTCAGCGATGTCAGGGACTTCGTAAGGCTGCTGCAGAGACTTCGGCGTGAACGTCCTGATGTGGTCGTCACTTTCACGCCCCTGCTTGGCGCGGTCGTGGGCATGCTGGCTCCCGTGTGGTCGGGTTCCAAGGTCATCTCCACCCTGCACACATCAAGCGACCTGGTGGGGCGAACGGCGCTGAGGTTAGACGCTCTGGCCGCCCGTCTCGGCCGCTACCGAGGCATCATCGCGTGCTCGGCGTCAGTGGCCGACAGCTACAAGGTGAACGGACGCTCGTACATGGAGCAAGTATCGGTCGTCTCTAACGGTGTTCAACCCAGTCACGAGCCTAGAGGCCAGGCGGCGAACACCGTTCGGTCCGAGCTAGGTGCGGCTGGCGGTGCCAAGCTCGCCGTTGCCGTCGGCCGGCTCACCGCAAGCAAGAACCTCGAGATCTTGGTCCGTGCTTTGACGGAGCTACCGAACTGGTGGCTTGTGCTGCTAGGCGGCGGGGAGGCTCAGGGAGACCTTGAAAGGCTTGCCCATGAGCTCGGTGTTGCTGAGCGCGTGAGGTTTATGGGGCGGGTAGGGCGTGAGGCCGTCGACGAGTGGTTGCTTAACTGCGACGCCTACGTGCAGCCTTCGTGGGCTGAGGGGCTGAGTTTGGCCTTGTTGGAAGCCATGGCCCGTGGCATTCCGGTCGTTGCTTCCGATATCCCTGCCAACTGGGATCCGTTGCGGTCGGAGGGCGGAGATGTCGGACTCCTGGTCAGTCCGGCGTCCTACGTAGCGTGGGTCAGCGCGCTCAAGACTATCGAGGCCGGCCCCGAGGCCGCTAGTGAGGTAGGCGAACGCGCTCGGGAACGGCAGAGGTCGGAGTTCGACGAAGAGACCATGTACCGGAGGTACATAGAGTTCGTGGTGCGGGAGTTAGGCGCGTGAGAGCTTATGTAAACGCGCTTGGCGTGTTCGGCGCACTGGTGTTGCTGATACTGGCCGTGACTACCACGACCATGTGGTACGCCGGCAGCGTGCCGGCTCCGGCGTTGTCATGGGCTTTCGTCCCTCAGCTGGTGCCTGACGGCGCGCCTTTCGCCGCTTGGTACGAGTTCAGCTCTTTGGGCGGCGCTGACGCCGCCGCTCCAGGCTCGGTGTCGGTGCAGCTAAGGATATGCAGCGTTGGCTCGTCAGAGTGCGTGACCGGGGCGCGCAAGACGCCCACAGCCGGCAGAGGTGAACTGGTTACGGCGACACGGGCTCTCCAGCCTGGTACCTATGATGTGGACCTGCTGGTCTTACGTCCGGATCGTTTCGGTGTGCCGCGCACCGTTCAGTCGCTCTCCTCGCCGGTCCTTTACGGGGCCGAAGACGGCGGAGCGGGCTTAGCGCAGGAGGAAGGTACCAGTACGGGTGAAGGCCCGGCCACAGTTCCTGCCTATGGCCTCGAGCAGTGCGGCCGTCCGGCGGCCATCGCCGGGTCGACGGTCTGGGCAGACGGTGCGCTACGCGCGTCAACCAACGCGCTCGTAGCCGTGCCCGGCTGCTCCTCGGAGCGTGTTCTGCTCATGTCTGGCACGGATGTGCGTGGTGTCGGGCCGGCAGTGAGCCTCACGCTTGTGGGCGCTGGAGGGAGGCGTGCCGTATGGCACGGATACCTTACCGGCGCTAAGACGGCCGTAGACCTACCTATGGGCTACGACGCCTTGATCTCCTTCACGAACGACCTGGCCAGTGGCGCTGAGGATCGCAACCTCATCGTCGAAGTCGTGAACCCATGAAACGCCAACTGCTTCAAGTGGCTTGTGCCGCTGTTGTGGTTGTCCTGATCGTAGGTTCGTTCGCCGGGCGCCTGTGGATCAACGGTGTGTTCCTCGTGGTGGCGGTGGCCGCTGTGAACGCTGCACCGCGTAACGGGCGGCTGCGCCTGATGTCGGCTGCAGCTGCGCCCTGGCTCATGGCGGTGGCGGGCGCCGCTCTGGTGTTGCAGTTCATCCGCGTGCTGATAGAAGGTGATTTCGGGCGGTCGCAGGGTTTCCTGACGCATCCGAACATCGCGGCTGCCTCGGTCTTGGCTCTCTGGACGCTCTTTATCGTGGGCGGAACTGCCGGTAAGGAGGCGAGGTCGTTCGGAGGGAAGGCCAGGAGGGTGCTGTTGGTGTTCGGAACACTGGTGTCCACGTTCCTGCTGCTGGCGGCCGGGAGCAGGTCTCTGCTCATCGGGGTAGCCCTAGGGGTCGTCGTCTCAGCGGTGGTCGCAAGGGGGCGGTCGCTAAGGAAGCGTGACTGGGTGTGGGCGGCGCTAGGGTTGGCTGCGGTGGTCGTAGGACTCGTAGCGGTGACGTTCTTACGTGGCGACGTAGACTCCCTGCTCGGATCGTTCGAGCGCGGGCCGATCTTCATGACAGCGTTAGGGATCGCGAGGTTGTCGCCCATAACAGGCCTTGGTGATGGTGCCTGGGTGCAGTGGGCGCCGATCATCGAGCCGTCACTACCCCTGGCTGCCGCGGCTCACCCTCATAGTGTCCTGCTCGACGCTCTGATAGCTGGAGGCTCCGTCGGTCTGGCTGCACTCCTGCTGGTGTACGCGTTAGGGGTCCACGAGGTAGTTACGAGGGTGCGTAAGCGCAGCTCTTATGGTGGACTAGCTCTGCTGATGACCATGACGGCCCTCTCTGCTCAAGCTCTCGTAGACTTAGCCGTCTTGGCTCCGAGCGTCTACATACCTCTGGTCCTGGCGATAGCCTGTTGGGGCATCCCGGAGGCGGGAAGCGAAGTAGGAGGGGGTGCTTAGCGTGGACGGGTCTGCTAGCTCTGCCGTCTCTTTCGAACGCGGCCCCGACTACATGGTGCTGGGTGTCCGGATCTCGCCGCTTACGCGAGAGCAGTGGCTCAACGTGGTAGCGGAGGGAGTGGAGAGTGGGCATAGGCGACTGCTGGTGAGCCAGAACATGCATAGCGCCTTCATCGCGCCGCGCAGCGACGGCTTGACTAGGCTCCAGGAGCAGGCCGACGTTGTGCGCATAGACGGCATGCCGCTGGTATGGATAGCTCGGCTGCTTGGCCTGCCCGTAACCAGGGAGCATCGAGCCGGCTTCATGGACATGCTGCCGTTGCTGATGTCTGCCGCTGCGGAGCGAGGCTGGAAGGTGATGGTCATAGGCGGGCGCCCAGGTGTGGCCGAGAAAGCTGCAGAGAGGTTACGGCGGCAGCACCCAGGACTCAAGCTGATAACGGAGGATGGCTACTTCCCTCTCGACGATGCGGACGGCGAAGTCGGTAAGCGCCTGGCGCGTGTTCGTGAGGAAGGTGTAGACGTGCTACTGATCGGCATGGGAATGCCTAGGCAGGAGGAGTTCCTTCTGCGGTATCTGGACCAGGTTCAGGCGCCCGTCGTAGGCACTTGTGGCGCGGCCTTCGATTACGTGGCGGGCGAGATACCGATGGCACCCAGGTGGCTCTCGGCCCTTGGTCTGGAGTGGCTGTTCAGGCTGGTCGCAGAACCAAGGCGGCTATGGCGTAGGTACCTTGTCGAGCCGTTGCACCTCCTGCCGAGGCTGGCGAAGGATGTGCGGTCGAGAGGTAAAGGTGAGGCCTATTTCCGCTTCTCACCGCCGGGCACAGGAGATGACACGCCGTGAGGCGGCTGGCCCTTACGGCAGCGGCTCGGGTGTTGCCGCCCCAGGTTTTCGCCAGGCTCCACTGCATGGCCAAGCTCGGATACGTCCCGAACCTGCGCTCTCCTGAAACGTTCACTGAGCGGGTTCTGGCCAAGCGCGTGTTCGACCGCAACCCGCTGATCCCCGTGACAGCCGACAAGTACACCCTGAGAGAGTACGTCAGTGACACCGTAGGGGAGCAGTACTTGCCGGAACTGTACGCGGTCGTTGAGTCGATCAAGGACCTGAACCTGGATGCTCTGCCTCCGCACTACGTGATGAAGGGCTCACATGGCAGCGGCTGGAACCGGATAGTCACCGATTCTGACCTCGACTATGCCGAGGCGGCCAACTTGACGGAGAACTGGCTAGCCAGGTCCTTCTACCGGAAGCGCCAGGAGTGGGCATACAAGAACCTGCGGCCGCGCGTGCTATTCGAGGAGAACCTAGCGCCTGGCGGAGCCATCGACGATTTCAAGGTGTTCGTTTTCGCCGGGACGCCGCGACTTATCCAGGTTGACCGTGACAGGTTCAGCCATCATAAGAGAACGCTATTCACACCGGAGTGGCGTGAGGTGGCCGTGGAGTGTGAGTACCCCCTGATCGGAGAGCCGATAGCTGTGCCTAGCCAGCTAGGGCTGATGGTTGAACTTGCCTCGGCCCTGGCCGCGCCTTTCGAGTTCGCCAGAGTTGACTTCTATTCCCTGCCGGAGCGGATCGTTGTGGGTGAGATCACCCACTATCCCGAAGGGGGTGTCGTTCGGTTCGATCCCAGATCGTTCGACAGCGAACTAGGCGCCGTATGGGGTGAACAACGACCTGTAGGTGAGGCGTTCCTCGCCCCGTGACATCCGGACTTCGTAACGTTGCCAAACTGCTGACGGGCACGGCGGCCGGTCAGGCGATCGGGTTCCTGGCTGCGCCTGTCCTGAGCCGTCTATATGCGCCGGACGACTTCGGTGTCGTGGGTGTCTTCCTGTCAGTGGCGGGCGTGGTCGGTGTGGTCGCCGCGCTCCGACTAGAGCTAGCCGTGGTCGTGCCCAAGTCCGACGACGACGCCCGGGAGGTCGTGGCGTCCGGCCTCTTGGTCATAGCCGGTGTGGTGCTGTTTACCGCCCTGGCTGTAGCGTTCGGCGGGGACCTGCTGTCCCGCATGTTGGGCGCGCCTGATCTGGCGCCCCTTCTGGGGTTCTTACCCTTCTACGTCGGATCCTTGGGCGTGTTTCAGGTCCTCAACTACTGGTCCACGCGCATCGGGAAGTTCGGCCGGCTGGCCACCGCCCAAGTGGCGCGAGGAGCGGCGACGGCTAGCGGCCAGATCGGCTTCGGGTTGGCGCAACTCGGTGCACAAGGCATGTTGGTCGGCCATATCGGTGGGCAACTCGTCGGCACTCTGACGCTGTTCGGCAGGGCCGCGCTGGGCGGCCGACTCGACCTTCGCTCCAAGATCAGCTTCAGGAGAGCGGGGCAGGTGTTGCGGCAGTACGGCGACTTCATCGCCTACGGCGCGCCCCAAACCATGCTTAACGCAGTGGGCCAGGCGTTGCCTGCGGTGATACTGACGGCGACCTTCGGTACGGCCGTGGCAGGCCAGTTCCTGCTGGCCCGGCGCATCGTGAGCGCGCCGTCGAACCTTCTGGGGCAGTCGCTGCGGCAGGTTCTCTACCCCTACCTGAGCCGGATGCTGGACAGGGACGAGGTAGTTCCGTTCGTCGTCAGAACTACGCTCGCCCTGGCCCTGCTAGGAGCGATACCCGCGACGTTGCTTGCCCTGTTCGGTCCGCAGGTGCTCGCCTGGGGCCTCGGCGAGGAGTGGAGGCAGGGTGGGGAGTTCTCCCGCTACCTTGGGATAAACCTCGCTGCGGGCCTTATGAACATTCCGGCGGTGAGTCTAGTGCCACTGCTCCGGATCCAGCGCTGGCACGCGGCTTACGAGGCCGTTTACACGCTGACCCGCGTCGGTGCTCTCGTAGGGGGCGGCATGATCGCGGGACCCGTAGGCGCCGTGGCGGGCATGGCCGTCAGTGGGCTGGTGTTCAACATCGCTCTCATACTGGTAGTGATCTCGAAGCTGAAGGCTCGGATGAATCGGCTTCCCGCCCCGATGTAGGCGCCTGGCGATATCATCGGGGACTGACATGGGGCGCTTCATCGACAAGCTCAAAGCACTGCTACCAGACCGCCTACATACAGACATGCAGTACGTCTGGCGGTTCGGGCGCTTGAGGAACCGTAAGGACCCCAAGACTTTCCATGAGCTGCTGATACGGAAGAAACTGACCGACCTCCCCAGGTTCCGTGAGCTCGGCAAGCTCTCTGACAAGTATGGTGTGCGTGAGTTCGTGACTAGTGCTGGCTGCGAACAGACGCTTATCCCGCTTGTCGCTGTTTACGACGACCCCGACTCCATAAGGCCGGAGGAGCTGCCGGCATCTTTCGTGCTGAAAGGCACCCATGGTTCGGGTATGAACCTGATAGTGAGAGACAAGAGCCAACTGGACTGGGAGGTGGTGCGCGCCACGGCCAGGAGGTGGCTGGCTATGGATTACTCGCGGCTCTACCGCGAGGCTCCCTATAGAGCGGTCCCGCGCCGACTGGTGGTCGAGGAACTGCTCTCCGGCCCTAGCGGCGAGGTGCCGCTTGACTACAAGTTCTTTGTCTTAGCGGGCAAAGTGCGGCTGTTCGAAGTCGATTACTCGCGTTTCACCCACCACGCCCAAGCGTTCTTCATGCCCGACGGGCGGCGGCTAGCCGTGCACCGCGGGCGCGAGGCCCCGGACCCGGTGCCGCAGTTGCCGGCACGACTGGACGATATGGTGACGATAGCCGAGAGACTCGGCGCGGGCCACGAGTTCATCCGAGTCGACCTCTACGAGGTGAATGGCCGCATCTACTTCGGCGAACTGACGTTCTATCCGATGGGTGCGTTGCGGCTCTGGCAGCCGGTCGAGTTCGAGTACGAGATGGGTGAGGTGTGGCGTGAGGGGAGGGCAGTCGGCGAGCAGTGGGTGGCGGCTGATGCCACGTAGGGGAGACAGGTGCCGCGTGAAGAA